>DATMZX010000235.1:0-12476 GCA_035573235.1 Gemmatimonadales bacterium
GCGCTGAGGATGCTGCCGGTGATGGCGGCGTCTTTCGTCGAGACAAACTCGGCGGCCAGCGTGAACTGCTGCGTCCGGTACGACGCGGTGCCGATGTAGCGGTTGCGGTCGGCGCCGCCGGTGGCCTTGCCGAGGCCCGCGTAGCCGGTGAGACGCAGCCCGCCGACGCGACTCGCATCATTGGTCTTGGAAACACGGACGGATACGCGCGCGCCGACGTCTTTATGATTGTCGCCGGTGCCGCCCGAGTACCCTTCGCCGTTGAAGAACAGGAACGATCCGTTGACCGCTTCGCTGTTCCAGTGCCCATCCACGCCCGCGCCGAAATCGGACGAGCTCATGTAGCCGTTGCGGTCCACGGCGATCGGGCCCTGCATCCGGTAGTCCCACAGCGTCTCTTCCCAATCGACGTAGGGGGTCTGCGTGAGCCCGAACTTGTAGGTCAGATTGCCGTTGTTCGGCGTCCAGCCGAGAAAGGCGTACTTCAGGCGGATCTGCTGGTTGCCGGCCCCGGTGGGCGCGATATCGGTCGTGAGGCGTGTGGAGATCCCGCCGTTGAACCGCCCCAGCACGGTGAGGTAGGCACGTTGAATCGAGAACTGATTCTGATTGCCCGCGCCCAGGCTGTCTTTCAGCTGGTAGAGGTACTGTCCGTAGACGAGGCCCCCGACGGTGATCTGCGGTGCCTGCGGATTCTGCGACTGAGCAGCCAGCGGAACGGCGGTGATACCCAGCGCGCATAGTGCGGCCAGTAGTCTTGCGTGCACGGTTACTCCTCAAGACTGGGTGGTAGTTGGACTTCTGAAGCTGCTGAAAGCTGGAAGGCGTCCATCACCGATCTAAGTTGCGAATGTCACAGCCGTGTAACAACGCAGATAGCCGAGCCATACGGGCCTCGGCTACCTGGCATCCGAACACCGGCCGTGCAACCGGTGCCGGAAGTCCTGTCAACGGCTTAGTGCGGGAAATACAAGACGATAGTGGTTCCGCGCCCGAGCTCGCTCTCCGCGTCCACGCGCCCGCCGTGCGCTTCCACGAGATGCTTCACGATCGACAGGCCGAGTCCCGTGCCGCCTTCCTGGCGGGAGCGACCGGGGTCGACGCGGTAGAACCGCTCGAAAATGCGGGGCAGCTGATCGGCGGGAATGCCGGAACCCGTATCGGTGACCCGCACCAGCGTATCGACCCCCGAGCGCTCGGTAGCGACACGAATGCGGCCGCCCGCGGCCGTATGCCGCAGCGCGTTGTCGAACAGGTTCGTGAAGATCTGCCGCAGCGCTTCGGGGTCGCCGTTGATCGTGGCCGAGTTCGTGGCGGTTTCGAATGCGATGCGCCGCTCGGCGGCGCGATCGGTAAACGGCTCCCACGCCTCGCGCGCGGCCGCCTCCACGCCGATCGGCTGCGGCTCCGGCTCCCACGCGCCTGACTCGATGCGGGAGAGATCGAGCAGATCGTCGACGAGCCGCTGCATGCGGCGCGCGTTCGCGACGATCGTCTGCGCGAATCCGACCGATTGCACGTCGGACGCTTCGGACGCGAGTGTCTCGGCGTAGCCCGCGATGGCGGTCAGGGGCGTCTTGAGCTCGTGCGATACGTTCGCCACGAAGTCCCGGCGCACGGTCTCGAGCCGCCGCAGGTCGGTCACGTCGCTCAACACCAGCAATGTGCCGCCCTCCTCGAGCGGTCGGGCGGAGAACACGACCATGCGGCCACCGAGCCGAAGCTCCCGGCCTCCGACCGTCGCGCCGGACAGCACCTCGCGCATCAAGGCGCGATGCGGGCGGTCGTGGAACAGCTCACCGAGTGGCGGCAGCGTCTCGCCCTTTTCATAGCCGAGCAGGCGCAGCGCGGCCGCGTTGGTCGAGATGATGTGGCCGCGGCGGTCGGCGGCGACCACGCCATCCGAGAGTGCCTCCACCAGCGTGCGCGATTCTTCCCGCTCCCGTCGCAGGTCCTCGAAGCGACGCTCGAGCTCGTGATGCATCGCGCGCAGCGCATCGACGTGGTTCGCGAGCTCGGGGACTTGCAGATCGGGAAACTCCGCGGGCCGGCCGGCGGCGATGTCGCGCGCGGCGTCGGCGATGCGCAGCAGCGGGCGCGCGAGCAGCCGCGCGATCAGCCACGCCACGACCCCGGCCGCGAGCAGCATCAGCAATCCGGCGAGCGCGACCGCCCGTTGCACCGCGTGGACCTGCGTGTCGACGGTGACGAGGGTCGTCGAGACTCGCACGACCGCCAGGCCGGGTGGCCCACCGCGCACCGCGACATACATCTGTGGCTCGTTGGTCGACGCGCTCAGCCGCTCGTTCATGCCCACGCCCCCCCCGGGGGCCGAGTCGAGCGCGGCGCGGACTTCGGGACGATCGCGATGGTTCTGCAGCCGCGCGAGCGAGGCGCGGTCGAATTCAGTATCGCCGCGCACGTGGCCCTCCGGATCGATCAGCGTGACGCGCCGTCCCAGGCGCGCGCCGGCGAGCTTCGCGAAGTCGGCCCAGGTTGCGGAGTCGGCTGGAACCACGGCAGTCAAGAGCTGCGCTTCGCGCTGCAGCTCGCGCGCGATCTCTTGCTTGAGGTGTCGCCGCAACAGCAGATCCGTGGCGACGATCGATCCGATTACCGCGGCGGCCACGAGCAGGGCAATGCTCGCGAACAGCCGCGTGGAGAGCTTCATGGGCGGCGCTTGGCTCCGGACTTGGCGGCTTTGGCGGGCGGCGCGGCTTGCGGCGGCTCGCGGAAACGGTAGCCGACGGCGCGGACCGTTTCGATCCAGTCGCCCGCTTCGCCGAGCTTGGTGCGCAGCCGCTGGACGTGCATGTCGACGGTGCGCGTTTGAATGTCGGGCTGGGCCTGCCACACCGATTCGAGCAGCTGCGAGCGCGACTGCACGCGCTCGCGCCGCTCGATCAGGCGCTCGAGCAGCTTGAACTCGGTGGCGGTGAGCTCGACGTCTTTGCCATTCGCGGTCACGCGGTGCGCCGTGCGGTCGAGCACGATCGGACCGCCCACGAGGCGCCCGCCGGCGGCCACCGGCGGCGCGGCGAGCCGCCGCAGAATCGCGCCGACGCGCAGCACCAATTCTTTGGGTGAAAACGGCTTCGAGAGATAATCATCCGCGCCGAGCGAGAGACCCTTGATGCGGTCGGGCTCTTCCTTGCGCGCGGTCAGCAGCAGCACCCCCACGTCGCGCGTCTCTTCTCGACGCCGCAGCTCGGCCAGCACCTCGAAGCCCGAGTGTCCCGGCAACATCAGATCGAGCACGACCATGTCGGGCCGCTCTTCGCGCGCCGACCGCAGCGCGTCGGCGCCGGTCCCGGCGGTCGTGACCCGATAGCCTTCTTTCGCCAGATGGTACGCGACGAGCGCCGTGATGTCGGGCTCGTCATCGACGACGAGTATGCGGTGGGGCTGCGTCGACTCAGGAGGCATTCATGACGGCCGCTCCCCGGACGCGCGTCTCGAGACGCGCGCGTGAACGGCCGAGCGCGGCGACACGTTCCGCTTGCGCGCCCGAATCGGTGCGCAGCGCGTCGAGCACGGAGCGCACGAGGCGATCGCGCGGGCCGGGCAACGTCGCGAGCGTGTACAGCACGTAGGGAACGACTTCGTATGGCCGGACGACACCCAGCGACTCGAGCACGTCCATGTGCTCGCTCACGGTCGCATCGGGGAGTTTGAGGATCGACGAGAGATCGGCAACGAACAGCGGTGCGGCAGACAGACAATTCACGATGCGCAACCGGGTGGGCTCGGCGAGCGTCACGAGCAGATCGGCGACCGTCCGCGAAGTCACAGATTCTCCTTTGACATCATATGCATGGCTCGCGCCCAAGGGCGTCGCGCGAGTCGGGTGCAAACTACCCGCACCCCGTTCGGTCGCAATGCATCCAACGAGCGTAAGACCACGTGGTTACATGAATGTAGCCAGTTCGTGACAATTCGCGTTTCGACGAGGCCTTCTGGGTGGCGGTAGCTTACCCGGGTATGCCCTCCACACCTCGCAGTCCACAGTCCATCCGACTGGGTGCCATCGACATCGGCACGAACTCGATCCGGCTCGTCGTAGCCGAGGTCGAGCCGGACGGCCGCTATCGGGTGCTCGAGGAGGAGCGCGAGATGACGCGGCTTGGCCACGGGCTGTTTGCGCGCGGCCGGCTGCAGCATGAGCCGATGGAGCGCTCGCTCGCCGCGCTCGCGAAGATGAAAACGATCGCGAAAGGATTCGAGGTCGACGAGCTGCGGGCCGTGGCGACAAGCGCGGTACGCGAAGCCACGAACGGCAAGACATTCGTCCAGGAGATCCGGCGTCGCTGCGGATTGCGCGTCGAGATCATCTCCGGCGAAGAAGAAGCGCAGCTCGCGCTGCGCAGCGCGCTGCATCATTTCGACCTCGCGGGCCGTTCGGTCGCGATCGTCGACATCGGCGGCGGCAGCATGGAAGTCACGCTCACGGCCGGAGCGGTGGTGGACGAAGTGTTCACGCTCCCGCTCGGCGCCGTGCGGCTCACCGAGCGATATGGTGGAGCCGAGCCGCTTTCGCCCAAGCGCTGGCGCAAGCTGCGCAAGGGAATCGACCGGGCCCTCGACGAACAACTCCGCAAGCCGCCCTTCCATCCCGAGATCATGATCGGCAGCGGCGGCACATTCACGAACCTCGCCGCGCTCTCGCAGTCCGAGCGCGAGGGCACCGAACGCGGCGTACAGGGCTACGCGATGTCGCGCGCCGATGTCGTGCATCTGCTCCACCGGCTGCGCGCCACGCCGCTGGCGGAGCGGCGGGAAATCCCGGGACTCAATCCCAAGCGCGCCGACATCATCGTGGCGGGCGCCGCCGCGGTCGCGCGTCTCGCCAAGCGGCTCGGCACGCAGCAGATCCTCGTGAACGAGGGCGGCCTGCGCGATGGGCTGCTGCTCGCGATGATCGCGGACCTCCAGCCGAGCCAGAAAGCGGATACGGTGCGCCGGCCCAACCGCCTCGAGTCCGCGCGCGCGTTCGCCCGTCAGTGCCGCTCCAGCGAGCGCCATACCGAGCAGGTCGCCCAGCTCGCGACGCACCTGTTCGACGGTCTCGCGAGCCGGTTCGGAATCCCGGCCGAAGGGCGGGAGCTGCTCGAGGCCGCGGCGCTGCTGCACGACATCGGGTACGTGATCAATCACGCGAAGCACCACAAGCACGCCTACCATTTGATCCTGCACGGCGATCTGCAGGGATTCACCCAGCGAGAGCTCGAGATCATCGCCTGCGTGGCGCGCTATCATCGGAAGGCGTTTCCCTCCAAGCGTCACAGCGCGTTCGCGCGGCTGGAACGGGCCGATCGCCGGCTGGTGCGGGGCCTCGCGGGGATTCTACGCGTCGCGGACGGGCTCGATCGCACGCACACCCAGCGCATCGGCGCGGTCGAAGCCTCGTTGCATCGGGGGTACGTCGAGTTCACCGTGCACGCCCGCACCGATCCGCGCGTCGAGATCTGGGACGCCGAGCGGAAGTCGGAGCTGTTCCAGCGCGCCTTCGATCTGGAGCCGCGTTTCGTGTGGGTGCGCGAGGCCGAGAAGCGCGCGCCAAAGCTGAGACTGGCGGCGAGCTGAGCGCATGGCGACGTCCTATCAACCGGCGTTTGCGCCGGATCATTATCTCAATCGCGAGCTGAGCTGGCTCGAGTTCAACGCGCGCGTCCTCGAAGAAGCGGCGGACGCGACGAATCCGCTGCTCGAGCGCTTCAAGTTCATCGCGATCTTCAGCTCGAACCTCGACGAATTCTTCGAAGTCCGCGTGGCGGGGCTGTTGCAGCAGCTGTACGCCGGCATCGAGCCGCAGGACTACGGCGCGGATGGGCTCGATCCGCTCGAGCAGCTGGCGCGCATCGAAACGCGCGTGCACGCCCTGGTCGCCGAACAGCACCGGCTGCTCGACACGGAGATCCTGCCGGGCCTGGCCGCCGCGGGGATTCAGCGGATCGCGCTCGAATCGCTCGAGCCGGCCGAGCGCGAATACCTCGACAAACTGTTCGCGCGCGAGATCTATCCGGTGCTCACGCCGCTCGCGATCGATCCGGGGCACCCGTTTCCGCACGTGCACAACAAGAGTCTCAACATCGTGCTGCTGGTCGAAAACCAGGATACGGGCCAGCAGCTCTACGGTGTGGTGCAAGTGCCGGCGCTGCTCGACCGCGTGGTCGCATTACCGGGCACGCCCCCCGAGCAGATGCGGTTCGTGCTGCTCGAGGAAATCATCGCGTCGCACCTCGGCGACTTGTTCGGCGGGTTCCGCGTGCTCGCGCACACGGTGTTCCGCGTCACGCGCAACACCGATCTTGCGATCAACGAGGACGAGGCGGAGGATCTGCTGCAGACGATCGAGGAGACGCTGCGGCAGCGCATCCTCGGCGAGGCGGTGCGGCTCGAGATTCTCGCGTCCGGCGATCAGCGGTTCGCCCAGATGCTCATGAGCGCGCTGGATCTGCGCGAGCGCGACGTCTATCGCGTCAACGGCCCGGTCGATCTGACGGCACTCATGGCGCTGCATCGCGGCGAAGGCTTCCGCGCGCTGCGCGACGAGCCCCTGGTGCCGCGTCCCTCGGCGGCGTTCGCCAGCGGGGACAACCCGTTCGACGTGATTCGCGCGCAGGATGTCCTGGTCCACCATCCGTACGAATCGTTCGGCGCCGTGGTGGACTTCATCGATCGCGCCGCCGACGATCCGCAGGTGCTCGCCATCAAGCAGACGCTGTACCGCACGAGCGGCGCGAGTCCGATCATTTCCGCGCTCGCCCGCGCCGCGCAGAACGGCAAACAAGTCACGGCGCTCGTCGAGCTCAAGGCACGGTTCGACGAAGAAAACAACATCGTGTGGGCGCGCGAGCTGGAGCAGGCCGGCGTCCACGTCGTCTACGGGATCGTGGGGCTCAAGACTCACTGCAAGGCTGCGCTCGTCGTCCGCCGCGAAAAGAGCGGGCTGCGCCGCTACGTGCACCTTGCGACGGGGAATTACAACCCGACGACGGCGCGCACTTACACCGACATGGGGCTCTTCACGGCGAACGCCGATTTCGGCGAAGACGTGAGTGAGATGTTCAATCTGCTCACCGGCTATTCGCAGCGCCGCCGCTGGCGCAAGCTCGTGGTGGCGCCGGTGGCGCTGCGCGAGCGCGTAATCGCGCTGATCGAGCGCGAGCGCGGCCACGCCGAGGCCGGCCGTCCGGCGCGGATCATCGTAAAGATGAACGCCCTGGTGGAAACATCGGTGATCGACGCGCTGTACCGCGCCTCACAGGCCGGTGTGCAGATCGATCTCGTCATTCGCGGCACATGCTGCCTGCGCGCCGGGCTGCCCGGCGTGTCGGAGCGCATCCGCGTCACGAGCATCGTCGACCGGTTCCTGGAGCACAGCCGCGTCTTTTTCTTTGGAAACGGCGGAAACCCGGAGGTCTTCCTCGCGAGCGCGGATTGGATGCCGCGCAACTTCTTCCGCCGCATCGAGGTGATGTTCCCGGTCGAAGACGCGCAGCTCAAGGCGCGCATCTGCGACCGGATCCTGCCGACGATTTTGGGTGACAACGTGAAAGCGCGCGTGCAGAACGCCGACGGCTCCTACGCGCGCGTCAGCGCGCGCGAGGGCGAGCCGCCCGTGCGCTCCCAAACGGCGCTGCACAGCTTTGCCCGAGGCTCGGCGCAAGTCGTGGAGCAGGGTGGCCGCCGGCTTTTTGTCCCGGTGCTGCGGCGCAACGGCAAGGAGCACAAACGCGAGTCGAGACGGGCCGCGACGGCCTCACGAACGCGCCGGGGTGCCAAGGGAGCGGCGGGGCGGAAGGTGCCGGAGGAGGGCTCCACCTGAGCGTGGCGGCCGCGACGGCAACACGGCCGCCGCGCGATGGCAGGAGCCATCATCCGAGTTTCCTCAGCTGGCTTGGACGCAGCACCCAGGCGAGCATCGCCTCCCCCGCCTCGATTCGCTCCGCCAGGTCGATGAGGCAGGCGCCACCTTTGCCGAGATCGAGGAATGAGCGCTCGATCCCCGCGGTCAACCAAGTCGCGAGCGAACCCAGGCCGGGCTCGTGCCCGACCACCGCGACGATCTTGTGCGCGGATTGGGTGCGCAGCCAGGCGACCACGGCGGCGGGACGCTGGCCGGGGGAGAGCGCGTCGGCGACGGTCGGTTCGGGCTTTTCGTACGTTTTCGAGAGGATCTGCGCCGTCTGCAGCGCGCGGGTGAGCGGACTCGTCGCGAGCACATCGAGCTTGGGCACGAGCGCCCGGAGTCCTTTGGCGCTCTCCTTCATCTTTTTCTTTCCGTCTGCCGTCAGGGGCCGCAGCGAGTCGTCGCGCGGCGCCCACGTTTCGCGCTCCTCGGCGATGGCGTGACGGACAATCAGCAGCTGCATATAGAGGAAAGAGACCCGGGGCCTCCCTAACCCGCAACAGCCTCCAAGGTTGTATTTTGTGCGGACTATGCACTTCCTGTCCGCACTCCTGATGACGCTTGCGACGCAAGCGTCGCCGTCGCAGGCACCCGATTCCGCTCATGTCGTCATCGTCGCGACCACCGACGTGCATGGCCGGGTCCTCGGTTGGGACTACGTTCGCGACGCCGTCGCGCCCGGCGGGCTGTCCCGCGCCGCGACCGCACTCGAGACACTCAGGGCCCGCTACCCCGGCATCGTCGTGCTCGTCGACGCGGGCGATCTGCTCCAGGGCAATCCGTTCGCGACCTACTTCGGGCGCTACGACAGCCGCCAGCCGCAGCCGATCGTCGATGCCCTGAACACGCTGCAATACGACGTCGTCACACCGGGCAATCACGACTTCGATTTCGGGGTCGACTTCCTGAAAAAGGCGGCCGCGCAGGCCACCTACCGCTATGTCTCCGGAAACGTCGTCGACTCCGCCGGCGCGCCGCTCTTCCCGCCGACGCAGATCCTGCAGCGCGGTCCCGTGAAGGTCGGCGTCACCGGCTTCACGACGCCGGGCGTCATGCTGTGGGATCGCAGTCAGCTCGCGGGGAAGGCGACCGTGCGCCGCATTGCCGCGTCGGCGCCGGCCGCGCTCGCGCAGCTGCAGGGCGCGGATCTCAAGATCGTCCTGGCGCACAGCGGGTTCGGGGAGTCGAGCTACGACACGACCGGCGTCGGCGTCGAGAATGACGCGGCGGCACTGGCGTCGCTGAATCCCAAGCCCGACATCGTGATCGTCGGTCACACGCATCGCGAGATCCGCGATACCGTGATCAACGGCGTGCATTTCGTGCAGCCCAAGAACTGGGCGCAGAGCCTCGCCGTCATCCACGTCTGGTTCCAGCGCGATGCCGCGGCCGGTCGTTACCGCGTGACCCGCGTGCAGTCGGATCTGATCCCACTCGCGAGCGTCGCCGAGCAACAGCGCTTTGCGCGCCGCTTCGATGCCGTGCAGGGGGCCGCCCGGCTCTGGGCGGGAACGCCGATCGGCAAAGCCTTGCCTGGGTTCGACGCGCGCCTGGCACGCGCGCAGGACACGCCCCTCCTCGACTTCATCAATGAAGTGCAGCGCCGTCAGGCCGGCGCGCAGCTGTCGGCGGCGGCGGCGTTCGACGTGCAGACCGGTCTGCCCGAGGGAGAGATCCACCAGCGCGACGTGTCGGGGATCTATCCGTACGAGAACACGCTGCGCGCGGTGAAGATTTCGGGACAGCAGCTGCGCGACTTTCTGGAGCACTCGGCGCTCTACTACCAGTCGTACGCGCCTGGCCGGCCGATCCTGAACGACAGCGTTGCCGGATACAACTTCGACGTCGTGAGCGGGGTCGTGTACAACATCGACCTCACGCGCCTGCCGGGTCAGCGGATTCGCGGCCTCGGGTACGGGGGGAAGCTCGTTCAGCCCACCGACACCTTCACCATGGCGGTAAACAGCTATCGGCAGGCCGGCGGTGGCGGCTATTCGATGCTGGCGCGCGCGCCGGTCGTGTACGACAAGGGCGAGGACATCCGCGAGCTGCTGGTGAACGAGATCCGCCGCGCCGGCACGATCCAGCCGAATGCGTACCTCAAGCCGAGCTGGGCGATCATTCCCGACTCGGCCCGCGCCGCCGCGCGTGCCGCGTTCATGACCATGGCGGCGCAGGCGGCCCCGCCGGTCGTGCGCACGCGGGACAGCACACTGCTGCGCGTGATGACGATCGCGGATCTCCACGGGCAGCTCGAGTCGCGCGTGTGGGACTGGTCGCAGGGCCGGCCCGTCGGCGGCGTTGCGGCGCTCAAACCGTGGCTCGACAGTCTCGGGCGCGTGTGCGGCTGTACCAGCGTGCGCCTCGACGCGGGCGACGAAATGCAGGGAACCGCCCTCTCCAATGTCACGTTCGGGCGCGGCACCGTGGCCGCGCTGACGGCGATCGGTATCGATGCCGCGGCGATCGGCAACCATGAATTCGACTGGTCGATCGACACGCTCCGTCAGCGGATGCGCGAGGCCAAGTACCCGTTCGTTTCGGCGAATATCACGACCGCCGGCGGAACGGCTCGGCCGGATTGGGTGACGCCCTGGACCTTGATCACGAAATACGGCACGCGGATCGCCGTGATCGGCTTCACGACGACCGAAACGCCGACGACCACCGCGCCTCGTAACGTGCAGGGGCTGTCGTTCGGGAACGGCGCCGACGCGATCAAGCGCTACCTGCCCGACGCGCGCGCGCAGGCCGATTTCGTCATCGTCGTCGCCCACGCCGGCGCGACGTGCGATTCCGGGACGGCCGGCGCGTGCCACGGGGAGATCCTGGACATCGCGCGGCAGCTCGACTCCGGCTCCGTCGATCTGATTGTGGCGGGCCATACGCACCGGCGCGTGAGCACGGTCGTGAACGGGATCCCGATCATCGAAGCGGGATCGAGCAGCCGCGATATCGGGGTGGTCGACTTCGTGCGCTCGGGCGGCCGGCGCACGGTGCGCGCCGAGCTGGTGACGCCGTACGCCGATCAGGTGCGCGCGGATGTGGAGCTGGCGGACGCGCTGAGTCGCCAGCAACAGGCGGTTCGGAACATCACCGAGCGGACGGTGGGACGGCTCAAGTTTCCGTTGAAGCGCGAGGGAGAGGAGTACGGCCTCGGTCGGCTGATCGCCGACGCGCAGCGCAGCGCCGGCCGTGCCGACGCGGCGATCATGAACAACGGCGGTATCCGCGCCGATCTCCCGGCCGGTCCCGTTACGTGGGGGCAGGTCTATCAGGTGCAGCCGTTCCAGAACCGGCTGCTGCGGCTCACGGTGAAAGGGTCACTGCTGCAGGAAGCCCTCGAGCAGTGCGTGGCCGGCGCCGCGGACCGCGTGCCCGACTGTCACATCGCGGGTGTCGAGGTGTGGTACGATGCCAGGAAGCCGGCGGGCAAGCGCATCGATCGGATCCGCTTTGACAACAAGCAGAACCTCGAGAAAGACCGCACCTACACGCTGGTGGTGAGCGACTTCATGGCGACGGGCGGTTCCGGGTTTGGGATGCTGAGCGCCGCGCCGCGCGAGGATATCGACGTCATCGACGTCGACGCGCTGATCCGCTACCTCGCGGTGCTCCGCGAGCCTGTCGAGGCGCCGCTCGAGCCGCGCTTCCACCGCGCCGGGCACTGATGCGGGTTTTTATCAACGACAAGGCAGTCGACGTACCCCGCGGCGCGCGCGTGCGCGACGCGGTGGCGCAGGCGGATGATGGTCTCGCGCAGCTGCTCGGCAGCGCGGCGTATGTGACGGACGCCGCGGGCCGTCCGGTCGACGAGGGCGATGCGGTTGGCGAGGCGGGTGCCGTGTTCCGGGTCGTGGTCTCGGCAAAACGAGAAGGCAAACCCCGGCTCAACAAGGATGCGCTGCGGCGCTGGCCCAAGGCCGAGCTGCATGTGCACCTCGACGGCGCGCTGCGGCCCGCGACGATGCTGGAGCTCGCCCGCCAGCAGGGTGTTCGGCTCCCCGCGGATACCCCCGAGGCGCTCGCGAAAGCGATGCTGGTCCGCGATGCCAAGAATCTCGAGGAGTATCTCGAGAAGTATTCCATCACGCTGTCGGTGCTGCAGAGCGCTGCCGCGCTCGAGCGCGTGGCCTACGAGTTCGTCGTCGACAAGGCAGCGGAGAACGTCCGGTATGTCGAAGTGCGCTACTCGCCGCTGCTGCACCGGCCGGCGCTCACGCTGGCGCAGGCGATCGAGGCTCCGCTCGCCGGAATTCGGCGCGCGTCCGCGGAAACGGGCACGAAGGTCGGCCTGATCGTGTGCGGGATGCGCACCAAACGCCCTAGTGAATCGCTCGAGCTGGCGCGCGCGGCGGCGGAGTATCAGTCCGCGGGGGTCACGGCCTTCGATCTCGCCGGGGCAGAGCGGGGGTTTCCCGCGCGCGATCACCGCGCGGCATTCGAGTACGCGGCCGCGCATGGCATGGCGTGCACCTGTCACGCGGGCGAAGGCGACGGACCGCAATCGATCCATCAGGCGCTGCACGAGTGCGGAGCCCAGCGAATCGGACACGGCACGCGG
>DATMZX010000236.1:0-6268 GCA_035573235.1 Gemmatimonadales bacterium
AACGCCGCCCGCCTCACGTTGGACCAGGTGCTCGCCGCTCGTCGGCCGTTCCAGAATGACCAGCTCTTGCGCCGCGAGGTCACCAACGGGGATCACGAGCCGCCCGCCCGGCGCCAGCTGGCTCATCAGCGGCTCCGGAACGCGCGGCGCCGCCGCGGCGACGATGATGCCGTCGAACGGCGCCTGCTCGAGCCAGCCGCCCGCGCCGTCGCCCAATCGCGTCTCGATGTTGCTCAAGCCAAGACGGCGGAATCGCTCTTCGGCCTCCACGAGAAGATCGGGGAGTCGCTCGATCGTGTAGATCGTTCCCGCGCTCGCGAGGTAGGCGAGAATCGCCGTCTGATATCCCGATCCCGTGCCGATTTCGAGAATCTTCGCTCGGCGCTGCGGCGCCAGCCGCTCGGTCATGAGCGCGACCACGTAGGGCTGCGAGATCGTCTGGCCGTTGCCGATGGGGAGCGGAGCGTCGCTGTACGCGTCGGCGGCAAGCTGCGGCGGCAGGAACCACTCGCGCGGGGCCCAGCGCATCGCGGCCAGCACGCGCTGGTTTCTCACCCCTCGACCCGCCAGCTGCCGGACGACCATGCGCGAGCGGGTCGTTCGGGTTTCTGGAGCGGGACGCGCTTGCCGGTTCATGGCCTGAACTATACCTTGGCCCCGCCCTGACGTAGGAGACGTTGCATGGCGGAATCGGTTCGACATCGAATTCTGCTGCGTGGTAATCCGTCAAGCCGCCCGGATGGACTGGAACGCGTCCTCGTCCGTGGCGGCTTTCAAGTCACCGAATCCGCGCCCTCCACAGCACCTGATCTGCTGCTGTACACGCCCGGTCCCGACGTCACGAACGTCGCCGAGGAAGTGCGGCTGCTCGCGACCGACGCGGCCTTCGGCGGTGCGCCGGTGTTCGTGTTGCTGGGGGAGGGGCGTGCGTCCGCGGCAACCGAGGCGCTGCTGGCCGGCGCGGGAGACGTGATCGTCGCGCCGGTCCATCTTCCGGAGTTGCGAGCCCGCCTCGACGTGCACATGCGGACGCGTGTGGAAACGCGCGAGGCCCAGGAAGCGCTGCGGGCCCGCGATCTGCTGTTCGACATCTTCCAGGAAGTGTCGTCGGCCCTGCGGCCGGACGAGATCTTTCAAACACTGGTGCGCCGCGTGGGCCAGGCGTTCGGCCTGTCGCACTGCTCGTTCGTCCTCACGTCACCGGGTGACGACAAGGGCCGGGTCGTGGCGGTGTACGAGAATCCGGCGATTCGTGACTTGCGGGTCGATCTTTCCCGCTATCCCGAGATCCAGGAAGCGATCCGGACGGAGCGTCCGGTCGTGATTCACAACGTCCACGAGCACCCGCTGTTCGCCTCGATCCGGCAGCAATGGAGCGAGCAGCAGGTCGAGGTCAACGTGCAGTCGGCGGTTGCGCTGCCGGTGTTCGTGCAGGGCAGGGCGGCCGGCGTGTTCTTCCTGAGAACCGAGAAGGGCGAGCCTGAATTGCGCTCCGCGGACGTGGCGTTCGCCAACACGATCGCGCAGGCCGCGGCCCGCGTCCTGGAGAATGAAGAGCGGCGCTCCGCGATCTACCGGCGCCAGGTCAATGCGGGCACCACCGACGAGCTCACCGGCTGCGCGTCGCTCGACGCGCTCGACCGCCGGCTCCGGGACGAATTCGAGCGGGCGCGCCGCTATTCGCTGCATTTCTCGCTCGTCCTGATCGACATCGACCGGCTTCGCGACATCAACGACCGGCTCAGCCCCGCGGCCGGCGACCGCCTGCTGGGCGAGATCGGCGCGATGCTGCAGCGGGAGCTGCGCGCGCCGGATTTCGTGGCGCGCTATGGCGGGGACGAGTTCGCGTGCGTGCTGCCCGAGACCGACGGGGCCGGCGGTCGTCACTTCATCGAGCGCCTGCGGCAGGTCTTTGCCCGGCACACCTTCGCCGATCTCCCGCCCGCGACGGCTCCTTCCATCTCAGCAGGGGTCGTCGGCTATCCGCACGTGCAAGCGCTGCGTCCCGAGGACCTCTTCACGCTGGCTGAAGGAGCCTTGCAGCGAGCCAAGACGACTGCCGTGGACCGCGTGGCGGTGGTCGGCGAGGCTTAGTCGAGCGTCTTGTGGAACCGCCGCACCGATAGCGCAATCAGCACCAACGCGAACGTCATCAGGATGAGCATTTCCTTCCACAGCTCTGGCACGCCCACCCCTTTCAGCAGGATTCCCCGCAGCACTCTGAGGAAATGCGTGAGCGGCAGCAACGCGCCGATCCACTGAAACACGACCGGCATCGCCTGGCGTGGGAACATGAAGCCGGACAGCAGGATGTTGGGCAGGACGAAAAAGAAGCTGGCTTGCATCGCTTGCTGCTGGGTGCGCACGAGCGTCGAGATGAACAATCCCAGGGCGAGGCTCGCGACGATGAAGATGAACGCGATGCCGTAGAGCAACAGCACATTGCCGGTGAGCGGGACGTCGAACACAAATCGTCCCAGCAGCAATACCGTCGTCATCTGCACCAGCCCGACGCCGACGTACGGGGCGATCTTGCCGAGCATCAGCTCGGTCCTGGTGATCGGCGTGACGATGAGCTGTTCGAGCGTGCCGCGCTCGCGCTCGCGGACGATCGCCATCGCCGTGACCAGGACCAGCGTGATCGTCAGGATGACTCCCACCAGCCCGGGAACGATGTAGTTGGGACTGCGGAGGCCGGGATTGTAGCGGGGCCGCACACGGGTCTCGAGCGGGAGGGTACGGCGGTTCGCCCCCGCCGAGAGAATCGCCAAGTTGCGGACCTGCGCCACACCCGCCGCGGCGGAGAGCGCGGCCTGCGATGAAAGCGGATCAGAGGCGTCGACGATGACCTGGATCGTCGCGGTCGTGCCGCGGGCCAGGTCGCGGGGCAGGTCGTGCGGGATCGCGATCCCCGCCTGGGCGTCCCCGCGCGCGATCCACTCGTCCAGCTCGACGCGCCCGTCCACGTGCGCCACGATTCGGAAGTTGCCCGTGTTCTCGAACGCCGCGATCACATCCCGGCTCGTCGGCGTGCGGGACTCGTCGAGGACGACCGTGGGGATATGACGCACATCGGTCTGGATCGCAAAGCCGAACAGCATCAACTGAATCACCGGAATGCCGATCATGATGCTCAGCGTGACGCGATCGCGCCGCATCTGGATCAGCTCTTTGCGGAACATCGGGACGAATCGCTTCATGTCTCGGGCTCCCGCTCGTCGCGCTCCTGCAGGATGATGAACGCATCCTCGAGCGTCTGGCCGCCCACCTGCGTGGCGACTTCGTCCGGCGTTCCCAGCGCGATGAGATGCCCCTGGCTGAGGAGCGCGACGCGGCCGCAGCGGCCGGCTTCGTCCATGTAGTGCGTCGTCACGATGACCGTCGTGCCCTGCGCGGCGAGGGTCTTGATCGTGCTCCAGAACGCGCGCCGGGCCGCGGGATCGACGCCGGCCGTTGGCTCGTCGAGAAAAATGACGGCGGGTCCGTGCATCAGCGCGCAGGCGAGCGCGAGACGCTGCTTCCAACCGCCCGACAGCGTGCCGGCCATCTGATGCAGCCGGCGGTCCAGGCCGAGGAACTGCACGACCTCGGAGATCCGTCCCCGCCGCCCCGCGCCTTTCAGCCCGTAGATCCCGCCGTAGAAGTCCATGTTCTCGGCGACGGTAAGGTCTTCGTACAGGCCGAAGCGCTGCGACATGTACCCGATGCGCTCTTTGATCTGATCGGGGGCTTCACTCACGTCCACGCCGGCGACGATCGCCGTCCCTTCGGAGGGCTCGAGCAGGCCGCACAGCATGCGAATGGTCGTGGTCTTGCCCGAGCCGTTGGGGCCGAGCAGGCCGAAGACTTCGCCCTTCGCGATCGTGAGATTCAAATCCCGGACTGCGACCATCGAACCGAACCGCCGCGTGAGATGGCGGGTTTCGACCGCGGAATCGATCACGGCTGCACCGGAATCTCCACCTCGACCGGGAGCCCGGCCTTGAGCCGCCCGCCGCCGCCGTCGGTTCCGACCTTGATGCCGAACACGAGATCGGCCCGCTCGCGCTCCGTCAGCGCCGCGCGCGGCGTAAACTCGGCGCGCAGAGCGATCTCCGTAATGCGGCCGGCGAACGCGGTGTCGGGATAGCCATCGACGCGGATGCGCACGTCCTGACCCACCCGCAGTCGCGCGATATAGCGCTCACCGACGTAGGCGCGAATCCACGGCTCCCGCACGAGGCCGATCGAAACGACCGGCACGCCGGCGGCGATCACCTCGCCGGGCTCGGCGAAACGGGTCAGCACGATCCCGTCGGCGGGAGAGAGGACGACGAGCTGATCGCGGATCGATTCGGTCACCTGGGCACCAGCCCGCGCGGCTTCGGATTCGCGCACACTGCCGCGCACTGCCTGGAGCCGCGCCGTCGCCGCGGCGGCCGCCGACTGCAGTCGCTCCAATTCTTGCGGCGACGCGATGCCTTGCGCGCGGAGCACACGCGTTCTCTGCAGGTCGTTCGCGAGGCGCTGGCTGTCGGCCTCGGCCGCCCGGATCTCGGCGGTGCGAGTCTCCGCGGCCTGGGCCAGCGCGTGCCGCTGCTCGATCAGCGCGTCGAGCCCGGGCTGATCGAGAACCGCGACGGTGTCGCCGGCGTGGACCGAATCGCCCTCATCCTTGAGGAGCCGGTGCAGGCGACCGGAGGCGAGGGGGGCGAGGCGCACTTCCCGGATCTCGACCGTCCCGGCCACAATGAGCCGGTCACTCGACCCGCGGCACGCCGCGGTGAGGACGAGGAGCGCGAGTGTTACCGCGGAACGCGCGCGCGTGACGATGGAGCGGAGCGTGGGGAGCGCAGCCAGTTCGCCGGATCGAGCGGGATGCCCCCTTGCCCGCGGATCTCGAAGTGGAGATGGGCCCCTTCGTCCGTCGTCTCGCCGCCGACGTGGCCGATCACCTGACCGCGGACCACGCGATCGCCCTTCTTGACCGTCGCGTCACTCATCGAGGCGTAGATCGTGTAGTAGCCGCCGCCGTGGTCCAGGATGACGGTCGCCAGATAGGTGGAGCGCTCGGGCCGCTCCGAAACGGCGACCAGACCCGCCGCCACCGCGTGCACTTCCGTTCCTGCCGGCGCCTTGATGCCGATGCCGTGGCGGGGAATGCGGGTGTTGTTGGGTCCCGTCGTCGTTCCAAACGGATAGATGATCTGTCCGACGACGGGCCAGTCGAGGCCCGCCAGATCCGCCGTGGAGATCGAGCCCGGCCCGGCCGCGGTGCCGCGCGCTTCGGCGCTGCGCCGCGCCCGTTCCAGCGCTTCGATGCGGTCATTGAGGGCGCTCTCGTCGCGCTCGAGTCGCGACAGCCGCTGCTCCGCCTCGCGCGTGCTGCGCCGCGTTTCGCGCAGGTTGCCTTCGCGCGTGCGCTCCAGGGTGAGGTAGCGGTCCAGCTCGTCGGTGCGCTCGCGCCGGCGCCGCGCCAGCGCCTCGCGCGAATCGACGAGCAGCTGCCGTTGGCGCGCGACGCGATCCTGGAGCTTGTGCATGTCGTTGGTGAGCAATCGATCCTGGCGACTGACCAGGTAGAGGTACTTGTACCGCGACAGCAGGTCCCCGAAGCTCTCCGCCGCAAACAGCACCTGCCAGCCGTACAGCGAGCCCCGCTTGTAGATGTCGACGAGGCGCCGCTCCAACACCGCGCGTTTTTCGAGCAGCGCGTCCTGCGCGATCAACAGATCGACGGTGATTTGATCGATCTGGCCGCTGAGGCCGGTGATCTGGCGGTCCAGCTCGTTGACGATGCGGTTGGTGCTCGACTTCTGCCGCTCGATGTTGGCGATCTCGTCGGAGAGCGAGTGCGCCTGGGTGCGGAGGCGCGCGAGCTCTTGCTCCACTTCCGAGCGCTCGCGCCGGATCCCTTCGAGCCGCTGCTGGTTGTCGCGCATCTGCTGCTGGTAGTTCGGGCGTTGGGCGAGCAAGGGAAGGGGGAAGAGGGAAGAGGGAAGGGCAAGGCACGCCACGAGTGCAGCGCGTGCTGCGACCCGCCGTACCCTTCCCCCTTCCCCCTTCCCCCTTTCCCCGTCTTTCATACTCGCCTCAAATGCCGTCCCACGCTGCTCGCGCTTCCGAGGAGTCCGATGAGCGCGCCGAACGCCACGATCGCCGCCGCCTGCTCGCTCGTGAAGAACGCCGACTTGAGCAGATATCGATTGATGACGAGATAGGCCACGAACGACAGCCCGATCGCCACGACCCCACCGAGCAATCCCTTGATCGCCCCCTGCAGCAGGAA
>DATMZX010000237.1:0-7305 GCA_035573235.1 Gemmatimonadales bacterium
AGCACCGGAACTCTCGATATTGTCATCGCAACCTCTATCGTCGAAGGCGAAAACGGCCGCCAGAACGGCTCATCTTTCGATCGACAGCCTCAGAGGAAGCGTGACCGCCGCGGGACCGGCGCTGCCATCTGCCGCCTGAGCCTCCTGCGCACACCGATCCAGTACGCGAGGTAGTAGCCGAGAACCACCGCGCCCGCGGCCATCGATCCCGGGATGCCCGCGGCGCCGAACCATGACGCGCCGTCCACCCCGACGCGCCACGTGTGCACGCCGCGCCAGAAGCCGTAGATCAGACGCGCCGTCACGACGAGCGTGATCGCGAGGACGAGCGCGCGGTTCGGCGTGTAGTGCAGCGATCCCGGCGCCGGCTCCCAGCGCGTGAGCCAGAGACCGACGATTCCAAGGGCGCATCCCGACGCGAAGCCGGCCAGCGTGTAGCTCAACGCTCGCGGGACCCACACGCTCGTCACCGCGGCGCTCACCAGAAAGACGATCGCCGACAGCGAGAGGCCGACCAGATTGATCGATGCGAGCCAGCCACGCGCGCGCTGTCGTGACGTGCCCATCCGGTACCGCTGCACCAGCGAAAACGGAACGAGCGCAATCAGGGCAACGACGATCACGGGCACGAGCAGCAACGGCACCATCCCAGCGTACGCTGCGCCAGCCGTCCGCCGCGAGCTCGTCCGATAGGTCTCCACCGGTCCCCTTCATCTCGGCCGCGCGCAGGAACTGCGTACGTACAGTCACCACCGCATTGCAAATCTTTCGGTCTTCACAACGCCACCGGACGATGGCATCGTCGTCTGCGACGGGAGGTGATGATGATCGATGGCCTGAAGTTGACGATGACGGGAGAAGAACTTCGGGGGCGGCTGCAAGAGAGAGTCGCGCGCCATCGGAGTCTCGTGGCCTACTACGAGCGCGAAGCGAAACGACAACCAGATCCGAACGACGAATGCGGCTCCACGCTGTCGGAGGACATGTGCGAGTTCGAGCAGGTGCAGCATGCCGGGCGCGCGACAGTGCTCGAATACATCCGCGATCACATCGAGGGAGGCGAGGTCTATCGTCTCGGCGCGGCTGATGTCGCGTTCGGAGAGACCCTGCCCGAGACGCCGGCGGTCGTCGAGGAGGAGGAATACGAACGCAAAGTCGCGCAACAGGAGGAGGTGGAGCATGCGTCGTGACACGACTCACGTGGGACTGGACGGCCCGATCCTCGGGCGCAAGCGAGAAGGGCTGATCAAGGGCCTGAAACTGGCGATGGAGGGGGAGGAAATCATCCTCGCGCTGGACGCCAGGATCGACGAGCACACCGCCACGCTCGAACGCCTGCGGCTGGCGGCCGGCCCGCGATGGAATGAACACCCTGACGTGATCGCCGTCGCGAACAGGGTGCGCACGCTCGAGACGATTCGTGACCACATCTGGGAAGGGCACACCTACCTGCTGGGCAGGAAGGATCTCGAGTTCGCCGAGCTCCTGCCGGGGCCGGGTGGTCCCGAGCCCCAGGCGTCAGGGACGATTGAGACGTTCAGGCCGAGGACGCTCGACTAGACGTTTGCCGTTCACCGCGCCAGCAGCGATTCGCGCACCAGTGCGGGCGGCATGCTGCCGATCTCCAGCAGGCGCTGATGGAAGTCGCGCAGCGTGAAGCGGTCGCCCATGCGCGCGCGGTACTCGTCGCGCATTTTCAGGATCTCGGACATGCCCATGAAGTAGCCGATGAAGTAGCCGGGACGTGCGAGCGCGGAATCGACTTCGGCCTCCGCCGCCCAGCGCAGGAAGCCGACGCGGTCCGCCATGAGCGCGATCGCCTGATCGCGGGTCATGCGGCCGGTCTGGAGTCCGACGTCGTAGATGACGCGAGCGTTGCGCCACAGGCGGAGCTGCAACTGGCGGAGGTGGATGCGTTCATCGGGGAAAAAGCCGGTCTCCTGGAACAGCTGCTCGTTGTAGAGACCCCATCCTTCGCTGAACATCGGCGTACTCATCGCGCGGCGGAGGGCAGACGGGTTGTGCATCTGATACATGATCTGCACGTGATGGCCGCCGTAGGTCTCGTGCGGTGCGGTGACGAGGATGACGCCCCAATCGTGCTCGAGCAGGTAGTCACGCTGTTTGGCTTCGTCCCAGGACGGGCCGAACGGGTTGATCTGCCATTCGCCAAGTAGAGTCCCGTCGGCGGCGGGCGGCCTCGAGGTCGCGCCGGAGAAGCTGCCGTAGTACGGATTGTTGCCGGGACCGGGCTTGCGCGGGACGACGGTGCAGCGCTCCGGCCAGGGGAGCGGCATCAGGTCCTTCGAGACGATATGCGCGCGGGCGCGATCGACGACCTGCTGATGCGCCTCGATCATCTTCGCCCCGTCCGGATGGTCCGCCTTGACCTCGTTCGCGATCTGCTGCCACGACTTCTTGCCGTCGATCCGCTTCGCCAGCGCCTCGAGCTGCGCGACGGTGCGGTCGAACTCCGACTGCGAGTAGGACCACAGGCTGGCGGCGTCGTAGGGGAGCAGATACTGCTCGCGCAGCATGCGCGTGTAGGCCGCCTCTCCCATCGGGCCGTCGCGGCGCTCGGCCGTGAGCTGCCGCCCGACCAGGATGGACTCGGCAAAGCGTCGATCGATGGCGCTCGACGGGGACAGCGACGCCGGGTCGATCGCACGCAGGTCCGCCAGCAGCACAGCGGCACCTGGAGCCGCCGCGCCCGCGCCGCGAGCGCCACGGCTGATCATCTGCTCGACAACCGCATCGAGCCGCGCCTGCGCGGACGGCGTCTGCGAGGTGGCCGCCTGCTCGACGACCGATGTCGACGCGATGGCGACAAGGCCGGCCGCGACGAGTCGTCGCATGGCGTCAGCGCCCGGCGAGGATGAGCACGCCGGCAATCAGCGCCAGAATGCCGAGCAGCGGCGCCGGCAGACCGAGGCTCACCAGCCCCGACAGTCCGTACAGAATCAACCAAATCGCCAGAACGAGCAGGCCCATGTTGCGCTGGACGAAGACAGCCATCGGTCACCTCGCGCACACTCTAACACCCGGAGCGGGACGCGGCGCGCAAGGTAAGCTCAGATGAAGACCGATGAAGGACTTTGTCGGCGGTGATCGCGTGCACGTGGCGCGGCTCGGGACCGGCGTGATCCGAGAAGTGCGCAACGGCCGACGGTATCTCGTCGAAATCAAGGGCCGGACGCTGGTCATTGCCGGCAATCAACTCGAGCGTGCGGCGCCTGAACCGGCGAAGGGCAAGAAGAATCGCCGCGAAGGCAGCCCCCGACCGCGCGCCGCGACTGGCAGCACGCGCGCCGCCGCGGCATCGCGCTCGCTGGACTTGCACGGCAAGACGGTCGCCGAGAGCATCGACCTGGTTGACGACTTCCTGAACGACGCCATCCTCGACGGTGTGGCAGAGGTACATATCATTCACGGCCGCAGCGGTGGACGTATCAAGGCTGCCGTGCACAAGCGGCTGCAAGGGATGACAGCGGTGCGCGCGTTTCGTCTCGATCCTGAGAATCCAGGCGCGACCATCGTCACGTTGTGAGAAGAGACGTCATTCCAGCTCGCGTACGTCGACCTCGTCGGTTTCGACGACGTCGATGTATTTCTCCGCCCAGCGGCACGCCTCCTCGAGCGATTCCGCATTGACGATGCAGTAGCCGGCGATGAGCTCCTTCGTCTCGGTGAATGGGCCGTCGATGACGCGGCGTCCGTCCGCCGAGTTCTTGTAGCGCCGGCCGCGCGCGCTGGGACGCAGTGACTCCGAGGCCACGTGCACGCCAGAGCGCGTGGACTCGTCGACAAGGCGCGACATGGTCGCGCGCTGCGAAGCTGAGGGGGATTCGCCAGACTCGGTCGCCGCCGTCGCTTTCCGCAGCACCATCCAGCGCCGTTTCGTGAGGTCGGATGGCGCCTCGCAGATGCCGACGTCCCACGGCTCGTTGATGGGACGGATGTCCATCTCGACGTCGCCGAGAGTCGCGGCCTGGCGCGTGGCCCACTCGACGGCTTCGTCGAGCGACCCGGTGCGCAGGATGGCGAATCCGGCGGGCAGCTCGTTTTCGCCACGGAACGGACCCTTCGTGATCGTGCGCGCGCCGCCGGAGAAGCGGAGGCGCACACCCTCAGAGCTGGCGCGCAGGCCTTCGCCGGCGACGAAGACCCGTGACTTCGCCATCTCCCCAATCAGCGCGCCGACGCGCGCGATCAATTCCTTGCTGGGAATGGCTCCCGATTCCCAGTGGGGATTGGTCTTGTGCATGATGATGTATCGCATGGGTGACTCGCTGCGCTATCGCAGAAACTCCGTCGCGGCCTGCGCCAGGACATTGGGGTTGACGTTGTGCGTCTGGCCGGGCAGCTCGCGGTGCTGCGCGCCGGGGATGGCACCAGCGACGATCTTCGCCGCATCCTTCAGCCGCGCGTCGGTCTTCGACCCGTACATCACCAATGACGGAACCTTCACCGAAGCGAAACGGGAGCGCGGGACCTTGAACTCGCGCATGACGCCGGCGTCGTACGGCAACGTATGCGCGACGGCGACCAGCTTGCGCCAGATCCACGGAAGCAGCGGCATGATCAAGAGCACGAATGACGGAACGCCGACCATATCCTTCATGAAGTACTTCACGGCGCCGCCGCGATTGCCTTCCCCGAGCAGTTGCTTCAGTCGCGCCTCGTGCGCTGCGCCGTGGCGATCGCCGGCCTCGTCCACGTACGGCGGCTCGTAAGCGACCACGGCTTTGATCGGCAAGCCGGCCGCCGCGGCTTCGAGCGACAGCGCTGCGCCAGACGACAGCCCGACGAGCGCCGACGACCCGCCCGCCTCCTTGATCAAGGCCGCGATGTCCTCGATCTCGCGCTCCGGGGCGTAGGACGGCGCGTCGTCGCTCTGATTGCGACCGCGGCGGTCATAGGCATAGACCGTGAACCGCGGCGCGAGCGCCTTCGCGAGCCGTTGCGACGGACCAAAGGCGCGGCTGCAGAACGCGCCATCGACGAGGATGACGGCCGGGCCGCTGCCCGATTTCTCGTACGCGATCATCGTCCCATCCTTGGATCTGACCTTCGTCGTCATCACCGTTCCTTCGGCACCATCGCCCTCGACAATCCCGCGCGCGAACGCACGCAGTCGCGCGTCGCGCAGCGCCAGTCCGCCCCACAGCATCGCGGCGAAATAGATTGGCGCGAGCACGTGCGTGAAGAGCGGATCCACGTGCCGCACGTGCGTGGCGACGGCTCCGCCAAGATACCCCGTCAGCAGCACTACGCCCAGCGGCGCGGTCCGCGGCACCAGGTAGACGAGCACGCACGAGAGCTCGATGACGCCGAGCGTGACGACGAGATCCGGCGGATAGCCCAGGTCCGCGGTTCCGTTCACGTACGGCGACAGCCGCAGCAGCTTGCCGATGCCGTCGACGATGAGAAACAGAGCGGCGAACCCGCTCAGGAACCGTCCGCTCCAGAGCGCTGACGCCGAACGCGTCCGAGCCGGGCGAAGGGTCGCGACGAACGGCGTGTCCTGCACGATGGCCTGCATATGCACTTCTCCTTGCCGGCGCCGTCGTGCGGGTCCACTGACCCGCCGCTGCCGCGCCTCTACATCCACGACGAACCTTCCCGGGGACGATCGACTAATTCGCCAGGAAGAAAAATGGTGCCGTTAAGTGGCGCACACTCTGGGAGTTGCGGAGATGCCAGTAGAGTTGGTCATGCCGCGCATTCACTGGGGCGGGGAAGACGTCAAGACGATCGAGACGACGCTCGCGGAATTGCCCGGCGCGCGCGCGCCCTGCCGCAGTTCGAGCGGTGCAGCTTCGGTAGCAACCGGTTCCGCGACCTCATCGTGCGGCGGCTCGCCAAGAGAAACGACACGACCGTCCCCGTAGATGTGCGCCAGGGGCCCGCGCTTAGGGGTCAGGTCTGCAAAACGGCCGTTGGAGGTGCCAGATCCATCATTTCTGCAAGAACGACGCGCGGCCAGTGACGCATTTTCTGTCGATCTGGCACCACGAACTGCCGGTTTGCAGACCTGACCCCGAACCGCCGCGAACCGCGCTTGGGGTCAGGTCTGCAAAATGACCATTGACGGTGCCAGATCGACGATTTCCCCAAGAATGATGCGCGGCCAGTGACGCATTCTCTGCCGATCTGGCACCACGAACTGCCGTTTTACAGACCTGACCCCGAATCCCGCGTGCCGGTCTGGCACTCCGAAGTGCCTGTTTGCAGACCTGACCCCCGGACCGGCCCGGTCATTGCCTCGCGGCAGATTCGATCAGCGCCGGCAGCCGTCGCCGGCAACGACCGCGTCTACAGCTGGACCGGGGGCACTGCGCTGGAAGCGGGAAGGGCACAACAGCAGCAACGGACGCTGCTTCGACGTCGGCGGCGCCGTCCTGAAGGCGCTGGCGCGATTCGAGCGCACGAGCGAGGCGTGGTCGGGGAGCACCGATCCGCTGTCCGCCGGCAACGCATCGATCATGCGTCTGGCGCCGGTGCACTGTTCTTCGCGAGCGATCCCGCGCACGCGATCGCCCTGGCGGCGGACAGCTCGCGGACGACGCACGGCGCGCCGGAAGCGGTGGACGGCTGTCGATATCTCGCCGCCCTCGTCATCGGCGCGCCGCAGGGCCGATCGAAAGGCGAACTGCTCTCGCCACTCTTCACGCCGGTGGCAGGCCTGTGGGACGCGCAACCACTCACGCCGAAGGTTCACGCGGTCGCGTCCGGCTCGTTTCGTCGCCGCGAGCCGCCCGCCATCTGCGGCACCGGCCACGTCGTCGAATCGCTCGAGGCCGCGCTGTGGGCGTTCGCGAAGAGCACCTCGTTTCGTGATGGCGCATTGCTCGCGGTCAATCTCGGAGACGATGCGGATACGACCGGCGCGGTCTACGATCAGCTGGCGGGCGCATACTATGGTGTCGAAGGCATTCCCGCGGAGTGGCGTACGCGGCTCGCGAAACTGAACCTGCTCGAGAGCTTCGCCGCGCGGCTGCACCGCGGACGATCCTGATTCGCTGATGACAACGATCCGCAAAACGCCGATCCCGGACTCCTACTGGCTGGTGGAAGGTGTGCTCCTGGCCGGCGAATATCCAGCGACGTCCGACGAAGCCGGCACGCGCGTGAAGCTGACGAAGTTTCTCAACGCCGGCATCCGCACGTTCGTCGATCTGACGGAACGCAGGGACGGCCTCACCGACTACGATCGCGTCCTCGGCGAGCTGTCGCAGGAGCGCGGCATCGAGACCAGGCATCTCCGCTTCGGCATCCGCGATCTCGGCATCCCACACGACGAGA
>DATMZX010000238.1:0-12562 GCA_035573235.1 Gemmatimonadales bacterium
AGCCGGTGCGGCGAAGACGAGCGCGAGCAGGACCAGCGCGCGCCGGCTCATCGCGTCGCTCCGCGGCGCGCGGCCCGCAGCGGCGGCAGGCCGAGCGGCGCGCCGGTCAGATCCGGATACGGGTAGTAACCGCTGAAATCCACGCCGAAGTTGAGGCCGTACACGACGTCGCCGGAGGCCGAGCCGCACCCGCTCGCCGCGCCGGCGCAGCGCGGGCCGTCGGCCGCGTTCCAGTAGTTGGCGCTCGCATTCGTGATGTCGTTGGACTCGTTGCGAATCGCGTGGAAGACGTTGCCCTGGAAATTGTTCTGATGGATCTGCGACGGCTCGCCGCCGAAGTCGATGTAGACCCCATTGGCGTTGCGCGCGAACAGATTGCGCGTCACCGTCGCCGGCTGGTGCAGCTGCAGCGCCGCGAACCCCGAGTCATCCGCCACGACGTTGCTGTCGATCGTCATCGGGCCGGAGCCGTTGCGGACGATGATGCCGCGGACCACGTTGCGCTCGAGGCGGTTCCCGTAAATCCGGCCGCTGCTCACGCTGTTGAGCTCGAGCGCCGCTTCCTGCGAGTTCACGTCGATCGGGTGGCCATCGCGAATCACGTTCCGCAGGACGTCTGCCGTATCGGACGCCACGACCTGGAAGCCCCACCCGAATCCATTGACGAGCGTGTCGTCGAGCAGCTGGACGTTGTGAACCTGGATGACCTGGATGCCCGCATAGGCGTTCACACCGACGCTGTCGATGTGGCTGCCGGTGAGATCGAACCGGTCGAGATTCTGCGCCACCACCGCCTGATTCGCGCGGCGGAACGTGCTTCCCTGGACGGTCAGCTGGCCGCTCGGCACGGTGGGATTCCCGAGCGCGCTGAGCAGCGTGCCGGTGGTCAGGCCCTGGAACGACGAGTTGGTGATCTGCGCGGTCGGTCCGGAGAGCACGTCCCAGGACGTGAAGAACAGGCCGCCGCCGGGATTGTCCTGCACGCTCCAGCCGGACAGTCGCGTGTCCTGCGTCCGGTTCAGCACGATGGCGGGGAAGCTGCTGAGCGTGAACTGCGCACTCTGCGTCGAGCGCCGCAGCGGCGGGAGTTGTTGCTCGCAACCGAACTGGCAGTCACCGCCGCTCAGACCCATGAATCCCTGGTTGCGCAGCAGGGCGCTGCCGGCCCCGACGATCACGCGCGCGGAATCGACGTACGCCCCCGCCCCGCTGTTGTCGTGAATGTTGAGGGAGTCGAGCTGCACGGAGTCGGGACTCCAGATCTGCAGCCCGAACTTCGGGGTGCATGGGAAGCAGAACTGGGGCGCGAACGCGGAGCTGTCGATTTCGACGCCGGTCAACGCGACGGTGCGCACGTAATTGACCGAGAGCCCGCCCTCGTGGCCGCGCAGCTTGCCGCCGCGCATCGTCAGCACCGAGGGCGCTCCGGGGTTCGCGACGACCTGCACGCCGATGCCGCTGGCGACACCCGACACCACCGCGGAGTCGATCCGCACGTGTGTGGCGCGCCGCACGTCGATCCCCTGACCGCCCTGCACGTTGGTGACCCGCGTCCGCGCGATAGCGACGGTGTCGAAGCGTTCGACGACCAGCCCGCTCGGACCGGCGACGTCGGACAGGGTAGTGCGGTCGACCACCACCCAGCTGTTCGGCTGCATGAGGGTATCGCGGGCGATCGGCGAGATCGCGATCCCCTGATCTGCGCCGGTGATGATCGTCGTGTCGACCGAGACGGTGTCGGCATGAATACTGAGCGCGACGTCACCGCTGCCGCGCGTACCGAAGACCCGTCCCTGGTACACATACATCGCGCGCACGCTGTCGATGGTCACGCCGCCCGCCGACTGCACGACGAAATTGTCCAGCGTGCCGTGCGCGGCCTTGGTGATGACCGCTGCCGCGCCGTTCTCGACGCCCAGCACGTCGAGCGATCGGACCACGGCGTTGGTACTGTGGAGCACGGCGACCGCTACGGCCGAATCGTTGCGGCTTGCGATGACACGAATCTTCGCGCCGTCGATCGTCACAGCGACGTTGGAATCAGCCAGGATGCCGGCGAGCACGGCCGAATTCACGCTGACATCCCACAACGACGCGTATTGCATGCCGCGAACCTTCATCCCGACGTCGCGCAGGGAGGCCGCCGTGACCGACTGCACGATCAATGAATCGCCGCGCGCATCGAGCGCCGCGTTCGATTCCTCGATCGCGAAGTGGCGCAGCGTCACGAGACCGGGCGCGTTCGTCGTAATCGCTGTACCGGCGGCATTGCGGAGCCGCGGCATTCCCGCCGCGCCGGAGTCGCCGATCAACGTCACGGGCTTGGAGATCGCGGCCGCGCCATACGGCGTGGGCGCCGGCACGACGAAGACCGTGTCACCGGCCGGGGCGCGGTCGAGCGCGGACTGAATGTCCGGGAATGGATATGTCTGCGAGCCGACGTGCACCGTATTCAGCGCGGCCACGGTGGCATCGACGTACCAGGTGTGGCGATCCTGCACCGTGACGCCGGCAGAAGTCGGCGACACGCCGATCGCCATGGCGGTAATCGCCGCGACGCCGTTCCCGACGGCCGTCACCCGGCCGGCCGAGTCGACGGTCGCGACGCCCGGCGCGTCCGAGCTCCAGACGAGCCCGGTGCCGGACGTCGGGTTGCCGCCGGCGTCGTACAGCAGGGCCGCGACCGGCGCGACGTCGCCGGTCGTGAGCGTCAGAGCCCCCGGCACGACGGTCAGGGCGACGGCGGGCGCGCCGGCACAGGCACCGCCGCTCGGTGTCCCGACGCGGAATCCCGGCGTCGAAAGCCCGACGGCGGACGAGAGAATCACCAGCGCATCGCGCGTGTCGGCGTCGCCATCGGCGTCGACGTCCGCGTTGGCCAGCGTGAACGGTGTAATCGGCAGTCCAACGGCGGCCGTGACGACGAGCAACGCGTCGTTCGACAGGACGCTGCCGTCGTTGTTCACGTCGCCCCAGGTACCGGCGGACGTACAGACGTCCCCGGGCACTCCCGTGGTGGGAATCGATCCGAAAGTGACCGCGGTGAGCTCCGGCGCGACGACGGTCACCGGGGAGGTCCCGGATGACACCGTCATCTCGAACGTGAGCTCGGCGAGACTGATCAATCCGGTCCCACCCGCGGGACTGGCGCCGGCCAACGTCAACGTGCCGCTGCTCGCGGCCGTCTCATTCACCGTCGGCGCGCCGAATGCCCCGGACGTGGTGCGCACGTAGCGCAGCACCGCGGGATTCCACGTCACCTGGAACTGATACGAACCCAGGACGTATCCGCCGGGACGTAAATCGGCCACGATCGTGATCGCGGCCTGTTGCCCGCTGTCGAGCCCCACGCCCGCCGGATACATCCCGACGAGCGCCTGCTGGCCCTGGACCGCTGCCGGAGCAGCCGCCAGGACGAACAGCAGACCGAGACTCGCGATGCGGCGCACGATCACCTGCTTACGGCTTCACCTGCTCCGCGGCGAACACCGTGCGCTGCACCTGCAGGTGCGGCGACAGGTTCGCGAGCGACTTCGCGGCCGACAGCTCTTCCATCTGGAGCGTCAGCGCGCGCGTCCAGTTGGCCTGCTTCACCGTGAAGGTGGCGCTGTAGAGCGTCAGATCGGCGAAGCCGGTCGCGCTCGCGCCGGCGAACCGGATCTCGCCGCCGCCCGCGCCGTTGGGATTCGCGACGCGCAGCCCATCGTTGATCGCGACCTCGGCCTTGTACTGGAGCGCCGCCGCGTCGAAGTGCAGCCGGCCGGTGTAGCTGCCGATTTTCACGCTGGCGTCGGCGGCGCGGACCACCACGCTCACCTTCACCGTTTGTCCGATCGTCGCATGCAGGTTGTCGACGACGATGTACGCGCTGGTGCCCTGGTCCACGGGCGGCGGCAGCGGATCGGGCCGGGTCGGCTCATCGGCGCACGCGGCGCCGAGCAGCACGACGGCCATGGCGATGGAACGAAGTGGCAACATGATCCTAGTCCTCCCTCGGCGGTGCCGAGCTAGGGGGTGATTCTCGCAGAACCCGATACCAGCACGTACCGGCCGTTCTGGAAGTAGTTGTAGAACTGGGGCGAGACGCCCGAGATCTCACTGATCTGCAACTGATGCGCGTCGCTGCCCGTCGCCAGCGCCGTGAACCACAGACGCGTCAGCACGAGCGCGCCGCTGCGTGAATTCGCGTCGACGCCGGCGAACCGCAGCACGCCGATCGACGAGCTGTCGTTCACGGTCGGCGCCGCGTAGTTGCCGGCGGACGTGCTGTCGAACCGCAGCACCGCCGGATTCCAGCTGAAGCGCGCGTTGTAGCTGCCGAGCGAGTCGTTCGTCGCGAGCTGATCGACGCGGATGTCGACCGCCACGCTCTGGCCCACGCGCCGCGAGCCGAACGCGCGATTGTTCGTGACCGCGGCGATCAGCATGTCGCCCGGCGCCGCGGCGGCGTTGCCGACGGTGACGATCATCGAGTCGCTCGCCGCGCCGGCCTGCGCGACGATCACGGCCGATCCCGCGCTGAGTCCGGTGACGAGCCCGCTCGCGCTGACCGAAGCGATGGACGGGCTGCGGCTGGTCCAGGTCGCCTGCGTCGGCGGCAGCAGCGCGCCACCGGCATCCTTGACCGTGTCGGAGAGCTGGATCGTCTGCGCCGGCGCGGTGGTGCGGATGGCGCCGTAGCCCGGCGTCACGATCACCGTCGCGGGGACCGCCGCGGCCACGACGAACGACACGTTGACGGTCTGGGGGCTGTTGCCCGCGACCGGTGAGCTCACCTGCACCGTCGCCGTGTAGGTTCCCGCCGCGAGCGCGCCCGTCGTCGCGGCCAGCGTCACGGTCGCCGGCGCGGTGGTCGTATTGAGACTTGCCCCGAGCCAGCCGGTGGCGCCGGGGCCGTAGATCGTGGCGACGCCAAGGCCGGTCAGCGTCCCCGTGCCGGCGTTGGTCACGTTCACGGTTTGCGCCGCGGGATTGCCGCCAAACGCCGTCGCATTGAAGGTCACCGTGCCGGTACTCAGTCCGATCGCGGGTTGCGTCGGCACGATGACGCTCACGAACAGCGTGTCCGCGTCACTGCGGATCTGTGCAATCACGCGCGCCTGACCGCCCGCTGTTCCGGTGCGCGCGACGACGTAGCGCGAGCTGCGGACGGCGACGAGGCTCGTGTCCAGATTGATCAGGCTCACCGGCACGCCCGGCACCGGAACGCCGCTCGAATCGACCACGACCGTCATGAGCACCGAATCGCCTTGCGGCAGCGTCGCGCCGATCGGACCGACGGTGATCGCGCAACCGGACGCCGCCTGGCACGGGCCGACATAGCTGACGGGGATTTCGACCGGTGGAGGCTCCGCCGTTGCGGCCGAAACGCTGACGGTATCGGTACCGGCATAGAGGATCGCCGCGTCCGCGGAGCGGACGCCCTCGAGCAAGACTTCGAATTCTTCCGGATCCGACAACAACGGAATTGTGAGCGGCAGATCGACGTTGCCGGCCGTGTCTACCGCCACCGTCGTGTCGATGACCAGCGCGCCCGACGGCACGCGGTTGATGCGAATGTGGAGCTCGTCGAGATCGGCCGAGAGCACGCCAGGCATCGCACCGGCGAGTACCGGGACGATCGACAGACTGACGGGCTGACCGGGCTCGAACCCATCGGCACACGCGACCCCCGCAGCCACGCACACCACCATCAGCAGACGGCTGCGGAGCACTATCTCAACCACTCAATCCACAGACCAACCCGCGGGCCCGTGACGGATACCGTCGTGCCCTGATCGTGTAGCGTGCCGGTGGCGAACTGTGCCTGAAGTACCGTGGTCGCACGATCGTTCAGGCGATAGCGCAGATCAGTCCCGAGCCGCATCAGATACCCGAGGAGCTCCATCTGCGTGCCGGTGCTGGTCAGCTCGTGGCGGAATTCGAGCAGCGGCGCCAGCGTCGTTTTGGGACTGAGCGGCTTGTCGAGCTTGACGCCGAGGGCCAGCACATTCCCGGCCGGCACCGAGACCGTGCCGGGCGTTGCGAAGTCCGACGGACGCTGCCGCTTCATGTCCCAGCCATACAGCGACAGGCGCGAATTGCCCGTCGGCATGGTCAGAGCCGCGTAGAGAAGGAAGCGATCGCCGATGGCACTCTGCGAGCCGCCGCCCAGATCGTTGTTCGCAGTCTTCGTATAGACGAACGCGCCGCGGAGATACTTCCCGCCGGACATGGGACCTTCGATGCCCATGCGCGCGCGAATCTCGCCGCCCGGCGCCATCTCGGACCCGCCCGCCACGGGCGTGTACGCCATGCCCTGGCGGAAACTCGCGCCGGCGCCGAACGCCCAGTTCGTGCCCATTTGAAAAGCGGAAGCGAATCCTGCCGAGACACCACCGCCCGATCCGAAGCTCGGCGTCGTGAAGCCGAACAGGTCGGTGGCGGTCGCGCCGAAGAGAGGAATCGTCGTGTCGGCGACCGCTTTCGCGCCGGTGGGCAGCGACCCGATGAGGTTGAACAACAATCGTCCCGGAATGACGGCGATGGTTCCGCGCACGTCCGTATCGACCAGACCGGAGTAGGTGACCTCTCCGCCGCCCGGTTCGCTGACCGACGCGTTCGCATAAGCGCTGCTGAGATCGAGCGTGAGCCGGTTGCCGAGTCGCTGCGTCAGCACAAAGGGAATCGTCAGCTCGCTGATCTTACTGAACGCGATCCCGTCGCCGAAGCTCAGCGTCTCGTAGTAGACGCCGGTCCGGGCCGACGTGGAGTACATCTGCGCGCTCGCCAGCACCGGGCACACGAGCGTGACGACGGCGAGGAGCAGCGAGCGGGCGCGTGTCACGGTTTGCGGAAGATGATCCGCAGAATGCCGGAAGCCTGAACGACGCTGGAAATCCCCTGGCTCTCAGGGGTCGGATTGCTGAGAATCGTGTTGACGCCGGTGGGACCCGTAACGTCGCCAATGGTCCCGGACACATCCAACGTCCCCTGGTTCAACGCGCCGAGCGACGCGGGCTCCGTCGGTGCCGTCACTTGCTCGACTGCTTCCACGACCGTGACGATCTCACCCGCCCCTCCCGTCTGCACGGCGGGCGCGGCCGAGGCCGCCTGCTGTTGATCCTTCGCTTGCTGGAACGACGGATCGGCCTGAGCCGCGGCGCCGAACGCGGCGGCGGCTGCCTGATAGTTGCCGTGATCGAGCGCGTCGAGACCGTCGCTGTACGCGAGGAACGCCGCGAGATTCTTCGGGCCCTGCCGCAGGATCTGCTGCCGCTCTGCTTCGGTCAGCTGAATGCCGAGCTGTGTCGCGATGCTGAAGACGAGCTGCTTCTCGAGGTCGAGCAGCTGCTTGAACGTGCCGTTCGCCTGCGCGCCGGCGCGGACGTCGCCGTTGCCCCGCACGACGGTCGCCGACATGCGGACGGGCCCGTTTTCCGTGATCGCGGCGACGCCCTGCACCATCCGCTCCGCGCGCAGCAGGCGACCAACGCGCGCCGCCGTCGCCGGATCGGCGCGGCCGGACGAGCTGAGCTGCAGCTCGTCGAGCAGCGTTCCGATCTGCACCCGCTCGAGCAGCCGGAGATTACGGACCAGCGCGAGATCGGTGGTGAGCAGATCGGCGAGGCCGCGCGACAGCGGTTGCAGGCTCGAGTCGCCCGCGATCGTCATCGGCAGCACGGCGATCGTGGACGGCTCCGGCCCGAGCGTCGTCAGCGTCGATTCACGCGCCAGCGCGAGCTTGGCCGTCTGCGTCGCCTGCGTGCGCAGCGCGATTTGCGCGAGCGCGCGCAGTCCGGCGATCCCCCGGGCGTCCGGGTGGCGCCGTGCAAAATCGGTATAGGTCGCGTAGGCGAGGTCGGGGCGGCCGTCCTGCTCCTGGCACCTCCCGATCACCATCGGACCCACGACGTCGGTCGGCGCGAGGATTTGGCCCGCGGCAGCTACGACGACGGCGCTATCACAGCGATTGGCGGCAGCGAGTGCGGCGGCGAGTCGGAAACGAACCTGGGCATTTGTAGGTTGCTGTGCTGCTTGGGCTTTGAGAGATGGGATTTCCGCGGGGGTAACAGAGCTCGGTCGCGGCCCACCCGCACAGGCCGCGACTACACCGCTCATTGTAAGGATCATTGCCCAGCGACCAGCCAACGCCCGCAAACCCCACATTGAAGGGGCGGTAATACTAGCGCCGCCTGACCGGGACGGCTATGACCCGCGTCACGCGCCGGGCCAGCTGGTGGGCTGAGCGACTAATAAGGAAGGCCAACCGCAGCCGGCGAGGGGGCCACCACGCGGTGCATGGCGAGAAGCGGGGACGGTGCCGCCGGCTCACTCTAGGCTTTGCAGTGTCTGGCGCATCTTGCGCGCCAGGTCCTCGATCTGTTTGAGGCCGGCCACCGTCTCCTCATCGTACTTGCTCGACGAGAGGAGCAAGAGTTGAGTCTCGGCAAGGATGGCCGATAGAGGATTGGACAGGTCGTGCCGAAGCTTCGACAGCGACTTCTGATCTGCTCCCCCCATCAAAGCAACGAGCGGTACAGGTCGCGCAGGTGATGGTCCCGCAGGTCCCGTACCGACTGCCACAGGTCCTGCTCCGCGTCGGCGCAAAAGATCTCGGCGCTGGAACGCTCCGCCTCGGTCCCCTCGGCGCCAAACATGATCCGGCCCCGCCACACACCATCCTCGGTGCGGCGCAGGGAGAGTCGGATTTCTATCGGTTGTCCGTCGAAACGAATGGGGGGGAGATCGTGCACGACCGTGTCGGTCGCCGCAGCTGGCGTGTATCGGGCCGGTTGTGCTGGCATGCCGTTCCAGGGCTGGTTTTGAATAACATTGTAAATGGCATGGAGTTATGCAATAGGTGGAGCTATCTGGTATCGGGTATCGGCTATCGGGTCACACCACCCGAAAGCCGATAGCCGGTAGCCGATAGCTACGGTGAGGGCACGGGTGTAAACGTCAGCACAAACAGCAAGGCAGAAGCCACTAGCAGCCAAATCCTCGACTTCGGCAGCGGGCGGTAGGCATCCAACACCGGTGGGTGGCCAAACTGTCCTCGAGAAAGCAGCAGGACGATCGCCCCCCAAATCAGCCAGCTCTTCGAGAAGTAGCCGAGCAGGATAATCACGATCCAGATCGCTCGCGCTACCCACCGCTGCGCCTTCGGCACGGCGGCGTAGAGGATGTGACCGCCATCGAGCTGAGCGATCGGCAACAGGTTGAGCATCGTGACGAACATCCCGACCCATCCAGCGAAGGCGACGGGATGCAGAAGCACCTCGCCACCCTCTGGGTGGGTAAGGTGCCGTACCAGGCGCATGACGATGGAGTCACCGAGCGGCCACAGTCCCCAGCCAGACTGAACCGACATCCCGGAGGAGCCTGGGTTGATGACTTCGCTGTGCGCGAGCCCCCACCACAGCACGGGAAGCGCGATCACAAAGCCGGCGACCGGTCCCATCGCGCCGACGTCGAGCAGCTGCCGGCGGTCGGTGAGGATGGTGCGGAGCCGTATGAACGCTCCGAACGTCCCGATCCCGATCGGTGTCGGCAGCCCCGGCAAGAAAAACGGCGGCGACACGTTGAGGTTGTAGTGTCGCGCCGTGAGGTAATGACCCAATTCGTGGGAAAGCAGAATAGCGAGCAGCGGGAGCGAAAAAACCAAGCCCCCGACCAGCGCGCGCAAGAACATCCTGTCCCAGGAGGACGGGTGGAGCAGAAAGCTCAACTCGGGCGGCAAGTGCCCGGTCATGACCGCGCCCGAGATGGTCGTGGTGAACAACGTGGCGAGGAACAACACCGCGTGCGTCTTCCATGCTTCGCGCTGCTTGCTCGTGGGCCGGGTGAGTACGAGGTGGCGGCCGTCCGGCTCGTTCGACCAGTAGTAGGAGCCGGGCCACTCGTGCAGCGCCCTTTGGAGATCGGCGGATGGTGCAGCGTGAACCGGATCTACAAGTGCATCAACCACTTCACGATCGTGGAGGGGGGTCGTCCTCCACGCCAGCAAGAACCTTGTGAGGCTCACGCCCGATTACTATACTTCGTCAGTCGCACACCGCTCATTTCCCAAGTTTCCATTTTCAACCAGGACCACTCCCCCATTCCGGGGTTCCCCCGCCTTAAGCGCAACATGGAGCTGAAGCACACGTGGATATCGCCGAACTGAAGAGAAAGTCCGTCGCGGAGTTACACGCGATGGCCGAGAGCCTGAACATCACCAACTACTCAGGGCTCCGCAAGCAGGATCTCATTTTTCGCATCGAGCAATCGCTTCTCGATTCCGACACCGTCCTGCGCGGTGAAGGCGTGCTCGAGATCCTCCCGGAAGGCTACGGCTTCCTGCGCAGCGCCGACTGGAACTACCTGTACGGTCCCGACGACATCTACGTCTCGCCCAGCCAGATCAAGCGTTTCGATCTGCGCACCGGCGACACCATCACGGGTCAGGTGCGGCCGCCGAAGGAAGGCGAGCGCTATCTCGCGCTGCTGAAGGTCGAAGTCGTCAACGGCGAAGAACCGGAGAAAGCCAAGCACCGCGTCGCATTCGACAACCTCCGGCCGCGCTACCCCGAGAAGCAGCTCAAGCTCGAGCGCAAAGACGGCGATCTCTCGATGCGGGTCATGGACATCCTGTGCCCGATCGGTAAGGGACAGCGTGGCCTGATCGTGTCGCCGCCCAAGGCCGGCAAGACCATCCTGATGCAGAAGCTCGCCAATTCCATCATCGAGAATCATCCCGAGGTGTACCTCATCGTGCTGCTCATCGACGAGCGGCCCGAAGAGGTGACCGACATGGAAGAGAACGTGAAGGGACCGAACGTCGAAGTCGTGTCCTCCACGTTCGACGAGCCGGCGGACCGGCACGTGCAGGTCGCCGACATGGTGATCGAGAAGGCGAAGCGCCTGGTCGAGCACGGCAAGGACGTCGTCATTCTGCTCGACTCGATCACGCGCCTCGGCCGCGCGCACAACGTCGTCGTGCCGCACTCGGGCAAGATTCTCTCGGGCGGTGTGGACGCCAACGCGCTGCAGAAGCCGAAGCGCTTCTTCGGCGCCGCGCGCAACATCGAAGGCGGCGGCTCGCTCACGATTCTGGCGACCGCGCTGATCGATACCGGCTCGCGCATGGACGAGGTCATCTTCGAGGAGTTCAAGGGCACCGGGAACTCCGAAGTGATCCTCGACCGCCGCATCGCCGAGCGCCGCACGTTCCCGTCGATCGACGTGCAGCGCACCAGCACGCGCAAGGAAGAGCTGCTGCTCACGAAGGAAGAGCTCAACAAGGTGTACCTGCTGCGCAACTTCCTGTCCGACATGCCGCCGGTCGAGGCCATCGAATTCCTGCTCGAGCGGCTCAAGCGGACGAAGACAAATGCGGAGTTCTTCCAGACGATGTCGCAGGGGTGAAGACGGTCGGACGAATTCTTGCCGTAGACTGGGGCGAGCGCCGGATCGGGCTCGCCCTTTCTGATGAATCGCAGATTCTCGCCCAACCGCTCGCCACGCTCACGCGTCGCGCCGGCAAGCGCTTTCCCATGGCGCAGCTACTCGAAGCGGTCAAGAAACACAATGTTGTAAGTATCGTCGTCGGGCTCCCTTTGGATGAGTCGGGCGCCGAAGGTGATGCCGCTCACGCCGCGCGAGCCCTCGCGGATGATATCAAGGGCCGCGTGGGCGACCTGGAGGTGACGATGTGGGACGAGCGCATGACGACGGCTCGAGTGCTGGCCGCGATACGCGAAATGGGTGGCACGACACGCGGGCGCAAAGAAGACGTCGACGCGATGGCCGCCGCATTGCTGCTGCAGCATTACCTCGATGCGAAGAGGGGCACAGCCCTGTGAATCGTGCGTCGTGCGTCGTGCGTCGTGCGTGGCTGATCGCGGCGGTCGCGGTTGCCTGCGGCGGCGAGAAAGAGACGCAGTACCACTCCGTCGCCGAAAAGACGATGGTGATCATCCCGCGCGGCGCCACGTACTACCAGGCGCTCGATTCGCTCGAATCACGCGGCGTGATCAAGAGCCGCGACTGGTTCTCGCTCTACGCCCGCATCCGCGGTCTCCCCTCCAATCTGAAGAGCGGGGTCTACACGTTCGAGAAGGACGCCGGCTGGAGCACGGTGGTCTCCACGCTGAAGAGCGGGCGCGGCATGGAAGTGCGCTTCACCGTCCTCGAGGGAATGATGGGATTCGAGGTCGCCGAGCGCGCGCGCTCCTGGCTCGGTGTGTCCACGACGGCGTTCAAGACCGCGATGCGCGACACGTCGCTCGAGCGTGAGCTCGGCATTCGCGACAATCCCGCGGGCGTCGAAGGCTACATGTATCCGACGACCTACGTCGTCCCGATGCGCATGCCCGCGCGCGAGCTGGTCAAGGTGATGGTGCACGAGTTCATCGCCCGCTGGCAACCCGAGTGGGACGCCCGGCTCGCCGAGCTCAAGATGACACGCCACGAAATCATCACGCTGGCGTCCATCATCGAAGCCGAGGTGCGCTACGATCCCGATCGGCCCTACGTCTCGGCGGTCTATCACAACCGCTTGAAGCGCGGCATGGAAGTGCGCTTCACCGTCCTCGAGGGA
>DATMZX010000239.1:0-2183 GCA_035573235.1 Gemmatimonadales bacterium
ATCTGCGATTGTGGACGAACCCGCCTGGCAGGTTCGCCGGTTCAGCCCATCCACGCACTGTCTAACTGAGGGTGATGATGCCGATCCCTGCGCGCCCCTCTCGATGAGCGAGCAACGCCCTGTTCCTTACTGCTGTCTGTCCGATGTTCGGCGATACACTGATGGCTGACAAATCCGAGACCCGATCCCCACCTGCGTTCGCCCTGCCACACGATGCACTTGGTCCCCCGCCGCACGAAATGATTGGACAGCCCTTTGGGGAAGGGAGAATGGGGTATGTCCAAGCAGAAACCAGGCGAGGCTGGGGCCTCGGAGGAAGCCCGGAGGGCGACCGGAGCGGCCTCAGCCTCGCCGACGCGCGCGACCGGGCGATGGTCCGCACGGCGTAAGGCATCGGTGGTCCTCGAGCTGCTCCGCGGCGCCGATCTCGAGATGCTCAGTCGCCGGCATGGTGTGACCGCGGCGAAGATTTCCGAGTGGCGTGACGCGTTTCTCGCCGGCGGCGAGCGCCAGCTGAAAGCGCGCGAGGTCGCCGTCGAGGACGACGAGACGCGGCGATTGAAAAACGTCGTCGCCGATCTGGCGACTGAGAAAGATCTCCTCAAAGAGAAGATTCGCCACTTGGAGGCCAGCGGCCCTTTGGGCTGGTGGAGGTCGAAGCGATGAGTCGCCGGACGTCGCCCTCCACGCACCGGCCGTACGGGATCGCGCGGGTGCTGCGCGTCTGGGAGCTGCCGCGCTCGACGTTCTACGCCCAGCGCGTGCGGCAGACGCATCCCGCGACCGGACGCCGAGGTCGGACGCCGACGCTCGACGATGCGGCGCTGCTGACGCAGATCCGCGCGGTCATCGCCGAGAGTCCATTCCACGGCGAAGGCCATCGGAAGATCTGGGCCCGGCTCCGCGCCTTCAAGGGCGTGCGGACCTCGATGCGGCGTGTCCTGCGCGTCCTGCGCGAGGCCGAGCTCCTGGCGCCGGCGCGACACCCCGAGCCCGTCGTCGAACGCCCGCACGAGGGCACGATCGTCACCGACCGGCCCAACGTCATGTGGGGCACGGATGCCACCGCGGCGGTGACCGTCCTCGAAGGGCCGGCGACGATCTTCGCGGCGATCGATCACTGCACCGCGGAGTGCGTCGGCATTCACGCCGCACGACACGGCGATCGCTTCGAAGCGCTTGAACCCGTCCGGCAGGGCGTCCGCGATCACTTCGGCATCATCGGTCCTGCGGTCGCCGGCGGGCTCGCGCTCCGCCACGACCATGGGAGCGTGTATCTCAGTGCCGATTTTCAAACCGAAATCACGTTTCTCGGCCTGACGTCGTCGCCCGCGTTCGTGCGGCAGCCGGAAGGCAACGGGTGCATCGAGCGCTTCTTTCGCACGCTGAAAGAGCAGCTGCTCTGGGTCCGCCACTTCTCGACGATCGAGGAGCTGCGCCAGGCGCTGATCGCGTTCAAGGAGACCTACAACCGGGAGTGGCTGATTGCTCGACTGGGCTATCGATCGCCGGCGCAGGTGCGTCAGGCGTTTGCGCTCACGTCCGCGGCATGATTAGACTCACCGCGCTGTCCAATTTTCGTGCGGCCGTACACACGATGCACTTGGCAAGGACGCCTACGATCGCGGTGCCGGCAATGATCCAGACGGCGCGCCCATCGACAGATCCTCTCTCCGATTGTTCTCGATCCCGAGCCTAGCGGATCCCCAACGGCAAACCTGTGCGAAACCGCACAGCGACTAATCCCCGTCCTTGCTACTCTGGCTTTCGTCGCGGCACCGGTCCTTTCTCCGCATGATCGATTCAGGTCGTCGACCACGAGTTCCACACACCAAGCGGTGATGGTGTTGTTCGCGCAGCGGTGAAATCAGCAGTCGCGGTCATCGGATGACGTCGCCGGTAGGAATTATTGAACGCACAACAGCAGCTCACGCGAACTGGGGCGCGAGGTCTTCGCGAACATGAGCCGGGCAGTAGAACTCCCGTCGATTCCCACGAGCGGGGACTAGAAGCCATCTCATAAACCTCGCAAGAGAATGAGGCAGCAGGCGAGGTGTAGCATCGCAAGAAAATTCTCGGCGTATCGCTCGTAGCGGACAACGAGCCGCCGAAAATTCTGGAACCAGGCAAAGAGTCGCTCGATCTTCCATCTCCGTCGGTAGCGACGCAGGGGGCGACCGTCT
>DATMZX010000240.1:0-20663 GCA_035573235.1 Gemmatimonadales bacterium
TTTCGGCCGAGACTTTGTCGCCGATTGGGCCGGTGACCTCGAGGCGCTCGCGCAGCGAACCGGCGGAGAGCACGACGTCGAGGAGTCCGTTACCGCCGTCGGCGACCGGGCATTCGAGGACCGTCGCGTGGGGAGCGGCGCGGCGCACGCCGGCCGCGATGGCTTCGGCGACCTGGCGCGGTCCGAGTGTGCCTTTGAAGGCGGCGGGGGCAACGAGGATGACCAGTGGCATGGGAGTCACAACCTAATGCCTGGAAACGAGAAACCCCCTGAGTTTCCCCAGGGGGTGATCGCCTGCCGCACACCGTGCGCCCTAGAACCCGATGTGAGCTAAGCGAACTCCTTCTCGCAACGGGCGGCGCAGATGCTTTCTCTGGCAGCCGGGCTGTCTCGTCGCCGAGACCCCTTGGCTTTGCGCCCCGTCGTCGCCGACGGTTTGCCCTGTTCGAGAGATCTGACGGATTCAGAAGCAAAAAAAGTGCCGACTTGTAAGCACTGTCACAGCAACTCGGAGTCAGACGACCTAGGTAAAGTCCCTAGAGTTTTCTGCAACACAGATGGCGGTTTGCTTGTAGGCCTCACCCTACTTCGATGATCTGATCCCTTCTCGTCCCCACGCTCACGTATCGGATGGGTGCTCCGGCCAGGTCCTGAAGCCTATCGACATACGCCCGCGCGGCAGCGGGAAGATCCGCCAGCCGTCGCGCGTTCGTCAGCTGTTTCTGCCAGCCAGGAAGCGTCTCGTAGATCGGTTCCACCCTGGCAATTGTCTCCACCTCTGCCGGCATACTGTCGATGATTTCGCCATCGAGGCGATAGCCCACACCGACCGGAATCTCCGCGAACGTATCCAGCACATCGAGCTTCGTCACCGCGAGTCCCGTCAGCCCATTTACGCGCACCGCATACCGCACGACGACCGCATCGAACCAGCCGCAGCGCCGCGGCCGTCCCGTGGTCGCACCGAATTCCCCGCCCAGCTCGCGAATCCGCTGCGCGACAGCCGGCTCGGCCTCTGTCGGCAGAGGGCCATTCCCGACACGGGTCGTGTAGGCCTTCACCACGCCGAGCACGGCGTCGATCGCCGTGGGTCCGATGCCGACGCCGACCGCGGCGCCACCTGCCGTGGTGTTGGACGACGTCACGTAGGGGTAGGTCCCGTGGTCCACGTCCAGCAGCGCGCCCTGCGCGCCCTCGAGCAGCACCGATTCTCCGCGGGCGAGCGCATCCCACACGACGCGCCCCGCATCGACCGCGAGCGGCAGCAATCGAGGCGCGAGTCGCTCCAGCAACCGCTCGGTCTCATCGGCATTCGCCCACTCCCCACTCCCCACTCCCAACAATTGCAGCATCTGATTCGCCGCGGCCACGCGCGCGCGCACCTGCTCCTTGGCGCGCTCGAGATTGCGCAGATCGCCGACCCGCACCCCACGCCGTCCGTACTTATCCTCGTAGGTCGGCCCGATTCCGCGTCCCGTCGTGCCGATCTTTTCCTGCTTTTCGCGGGCGCGGTCGAGCAGCTTGTGATAGGGCAGCGTCAGGTGCGCGCGATCGGACACGTGCAGCTTCTGCTCGGTGCGGACGCCCCGTGCCGCCAGGGCATCGAGCTCGGCAAACAGCTGCTCGGGATCGAGCACCACGCCGTTACCAACGACACACACAGCGCCTTGGAGAATTCCGGAAGGGATTTGGTGCAGGACGAACGATTTGCCCTCACCGGTATCGACGGTGTGGCCGGCGTTGGCGCCGCCCTGGTAGCGCACGACCAGGTCGGCGCGCTCGGCCAGGACGTCCACGACTTTGCCTTTCCCTTCGTCGCCCCATTGAGCGCCGACCACTACGACACACTGCGTCTTGGGTCCAAACATGTTGTCCCTCGGGCAAGCAAAACGCCCCCACTTCCGCGGGGGCGTTGGAGTATCCTCTGAGAAAAACTATTGGTCTCGTAGTACCCGCGCTAGCCCCGCCGCAACCTCCGCGGCCCCATCGAGCCGGAGCCTCGGCGCCGTGTCCTCCGGCGTATGCACGATCCGCATCGTCTTGATGTTGCCTTTGAGAATCGTGACGCACTCGCGGGCGACGCGCGCCAGCGCGATGCCATCGACGATCACCGGCAGCCAGCGCCAGCGTGACGCGTCGAGCGCGCGCGCGACGGCATCACCAATGGGGCCGGGCCGGTGCGCGAACACGGTAATCCCGCCGACGTCATCGATGCCGTCGAGGTTGACGACGCCCGAACCCCTGAACAGCTCCGCGCGCTCCGCCGCCAGGGCGCGCGCGCCGGCGAGTCCGTACTCCTCGGCATCGGGGAATACGATCCCCACCGCGGCGTCCGCCGGCACCTGGTCGATCGCCATCAGTACCGTGATCACCGCACTCGCGTTGTCCAAGGCGCCTGGAGAATTGTCGTTGACGCGGTTCTGCGCCACGATCGCCACCCCGAGACCGAGCGTTACGACTGCCGCGATCCAGTTGAGCAGGAGCAGAAAACCGCCCAGAAGGAGCAGCGTGAAGCCGGCCAATCGGACCCACATCGAGATCGGCTGACCTTTCGAGTCGTAGTGAGCGACGAGCCAGGTGGACGGCCGGAGGGCTCTTTGCGCGATCAGATTGATTCCCGACACCAGGCGCGGCGCCCCGAGCAGCGCGCGCGCCGGGCGTATGCTGAACGCGTGCTGCTCGACGGTAAACCCGCGAGCTTCGAGCTCGCGCGTCAGGATCTCGCGGACCTTGGTGTGATTGGGAGTTCCAACGAGCCGCGGTACCGCGAGCTCGCCGAACAGCACGCCGTAGTCAGTCACCGCGGACGAGCGCGGCGACGCGCTCGCGATCGGCGGTCGAGAGCGGCGCGAGCGGCGCGCGCGTCGGCCCGCCGTACAGGCCCACCGCGTCCATCGCGCCTTTCACGCCCGCGGGACCGAGCTTGCCGACGATCTCCTTGTCGAGCGGCGTGATCTGCTCCTGCAGCCGAGCGGCGGCCGTGCGATCGCCCTTCGCAAACTCGCGCATCAGCTGGACGCAGAGACCGGGCGCATAGCACGAGACACCGATGACGCCGCCCTGACAGCCGAGCTCGAGACCGGCGTAGAGCAGGGACGCCGATCCGGCGAGCACGCTCCACTCCGGCACCGCGCTCCGGTACGCCGTGAGGTTTTTCAGATCTCCGGATGAATCCTTCACGCCGATGATGCGCTCGTGACCGGCCAGCTGCTGCAGCAGCGCCGGATCGAGCGAGATCCGCGTGTACTTCGGAATGTTATAGATGATCACCGGCACCGAGCTCGCGTCCGCCACGGCCCGGAAGTGGGTGGCGAGCGTGGCCGGCGTCGTCTGTGCGGAGAAGTACGAGGGCGCGCGCACCAGGACGGCATCCGCGCCCTCGGCCGCCGCCGCCAAGCTGAGCTCGATCGTCTGGCGCGTCGATTCCCCGCCCGTGCCCGCGATCAGCCATGCCTGGTGCTGCACGGCTTCGCTCGCCGCGGCCACGACCTCGCGCTGCTCGTCGGGGTCGAGCATCGACGCCTCGCCCGTCGTCCCCGACACGACGATGCCGTCGACCTGCTCGGCCAGGAGCCGCGTGATGTTCTGCTGCAGTCGCGCGGGGGCAACGTCGCCGGTCGCGGCGTCGAACGGTGTGGGAATGGGCGGGAAGATGCCCGCCAGCCGCCGCTCCGTCACTGCGGGAGCATGCTCGACAGATCGTCCGTAAACCCGGCCGGCTTGTCGGCCGCCGGTTGCGCGGGGGCGGGGGCGGGGGCGGGCACCACGCGCGAGCGCCGGCGCAGCGTCTTCATCTGGAGCTGGAAGTCCGACGGATTGGACGACGTCGCCAGCGCCGTCTCGTACGTGACCACGTCGTCGGCGACCAGATCCATCAGATGTTGATCGAACGTCTGCATCCCGTACTGCTCGCGCGACTCCTTGATGTAGTCGTGCAACGAGGACGTCCGCTCCTTGTCGCGAATCATGTCGCGCGCCGTGCCCGTCGCGAGCAGCACCTCGAGCGCCGCGGCGCGCCCGTGGCCGTCGGCGCGCGGCAGCAGCCGCTGCGACACCACCGCATGCAGCGCTTCCGCCAGACGCAGCCGCGCGATCTCCTGCTCCTCCGCCGGAAACATCGAGATGATCCGGCTCACCGTGGTCACCGCGTCCGGGGTGTGCAGGGTCGAGACCAGCAAATGCCCTGTTTCCGCGGCTTTCATGGCCGTGTCGATAGTCTCGGCGTCGCGCATCTCGCCGATCAGCACGACGTCGGGGTCCTGGCGCAGCGCCGCGCGCAGCCCGGTGCGGAAATCGTCCGTATCGACGCCGATCTCCCGCTGCGTGACCGAGCAGTTGATGTCGCGATGCAGGAACTCGATCGGATTCTCGAGCGTGAGGATGTGGCGGTGCTGATTCTGATTGATGTGATTGATGATCGCCGCCATCGTCGAGCTCTTGCCCGAGCCCGTGACGCCGGTGACGAGGATCATCCCGCGCTCCGCGCTCGCCACTTCGCCCAGCACGGCCGGCAGTTTCAGGGAGTCGAAGGTGGGCACGTCGAACGGGATGACGCGCATCACGATCATGAATGACGAGCGCTGCCGCAGGATGTTCACGCGGAACCGCCCGATCCCCGGCATGCCCCACGAGCAATCGTAGTCGCGCAGCCGGTCGATCCGGCCCCGATCGTCTTCGTTGCTGATCAGACGCTGCGCGATCGCCTTGGTCTGGTCCGGCGTGAGCCGCTGCTTGGTGAGCGGCACGAGCTTGCCGTCGATCCGCGCGCGGAACACATCGCCCGCCTTGATGTGCAGGTCCGATGCCCCGCGATCCACCGCGGCCTTGATGATCTTTTCCATTCAGTACCCAGCTTCCAGGTCGACGACGTTCGTGAGGGGCGCGCCTTCAAGATAGCGCTTGATGTTGTCGACAATGAGGGCCGTTTCACGCTCCCAAAAGCCCGTCGTGACTGCGCTTACGTGAGGGGAGACGAGCACGCGGGGATGTCGCCAGAACGGGTGCTCGGCCGGCAGCGGCTCGGTGCCGAAGACGTCGAGCGCCGCCCCGCGAATCCGGCCCCGCTCCAGCAAGTCGAGCAGCGCCGCTTCATCGAGCAGCGAGCCGCGCGACACGTTGATGACGATCGCGTGCGGCGGCAACCGCTCGAGGACTGCCCGGGTCAGCGCGCCGGCCGTTTCCTTTGTATGCGGCGCCGCGATCAGCAAAACGTCACTGTGCGACGCGAGCTGCGGCAGCTGCTCGAGCGATCCGACCCAGTGGATGCCCGACGGGCCGCCGCGGTCCGGGCGCCGTCGCACGCCGCTCACCTTCATCCCGAGAGCGAGTGCTCGCCTCGCGACGGCGCCACCGATGCCCCCCAAGCCCACTACCCCAAGCCCCAGGTCTCTGAATTCCCGCATCGGAACGGCGCCATCCGTGAAGTCTTCCTTGGCCCAGCGCCCCTGCCGCTGCGCCGCAACCATGCGGTCGATCCCGCGAATGAAAAAGCCGATGGCGGCGATGACCCAGTCGGCCATCGGCTCGGCGTGCACCCCCGCGGAATTGGTCAGGACGATCTTCGTCCCCGTGAGGTGAGGAATGCTGCCGCCGATTCCCGCCGTCCCGCTGTGCACCCAGCGCAGCGACTCCCGCCCGGCCTCGGCGACGCCCTTCGGCAGTCCGTACCCGACGTAGATCTCCGCGCCGCGCGCGGCCGCGATCGATTCCGGCGACCCGCTGCCATAGGCGCCGTCGCCGTCGGAAACGGCGGGCGCGGCGATCTCGGCAACTTCCCATCCTGTGCCCAGGGCGCCCCGGATCTCGGAGACGCGCGACGGCGGAATCCGCCAAGCCGCGCGTGGAGAAGCGAGATCGATCACAACACGCCTGGTGCTCAAGCCTCCCCTTCCCCCTTTCCGCTTCCCCCTTCCCCTACTCTCCGGTGGAGACGGTGCGGACGTGGTTGTGGTGCAGGAGCGTAATCATGAGCTGGTCGTGCAGCCGCTTGGATCCGCGAATGTCGAAATCGATGACGAGGTCGACGTTCTCTTCACGGCTCGCGACGCCGGTGACTTCCAGTCCCGCGCGGCGCACCAGCGACTCCAGATCTTCGAGGACGGTTGGTCCCGGGCGGGCGTGCACCGTGACGGTCCGGCGCATCGACTGGCGCTCGACGAGTTTTTCGATCCGGCCCAGTCCCGCGAGCACCACCAGGACGATCGCCGTCGTCCCCACGCCCTCGAGGTAGAAGCCGCTGCCGAGCGCCACACCGATCGCCGCCACGACCCAGATCGTCGCCGCACTCGTCAGGCCCACGATCGCACCGCGCGCGTGCAGAATCGTCCCTGCCCCGATGAAGCCGACGCCGGTCACGATCTGCGCGGCGACGCGCGTCGTGTCGGTTCCCGACGGAATCCCGTTCGGTCCGCCGAGCATCCCGAGCGACAGATGCGTGTACAGCACGGAGCCCAGGCAGATCAGAATGTTGGTGCGCAGACCCGCCGGTTTGCCGCCGAGCTCCCGCTCGAGGCCGATCGCGCCGCCCAGCAAGGTGGCGAGACCGAGCTGCAGCATCAGCTCGAGCCTGAAGATCTCGATGATGTTTCTAATCACCCTTCAGGAATCCCATGCGATCCCGCACTTCCGCGATCGTGCGCTGGGCGAGCGCCCGCGCCTTGTCGGCGCCGGCACGCAGCTTCTGCTTCACGCCCTGCGGATCGCTCCTCAATTCCGCCGCGCGCTCGCGCATCGGTTTCAGCGTAGCGATCATGTGGTCGGCGAGCTTGCGCTTGCAGTCGATGCAGCCCCACCCCGCGGTCCGGCACTTCACCGCGACTTCTTCCACAACCTCGGGCGGCGAAAACCCCTGATGCAGCGTGAAGATGTTGCAGATCTCGGGAGTCCCGGGATCTTTCTTCGTCACCCGGGCCGGATCGGTGGCCGCGGGCCTCAGCTTCTCCCAGATCGCCTCGGGCGATTCGAACAGGCCGATCGTGTTGCCCAGGCTCTTGGACATCTTGGCTTTACCGTCGAGTCCCAGGACGCGCCTCGTCTTGGTGAGCAGCGGTTGGGGCTCGGGGAAAAAGCCTTCGCCGTAGCGCGCGTTCCAGCGCCTGGCGATTTCCCGCATCAGCTCGAGGTGTTGTACCTGATCCTCTCCGACCGGCACGAGGCTAGCTTTATAGAGCAGTACGTCAGCCGCTTGCAGCACGGGGTACGCGAGTATGCCCATCGCGACGCTTTCCTGCCGTTGCGATTTGTCTTTGTACTGAGTCTGGCGCTCGAGCTCACCCAGCGGCGTGACGCTGGTCAGCAGCCAGTTCAGCTCGGTGTGCTCCGCGACGTGCGACTGGACGAAGACGATGCACCGCTCCGGATCGAGCCCGGCGGCGTACAGGCTGATCGCCATGTCGATCGTGAGCTGCGGCAGCGCGGCCGGGTCGTACGGCTGCGTAATGGCGTGCAGATCGACGACACAGAACAGACACTCGTGTTGGGACTGCAACCGCACCCAGTTCTGGACGGCGCCGAGGTAGTTGCCGATGTGGAGTTCGCCGGAAGGCTGGATGCCGCTGAATACGCGAGTCATGGAGGCCACGGGGCCACAAGGTGCGTGAATACAACGACTTAGTCAAGCTCGCCGAGCGCGCGGCGCTGCGGGCGGGCGAGTATATTCGCGGCGCGCAGCGGCCGGGCGTGCACACCTGGACCGAGAAAGGCCAGCACGACTTCGCGACCGAAGTCGATCGCGCGGCCGAGGGGCTGATCGTCGAGATCCTCACGCGCGACGAGCCCCAATCGCTCATCGTCGGTGAAGAGCTGTCGCCCAAACAGGGGCTGAAAGGCGAGCTCGTCTGGGTGGTCGATCCGCTCGATGGCACGACCAACTTTCTGCACGGATATCCGCAGTTCTCGGTGAGCATCGCGGCGCTCGTGGACGGCAAACTGGCCGCGGGTGTGGTGCACGACATCTGTCGCAACCGCACGTATGCCGCGGCGCGGGGCGGCGGCGCGTTCGAAGCAGGGACGCGCATGGGCGTCTCGGCGGTCACGGAACCCCGGCTGGCGCTCGTCGGAACGGGATTCCCGTTCAAGGCGCTGCAGCTGCTGCCGCAGTTCATGTCCCAATTCGCCGCGGTGCTGGGCGCGACGAGCGGCATCCGGCGGGCGGGATCGGCCGCCCTCGATCTCGCCGATGTTGCCGCCGGGCGACTCGACGCGTTCTGGGAGCTGCATCTGTCCCCGTGGGACATCGCCGCGGGCACGCTACTGATTCGCGAAGCGGGCGGCACCATCACACGACCCGACGGCGCATCGGATGTGCTGTCGGGCCAGCAAAACGGCGCGATCGTCGCGGGCAACGCCGCCATGCAACGCTGGTTACTCGACCTCTTGAGGACTCGCTGATGTCACCACTCGTCGAATGCGTCCCCAACTTCTCAGAGGGCAAGGACCAGGCGGTCATCGGCGCGCTTCGCGCCGCGATCGAGGGTGTCGCCGGTGCCCAGCTGCTCGACGTGCAGACGGACGCGTCTCATAACCGCTCCGTGTTCACGTTCGTCGCGCCGCCCGAGGCCGCGGTCGAAGCCGCGTTCGCGGCGATGCGGGTGGCGGCGCAGCGCATCGACCTCACCAGCCACAGCGGCGAGCACCCGCGGATGGGCGCAACCGATGTCGTGCCCTTCGTCCCGGTCAGCGGGACGACGATGGAGGATTGTATCGCGGCGGCGCGGCGGCTCGGCGAGCGAGTCGGGAAGGAGCTGGAGATCCCCGTGTTCCTGTACGCGCGCGCGGCGGCGCGCCCCGAACGCGTGCTGCTGCCGGATGTGCGCAAAGGGGAGTTCGAGGGGATGCGCGGCCGCGTGCTCGAGCCGGACTACGGCCCCGACCACGTGCATCCGACCGCGGGCGCCACGGCGATCGGTGCCCGCCCGTTTCTCGTGGCGTTCAACGTGTACCTCGACACGCAGGACATCACGATCGCCAAGGATATCGCGAAACAGATCCGCACCTCGAGCGGCGGCCTTCCGGGGGTCCAGGCGAGCGGGTTCATCGTCGACGGCCTGGCGCAGGTCTCGATGAACCTGCTCGACATCGACATCACCTCGCCGGCGGTCGTGTTCAACGCGATCAAGGCGCGCGCGGAGAAACGCGGCGTGGCCGTACAGAAAAGCGAGATCGTGGGACTGCTGCCGGAACGGGCACTCATCGGCGCGGCGGAAACGGCGTTGCGGTTGTCCGACGCCCGCGCCCACGTCCTGGAGTCGAAGATCAGGGGCAGGCGGTCGACGGACGCGCCCACGGCCGCGCCCGCCGCCAGGCCCGCCGCGGGACCTTCCCTCGACGGCTGGATCGACGAGCTGGCGGGCGGTGCTCCCACGCCGGGCGGCGGCAGCGCGGCCGCGCTTGCCGGCACGCTCGCCGCGGCGCTCGTCGCGATGGTCGCGCGGCTCACCGTGGGACGAAAGGCGTACGCCGCGGTCGATGCCCAGGCGCGCGCGATCCTGAACGAAGCCGAGCAGCTGCGGGTCGAGCTGCGCCGGCTCGTCGATGAAGACGCCGCGGCCTACGAGGGCGTCAGCCTGGCGTACAAGATTTCCAAGGACGTTCCCGGGCGCGCGCACGCCATCGACGAAGCGCTGTTGGCCGCGTCGCGGCCTCCCGCCGAAGTCGTCAAGCGCGGGCGCCGGCTGCTCGCGCTGGCGCAAACCATCGAGCAGATCGGCAACAAGAACGCGGTGAGTGACGCGCGCGTGGCGGGGATGCTGGCGAAGACGGCGATCGATGGCGCGACGGAAAACGTCAACGCGAACCTGAGTGGGATGTCGGACCGGGCGCGCGCGAAGGAATCGGGAGCCGGCTAAGCCCTCGTCAGAATCCTCGGCCCGTTCTCGGTCACCGCCACGGTGTGCTCGAAGTGCGCGGAGAGCGAGCCGTCCTGCGTCACCACCGTCCATTTGTCGTCGAGCGTGCGGATCGACGCACCGCCGACGTTGATCATCGGCTCGATCGCGATCGTCATGCCCGAAACGAGGCGCGGCCCGCGCTTCGGCTTGCCGTAGTTGGGCACCTGCGGCTCCTCGTGGAACGACGCGCCGATCCCGTGACCTACCAGCTCGCGCACCACGGAATACCCGGCGCCTTCAGCCACCTTCTGCACCGCATGGCCGATGTCTCCCACGTGATTCCCGGCCCGCGCCTGGGCCACGCCGGCCGCGAGCGCCTCCCGCGTGACCTCGAGCAGCCGCGCGGCTTCGGCCCGGATGTCGCCTACCGGAAAGGTGGCGGCCGAGTCGGCGTGTAACCCTTCGAGGCACACGCCCGTGTCCACGCTGACGATGTCGCCGTCGTGCAGCACCCGCTTGTGCGAAGGAATCCCGTGCACGATCTCGCTGTTGATCGACGTGCACAGCGTCGCCGGGAAGTCGTACAGTCCCTTGAACGAGGGCTGCGCGCCGGGATGGCTGCGGATGAAGTCTTCGGCGAGGCGGTCCAGGTCTTCGGTGGTGATGTCGGGCCGGATATTCCGCCCGACGAGCGCCAGCGTTTCGGCGACGATGCGGCCCGCCGCCGCCATCGTTTCGATCTCCCGTGACGACTTGATCGTGATCATCGCCCGATGATCCGCTTGATCTCTCCGCCGATGGCCTCGACCGTCCCGGTGCCGGGGACCCGGTGCACGATGCCCCGCTGGGCATAGTGCGCGATGAGGGGGGCGGTGTCGCGCTGATAGACCTGGAGCCGCGTCGCGATCGCCTCGGGCGCGTCGTCGCTGCGGCCCTCGACCTGCGCGCGCGCTTGCATGCGGCGCACCAGCTCTTCTTCCGTGACGTCCATCAGCAGGATGTGATTGAGCCGCTGGCCGCGCTGCCCGAGCGTCTTGTCGACGAGCTCGGCCTGCGCCGCGGTGCGCGGAAAGCCGTCGAAGATTGCGCCCTGCTTCGCTTCCGGGCGGTCGAGCTCGTCCTTGATCATGCCGAGGATCACGCTGTCGGGGACCAGCTTGCCTTCATCGTAGAACTTCTTCGCCTCGAGCCCGAGCGGCGTGCTGTCCTTCATCGCCGACCGGATCAGGTCGCCGGTCGTGATTTTGGGCAGGCCGAGACGCTCGGCGAGGATCTTGCCTTGCGTCCCCTTCCCCGAGCCTGGTGCCCCCAGGATGAGAATGAACACTTACAGGGCGGACACTAGCGGCGGAAGCGAACCCGCGAGGTGCCGCCGCCCTGGCCGCCACCCTTCATGAAGCCGTCGTACTGGCGCAGCAACAGGTGCTGCTGGACCTGCTGCACGGTGTCGAGCGCAACGCCGACGACGATCAGCAGCGCGGTGCCGCCGAATCCGAACGGCATGTTGAGCGTGTTGGACACGATGATCGGCAGCAGCGCCACGAAGGTCAGGAAGATCGCGCCCGGCAGCGTGATGCGCGTGAGCACTTCGTCGATGTAGTCGGCGGTCGGCGCGCCCGGCTTCACGCCGGGAATGAACGCGCCCTGCTTCTTGAGGTTCTCCGCGAGGTCCACCGGATTGAAGATGATGGACGTGTAGAAGTAGGCAAAGAAGATGATCAGCACGGCGCTCGCGAGGATGTACCAGACCGACGTCGTGTTGAACACCTCGGCGACGCCCTTCAGCCACGGCGTGCCGATGAACGTCGCGACGGTTCCCGGCACGATGATGAGCGACTGCGCGAAGATGATCGGCATCACGCCGGCCGAGTTGATGCGCAACGGGATGAACGTCTTCTGCCCTTCGCGAATCCGGCCTCGCCCCATGACCTTGCGCGGGATCTGTACCGGAATGCGGCGCGCGGCCACGGTGACCGCGACCGTGCCGGCCACGACCAGCACCATCATCAACAGCACGACGAGCAGCACCGGGAAGCTCAGCGTGCCCGTCTTGAGGGCTTCGAACGTCCGCAGGGTCTCGGGGAGGATGCGCTCGATAATCGAGAAGAAGATCAGCAGGCTCATCCCGTTCCCGATCCCGCGCTCGGTGATCTGCTCGCCGAGCCACATGACGAACACCCCGCCGGTGGTCAGCGTCAGCACCGTCGTCATCCGGAAGCCCCAGCCGGGGAAGGCGACCGCGCCGGGCAGCTGCTCGGTGAAGATCGCGAAGCCGTAGGCCTGGAACACGCACAGCAGGACGGTGAGGTAACGCGTCCACTGCGTCAGCGTCTTCTTGCCCTCTTCGTCCCGCTGCATCTTCTCGATCACCGGGAACACCGGCCCCGCCAGCTGGAACACGATGCTGGCGGAGATGTAGGGCATGATGCCGAGGGCGAACACCGTCGCGCGGGAGAAGCCGCCGCCCGCGAACAGATCGTAGAGCTGAAACAGCGTCCCCTGGCCGGCATTCGTCAGGAAGTCGGCGAGCGCGTCGACGTTCACCCCGGGCGTCGCGATGTGCGCGCCGATCCGGTAAATGACGAGGCACAGCAGCGTGAACAGGAGCTTCTCTTTGAGCTCCGGGACCTTGAACAGATTCGGAATCGGATTGCTCACGCGATCGTTCCGCCCGCCTGTTCGATCTTGGTCCGGGCGCTCGTGGAAACCGCGACGCCCTTCACGACGAATTTCCGGCCCGACACCTCACCGGTCCCGAGCAGCTTGATCGGATGATCCGGACGGCGCACCAGTCCCGCGCCGAACAGCGTCTCGGGCGTCACCTCGACGCCCTCGGCGAGCAGCACGAGATGGCGCACGTTCACGACCTGCGCCGGCTGCTTGAACGGATTGGTGAAGCCGCGCTTCGGAATGCGCCGGATGAGGGGCATCTGGCCGCCCTCGAACCCGGGGCGCACCTTGCCGCCCTGCCGCGCGGTTTGTCCCTTCCCACCGCGTCCTGCGGTCTTCCCGATCCCTGATCCCGGACCCCTGCCCTTACGGATGCGCGCGCGGTGCGAGCCGCGGGGTGGTTGCAGATCATGCAACGCCAACCGCGGGAATTGGGAGTCGGGACTGGCGGCCGACTTGGCCCGCGGCTTCCGTGTCGTCTTAGCCTTCGGCTTTGGCATTTGCTTTCTTCCGTTCGCGCCGGGGCGTGGCCGCGGCGTTAGCGTCCGTCGTCACCTCCACGAGATGACGAACCTTATAGAGCATGCCGCGCAGCGCGGGATGATCCGCGTGCACGACTTCATCCTGGTGATGCTTGAGGCCGAGAGCCTCGAGCGTCCGCTTCAGCCGGCCGGGATTGCCGCTGCCGGAGCGCACCTGCTTGATGCGCAGGCTGCCCTTGCCCGCCGGCGGCAGCGTGCGATCGCGTCCCGGTTTGCGCTTCCGGTATTTCCGAGTCGGTGGCAGCCTACCCATGAGCGACCACGCTTTCCTGGCGCGCCTTGTACGGAATCGCTTCCAGCTCCACGCCGCGCTCGCGCGCGACGCGCCGGGCCGTCGTCAGCCGCTTGAGCCCGTCCATCGTAGCGCGGACCATGTTGTGCGGGTTCGTCGAGCCGAGGCTCTTGGTCAGGATGTCGCGAATGCCGGCGCACTCGAGTACCGCGCGCACCGGACCACCGGCGATCACACCCGTTCCCGAGGCGGCCGGCTTGAGCAGCACGCGGCCCGCGCCGTGCTCGCCGATGATCTCGTGCGGGATGGTGCCGCCCGTGAGCGGCACCTCGTTCATGCGGCGGCGGGCGGCTTCGACCGCCTTGCGCACCGCTTCGCTGACCTCGTTCGCCTTGCCGGTCGCGATGCCGACGTTGCCCTTTCCATCGCCCACGGCCACGAGCGCGTTGAAGCTGAAGCGCCGGCCGCCCTTCACGACTTTCGCGACGCGATTGATCGCGATGACGTTCTCGACCATGCCGTCGCTCTCGCGCCCGCCGCCCGGACCGCCGCGATCACCGCCGCCCCGCTCGCCGCCCCGGCCACGACCGCCGCCGCCACCGCCGCCGCCCCGGCCGCCACGACCACCGCCGCCACCACGGGGTCCGCGCGGGCCGCGCGACTGCGGTTGCGCCTGCTGCGGCGGCGCCTGCTGGGCCTGCGGCGCCGGCGGCGCCTGCGGCTCTTCGGCGGCCGCTGGTGCGGCTTCCGTTCCTTCTTTTTGCTCGTCCATTAGAACTCCAATCCTCCCTTACGGGCCCCGTCGGCGACCGCTTTGACGCGGCCATGATACTGGTAGCCGCCGCGATCGAACACGACCTTGGCGATGCCCTTCTCTTTGGCCTTCTCGGCAATGAAGCGGCCGAGCGCGAAGCTCCGGGCCACCTTCCCCTTGCCGTCGGTCTGCACGCCCTCGGAGGTATCCGCGCCTCCGACGATCGTGACGCCGCGCTGGTCGTCCACGATCTGGGCGTAGATGTGTTTGGACGAGCGGAACACGACGAGCCGCGGGCGCTCCGGCGTCCCTTCCACCTTCTTGCGGACGCGGAGGTGCCGGCGCATCCGGCTGTCGTTGGCGCTTCTGACTTTTCGAATCGATCGCATGGCTTATTTCGCCGCCTGGGCTGTCTTGCCCGCTTTGCGCCGGACCTGCTCCCCGGCGTAGCGGATGCCTTTGCCCTTGTAGGGTTCGGGCGGCCGCACGTTGCGAATCTCCGAGGCCACCTGACCCACCAGTTCCTTGTCGACGCCCTCGATCTTCACCTGGACGTTGTTCGTGACCGTGATCTTGATCCCCTGCGGCGCGTGGTAGGGCACGGGATGCGAGTACCCGACCACGAGCTGGATCCCGAACGGCTTGGGCTCCGCCTTGTAGCCGACGCCCTGGATCTCGAGCGATTTCGCGAACCCGTTCGTGACGCCCTCGACCATGTTCGCGACGAGCGTGCGCGTGAGGCCGTGCAGCGCCTTGTGGCGCGCTTCGTCGGACGGGCGCTTCACCACGACGTTCCCGTCTTCGAGCGTGAGCGCCATCTCTTCGTGCAGGGCGCGCGCGATTTCGCCTTTCGGGCCCTTCACCGTGATGGTGTGCCCGTCGATCTGCGCCGTGACGCCTTTGGGCAACGGCACCGGCTTTCTTCCGATTCGTGACATATCCGTTTCTCGTTTCTCGTTTACCAGACCACGGCCAAGACTTCACCGCCCACCCGCGCCGTGCGCGCTTCGCGGTCGGTCATGAGTCCCTGCGGCGTGCTGAGAATCGCCATGCCGAGGCCGTTCTTGACGCGCGGGATCTCGCGCGCCTTCACGTAGCGCCGCAGCCCCGGCGACGACACGCGCTGCAGCTCGCGGATGACGGGCGCGTCGTTGTGGTACTTCAAGTACAGCCGCAGCAGCCCGTGCTCGCCATCGTCCAGGACCTTGTAGTCCTGGATGTAGTGGTTGTCACGGAGAATCGTGGCGATCGCGACTTTCAGCTTCGACACCGGCATGTCGACCCGGCGGTGGCCCGCGAGACACGCGTTGCGCACCCGGGTGAGCATATCGGCGACGGGATCAATAACGCTCATTCGTGTCCGTCCCCTTTTACCAGCTGGCCTTGCGCACGCCGGGAATCTCCCCGCGCAGCGCCAGCTCACGGAAGCAGATGCGGCACAGCTCGAACTTCCGCAGCGTGCCGCGGCTGCGGCCGCAGCGCCGGCAGCGGTAGTAGCGCCGCACCTTGAACTTCGGCTCCTTCTTGATCTTCTCGATCCACGCCTTCTTTGCCATGTGGTCTCCCTAAGCCGCTTCCGCCCGGAAGGGCATGCCCAACTCTTTGAGCAAGGCCAGCGCGGCGTCGTCGCGCCCGGCGCTCGTCACGAACGTGATGTCCATCCCGTGAATGCGCTCGACTTTGTCGTAGTCGATCTCGGGGAAAATCATCTGCTCCTTGATGCCCAGCGTGTAGTTGCCCCGGCCGTCGAAGCTCTTGGTCGGGAGCCCGCGGAAGTCGCGCATGCGCGGCACCGCGACCGAGATGAACCGGTCGAGGAACTCGAACATGCGGCCGCCCCGCAGCGTCACCGCGCAGCCGATCGCCTGGCCCTCGCGCAGGTTGAAATTCGCGATCGCCTTCTTGGCGCGCGTCGTGACCGGGTGCTGCCCGGTGATCGCGGCCAGCTCGGCGATGGCCGCCTCGAGCCCCTTCGGGTTTTTCGCCGCGTCGCCCATGCCGACGTTCAGCACGATCTTCTTGAGCTTCGGAATCTGGTGCGGGTTCTTGAAGCCGAACTGCTGCTGCAGCTTCGTCCGCACCTGCTGCTCGTAGAAGTCCCACAGCCGCGCGCGCGGCGCGGGCTCGACGGGCTCGGCAGGCTGGGCCTCGGCCTTGGACTCCTGCTGTTCCTTGGGAGCCCCGCCTTTCTGCTTCTTGCCCTGTTTTTCCTGCTTCGGCTGCTTGTCCTGCTTGGGCTTTTTCTCTTGTTGCTCTTGTTCGTCCGCCATAGTTGTCCCCGCGGCTTGGCCGCGGGGCCCCCTGTTATTACCGAACTCTCGGAATGGGCTGGCCCGATTTGATCGCGATCCGCTCCACCGTTCCGTCCTTGTCCAGACGCCGGCGCACCCGCGTCGGCTCGCCCGATTTCGGGTCCAGCAGCATCACGTTCGACGCGGCGATCGGCGCCGGAAACTCGATGATCCCGCTCTCACCCTGCGGCGTCGTCGCCCGCTTGTGCTTCTTCACGATGTTCACGCCCTCGACGACCACCCGGAACTTCTTCGGATAGACGTGCAGGACTTTGCCTTCCTGGCCGCGGTGCTCGCCGCTGATCACGCGCACCGTGTCGCCCTTGGCAACGTGCAGCTTGTGCCGCTCGGGCACCCGGCCGCGCACGCGCCGCGACTTCTTATAGACGAGCGGCTTCATTTAGATGACCTCCGGCGCGAGCGAGACGATCTTCATGAACTTCTTCTCGCGCAGCTCGCGACCCACCGGGCCGAAGATGCGGGTCGCGCGGGGCTCGCCTTCGTCGTTGATCAGCACGGCGGCATTCTCGTCGAAGCGGATGTAGGAGCCGTCCTTGCGCTTGGTCTCCTTGGCCGTCCGCACGATCACCGCCTTGACCACCTCGCCCTTTTTCACCTGGCCGGTCGGGATGGCGTCCTTGATCGTGACGACCACGACGTCGCCCAGCCCCGCATAGCGGCGCTTGGACCCGCCCAGCACGCGGATCACGAGGGCGCGGCGCGCCCCGGAGTTATCCGCGATCTTGACCTGCGATTCTTGCTGCACCATGGCTATTTCGCCTTTTCAATGATCTCGACGACGCGCCAACGCTTCCGTTTCGACAACGGCCGCGTCTCCACGATCCGCACGGTGTCGCCCAGCTTGGCGCCGTGCTCGTCGTGCGCCGCGACGGTCTTGGTCCGATTGACCTGCTTGCCGTAGAAGCCGTGCGCAAAGCGACGCTGCATCGAGACCGTCACGGTCTTCTGCATCTTGTCGCTCACCACGACGCCCGTACGGACTTTCCGGCGACCGCGCTCCCCCTCGTTCACGCTGATGCCCTTTCCTTCAGGATAGTCTTGATCCGCGCGATGTCGCGGCGCATCGTCCGGAGCTGCAGCGGATTCGTCAGCGCTTCCGTCGCGCGCCGGAACTCGAGCCGGAACACCTCTTCCGTCAGCACCGCGAGCTTCTGCGTCAGCTCGTCGGTCTTGAGCTCGCGCAGCGTGGCGGGCCGGTTTTCGTTCTTCGTCGCCATCTTACCGCTCCTCCCGCTTCACGAACTTCGACTTGACCGGCAGCTTGGCCGACGCGAGCGCCAGCGCCTCGCGCGCCGACTTCTCGTCGATGCCTTCCACCTCGAACATGATCCGGCCCGGCTTCACCACCGCCACCCAGCCCTCCGGATTCCCCTTGCCTTTTCCCATCCGCGTTTCGGCGGGCTTCTTCGTGATCGGCTTGTCCGGGAACAGCCGGATCCAGACCTTGCCGCCGCGCTTCATCTCGCGCGTGAGCGCGACGCGCGCCGCCTCGATCTGCCGGTTGGAAATCCAGCCGGGATCGAGCGACATGAGCCCGTAGTGGCCGAACGCCACCGTGTTGCCGCGCGTGGCCATCCCCGAGGTGCGGCCTTTGAAGCGCTTGCGAAACTTGACTCGCTTTGGTGCCAGCATGGTTCAGACGCCTGTTGAATAAGTGCGACCGTGGAGATCCTCGGTCACTTCGCCTTTGAAGATCCAAACCTTCACGCCGATCGTCCCGAAGGTCGTCTTCGCCGTCGACGTCGCGTAATCGATGTTCGCCCGCAGCGTGTGCAGCGGCACGCGGCCCTCGTGATAACCCTCGGTGCGCGCGATTTCGGCCCCGCCCAGGCGGCCCGCCGTCTTGATCTTGATGCCCTGCGCGCCCATGCGCATCGCGCTCTGCACCGCGCGCTTCATCGCGCGGCGGAACGAGATGCGCTGCGTCAGCTGATGCGCCACGCTGTCGCCGACGAGCTGCGCGTCCAGCTCCGGACGCTTGATCTCTTCGACGTTGATGCCGACTTCTTTGCCCGTGAGCTGCGCCAGCTCATCGCGCAGCTTGTCGACTTCCGCGCCGCGCTTGCCGATGACGACGCCCGGCCGGCCCGTGTGGACCGTGACCGTCACCTTGCCGGGCTTGCGCTCGATGTGCACGTCGGCGATCGCCGCGTGACTGAGCCGCGTCTTCAGGTACTTCCGGATCAGCTCGTCCTCCTTGAGCAGCTCCGGGAAGTTGCGCTTGGCGAAGTAGCGGGAGCGCCACGGTTTGACGATGCCCAGCCGGAACCCGTACGGATGTGTTTTCTGTCCCACTTACTTGCTCGCTTTCTTTTTCTTCGCGGGAGCTTTCTTCTTGGCCGGCGCTTTGCGGGCGCGCGGCTTCTTTTCTTCCTTGGCTTCGGCCTTGACGGCGGGCGCGGCCGGTGCCGCGGGCGCTTCGACACCCGCCACACGAATCTCGACGTGGCTCGTCCGCTTCAAGATCGGCGTGCCGCGGCCCATCGCCGCCGCGGTGAAGCGCTTCAGCGTCTGGCCCTCGTTCACGACCGCATAGCTGACCCGCAGCGTGTCGGCGTCGAACGGCGTGTTCTGCCGCTGCGCCGCCTGCTGCGCGTTCGCCACCGCCGACTTCAGCACCTTATGGATCTGGTGCGCCGCCCGCTTCTTGGAGAAGCGCAGGATGGCGTCGGCCTCGGGCACCGCGCGCCCGCGGATCAGATCGATCACCAGGCGCATCTTGCGCGCCGACTGGCGCACGCCGCTCTGTATCGCTCGCGATTCCATCGGTTACTCCTTGCCCTTGCCCTTGGCGGGGGCGGCCGCCTCGGCGCCCGGGGCGGTCTCGGTACCCTCGGCCTCGCGCTCGGCCGCCGAACCCTTGGCGCCGTGCCCGCGGAACAACCGCGTCGCGGCGAACTCGCCCAGCTTGTGGCCCACCATGTTCTCGGTGATGTAGACGGGGATGAACTTGTTCCCGTTGTGCACCGCGAGCGTGTGTCCCACGAAATCGGGCGTGATGGTGCTGCGCCGCGACCACGTCTTGAACACCTTCTTCTCGTTGCGCTCGTTCAGACCCCGGATCTTGACCATCAACGACTCTTCGACGTAGGGGCCCTTCTTGACGCTGCGTCCCATTACTGCGTCGCCCTTCCGCGCTTACGCCCGCGCACGATGAGTTTCGTGGAGTGCTTCTTCTTGTGCCGCGTCTTCTTGCCCTCGACCTTGCCCCACGGATTGGTGGGCGGCCGGCCGCCGGACGACTTGCCTTCGCCGCCGCCGAGCGGGTGATCGACCGGGTTCATCGCCACGCCGCGGACTCGCGGACTGCGGCCCAGCCAACGCGTCTTGCCGGCCTTGCCGATCGACAACAGCTCGTGCTCGGCGAACCCGACTTCGCCGATCGTCGCGAGACACTCGCCGCGGACCATGCGCATTTCCGTCGAGCGCAGCCGCAGCGTGACGTAGTTGCCTTCCTTCGCCACGACCTGCACGCTGGTCCCGGCGCTGCGGCACAGCTGGCCGCCGCGGCCGATCTTCAGCTCGATGTTGTGCACCGCGGTGCCCAGCGGGATCTCGAACAGCGGCATCGCGTTCCCGATGCGGATGTCCGAGCCCGGACCGGAGACGACCGTATCGCCCGGGTTCAGCCCCTTGGGCGCGAGGATGTAGCGTTTCTCGCCGTCCGCGTACTGCAGCAGCGCGATGCGCGCGGTCCGGTTCGGGTCGTACTCGATCCCGGCGACGCGCGCCGGAATCCCGAACTTGTTGCGCTTGAAATCGATGCGCCGGTACTGCCGCTTGTGCCCGCCGCTCATGTAGCGGCTCGTGATGTGGCCTTTGTTGTTGCGCCCGCCCGTCCGCTTGAGCGGCTCGAGCAGCGACTTCTCCGGCTCCGACTTCGTGACTTCGCTGAAGTCGGAGATCGAGCGGAACCGCGTCGCCGGCGTCATCGGCCGAAACTGTCGAATGCCCATTTAGCCCTCGAACACCTCGATCGCGTCGCCCTCTTTGAGGGTCACGATCGCTTTTTTCCAGGATGGCCGGCGTCCCTGATACCGGCCGTACGTGCGCCGCTTGGCGCGCATCACCATCGTGCGGACGCCGGTGACCGACACCTTGAACAGCGCCTCGATCGCCGCCTTGATCTGCGGCTTCGTCGCGTCGTTGTGCACGCGGAACGCGTACTCTTTCCGCGCGCCGTAGGCCGCGGACGACTTCTCCGTCACGACCGGGCGGACGATTGTGTCGTGCAGCTCAGGCATCTTTGGCCTTCCCTTCTTCCAGCGCGCCGATCTCCACGACGACCGTCTCGGACCAGAGGATCTCGTAGGCCGAGGCGTCGAC
>DATMZX010000241.1:0-2873 GCA_035573235.1 Gemmatimonadales bacterium
TGCCGGGCACGAAGACATGGCGCGAGAGCCGCGCGCGGAACGACCGGACGCCCTTTCGCAACGAACTCGAGATCGCGCGCACGGTCATGTGCCGCGCGGTCTACACGGGCAACGCCGAGACGGTGAAGCTGGCGGGCGACGAGCTGTGGGACATGGCGCTCACCTTCTCCAAATACGTCGCGCGCATCATCGCCGACGCCAAGCTGGCCGTGTGGGACGACAGCGAGCGGGTCGCCTAACCATGCAACATGCCTTCGAGTGGGTCGAGCGGATGCTGACGCCCGTCGTCATGCTGGCCCTGTTCGCCGGGCTCCTGCTCGCGATCACCCTGGCCGAGCGCATCGTGCGCCGGATCGACCGATGATCGCGCACACGGCGGGGATTCTCTGGTGGGCGTTCGCGGCCGCGTTGGCGGCGAGCGGCTGGATTTGGTGGACGGAACGGAAGGCCGATACCGACGCCGCGCGGGCGGAACTCAAGCGCCGCGCCCTACGCAACGCAGACGGCCCACGCGGGAAGGCGTGAGCCGAAAGACTGCTGACCGGATCCGACTCCGGCCAGCAGGGAAGATACCGAGTCGGAGGGAGGTCGAGCAAGATGGCAACCGCAGCGAAGGAGACGGTGTTGCGACAGGTCAATCCGGTCCACGTCGAGCATCTCATCGAGTCGCTCAAGGCGAAGTTGATCCAGGAGCGCAATGGCGAGTGTGGCCACGCGTCGGCGGCCGGCGGATGCGAGATCATCGCCTGTGCCGAGGCGCAGACCAATCGCGCGCTCGAGAAGCTCGTCCGCTACCTGAGCCCGGAGCAGCCGCTCGAGAGTGCTATGGCGGAGGTGGCCCAATGAGCGCGATCGTCTTCGACTGCCCAACTTGCGGCGATCAGGCCGCGTACAACGACGACGCCGAGGGCCAGTCGTGCCGGTCCTGCGGCGCCTACAACATCGTCGACGTGAAAGCGTACGACGCGACGCGCGAGGTGCGGTGTCCGCGCTGCCATGGCGACGGGACCGTCGGCGTCGTGGTCCCGATGCGCGCGCCGATCGGCGCGCGACCCAAGGACGTGGCGGTCGACTGCGACCTCTGCGGCGGCGACGGCGTGATACTGATCGCCCAGGCTGGTGCCGCATGACCACCATCGATCTCAGGCCCCATTCCCCAATCCAGCGAGGCGGTATGAAGCGGAGCGCCGCCATCAAGCCCCGGCCCACGCTGTCGCTGTGCGCCGTTGGACGAAAGGAGGGCCTATGACCACCGTGGGAGATTGCCTACTCGCCATCGCCGCCGCCGGCGAACGCTTGGCCGACGCGACTGTGGCCGAGATGCGACTCGAAGACCAGCGCGCACTCGTCAAGGACGCGGCGATCGTGCATCTCGTGGACACGGCGCAGGAAAAGAGCGCCACGGCCGCGGAGAAGGTGGTGATGAAGTACGAGCCCTACGCCGCGCACCGGCAGATGCAGTACGACGCGGTGAAGGCCCGCATCCGGGCGCGCGCCGAGTACGACACGGCGGTGCTGAACGCCCGCCTGACGGTGGAGTTGGGCGAAGCGTTGAGCGCGGGGGTGGGGCGATGACCGACACCCAACGGCTCCGCGCCGCGTGGGCGGACGTGCGCGAGCACATCGCCGCGATCGCGGAATTGCACGACGTGATCGCGGTCGAGATGGGCGGCCACACGGACGTGGAAGGCGCGGTCGGTGGCGCGATCCGGATCATGCGGGCCCAGCGCGGCCAGCTCGCGGCACGTGATCGTGTGCTCGACGAGCGGGACCGGACCATCCAGCAACTGCGGGACCAGGTGGCAACGCTCCGCGCCGCGTACGTGCGCAGCATCCAAGCCGACAACGAACATTTCAGCCAGCGCGTCGCCAAGACGCGCGGGAGCGATAGATGACCGCAGCAGTCCAGCACCAACCGCAGGCCGTGACGACGCAGGAGCCCAAGCGCTCGCTGCTCGACACGATCCTCGAATCGACCAAGACGCAGGACCGCATTGTCCCGTTCCTCAAGAACGGCGCATCGGATTACGACCGCGTCGCCGCCGCCGTTCGGCTCTACGCGCAGATGCACCCCGAGATCCTCGGGTGTACGCCTGCGTCGGTGCAGGCGGCAATCATCAAGGTCGCGCAGTGGGGCTTGGAGATCGGCGAGACGGCGCACCTGGTGCCGTTCAACGTGAACGTCGCACCCAAGGGGCAGTCGGCCAAGTGGGAGAAGCACCTGACGCCGATCGCCGATTACAAGGGCCTGATCCAACTCATGATCGCGGCGACCACCGTTCGGCATATCGAACCGCCCCGCATCGTGTATTCGAATGAGACGTTCAAGCAGGCGTACGGCTCCGACCGGACACTGTACCACGAGCCGATCGACGACCGCGCCGTGCGAGGCAAAATCAAGGGCGTCTACGTCGTGTTCTGGCTGCGCTTCGGTATCCGCGACTGGCTCTACATGCCCTTTGAGGACATCGAGGACATCCGGAAGCAGTACAGCAAGCAATGGAAGGACGGCGAACTCAAGCCGTGGTACGCCAAGAAGACCGTGATCCGCCAACTCGCCAAGTATCTGCCGAAAGACCCGCGATTGGCGAGTGTGCTGGCCGTCGTGCGCGAGGACGAGCGGGAGGAACTTGGGCAGGAGCTCGACGAGGTGATCGCGGAGACGCATCGGCGCCGGGCGAACGACGAGGACGAGATCGTGCCGCCCGCGCCGCCGGCGACCACCGACGCACCGCCGACCGAGATGGGCGAGGAATGGCAGGACGACCGCGCGCTCGCAGACTGATGACTAACGCCACGCTGGACCTCGACGCCATCGAGGCGCGTGCGAATGCAGCAACGCCAGGTCCGTGGGGTGCGCTGCACCGCGACAT
>DATMZX010000242.1:0-2246 GCA_035573235.1 Gemmatimonadales bacterium
CGGATCATCCCGTCTACATGATCGTGCCGTTCGCGCCGTCGACCCTCGTCGACGAGATCGGCCGCGTGGTGGCGGCCCGCCTCGCCGACATGTGGGGCGAGAAGGTCGTGGTCGAGAACCGCAAGGGCGCCAACGGCGACATCGCGGCCGATGTGGTCAAGCGCGCGTCGCCGGACGCCTACACGCTGCTGCTCGCCTCGATCGGCTTCGCGATCAACGGCTTCCTGTCGCACAAGGACGAGTACGATCCGGTGGCGGATTTCGCACCCGTCTCGCTCGCGTGCAGCTATCCGCACCTCATGACGGTGCCGTTGTCCTCGCCGGTGCGCAGCGTGCAGGAGTTCATCGCCTACGCCAAGGACCATCCGCGCCGCGTCACCTTCGCGTCGGCGTCGCTCGGGACCACGTCGTATCTGGCGGGTGAGCTGATGAAGCGGCTGGCGCGGATCGCGATGACGCACGTGCCCTATCCGAACCCGGGGCAGGCCTTCAACGACGTGATGGCGGGCCGGGTCGACGTGATGTTTCCGTCCGCGAGTGTCGGGCTGCCGCTGGTGCGCGCCGGCAAGCTGCGCGCGCTCGCGGTCGCGTCGGAAAAGCGCGTGCCGTGGGCGCCGGATCTGCCGACCGTTGCCGAGGCTGGCCTGCCGGGCTTCACGGTCTCGTCGTGGTACGCGCTGTTCGCGCCGGCGCGCACGCCGCCCGAGATCATCGACAAGATCGCGGACGACGTCGCGCATGTGGTGCGCGCGCCGGAATTCGCCGCCGCGCTCGACAAGATCGCGCTGACCGCCGCCGGCGTCGCGGTCACGCCGGTCGGCTCGACCCCGGAGGAGCTCGGCCGCTACCTCAAGGCCGAGCTCGCCAAATGGGGCCCGGTGATCGCGGCCGCGCAGATCAAAGCGAACGAGTGACGCGTCGTTACCCTGAGGAAAAGTGATCCGTCGTCCTGAGGCGCTCGCGAAGCGAGCCTCGAAGGGCGACGGCCGGTGCTCCTCCGCTTGCTCGCTTGTGGCCGGCTCACCGGCCGTATCCTTCGAGGCTCGCTTCGCGAGCACCTCAGGATGACGGGTCTTGGAAGGAAGACGGGGCTCGCGCATGATCCCCGGCGCGCCTAAATAGCGCTCATGCCGGACCAACCCACCTCGACCAAACCCTGTCCCACCTGCGGCAAGCCGGCCGATCCGCGCACGCGCCCGTTCTGCTCGCGACGTTGCGCGGACGTCGACCTGCATCGCTGGCTGACCGGCGCCTATGCGGTGCCGGCGGTCGAAAGCGACGAGGACGGCCTCGACGAGGGCGAGGGGGAGGCGAGCGGGCGATAGGCGCGGTCCCTGTTAAATACAGGAAAAATACAGGCACGCGGGCGGGTGCGGTCGTGGATGACCCACATGAAACGCCGCCGGCGAGCAGCGGCGGGCGACGGCCGGACCAGTCCGAGACTAGGATTTCAGCCATCGCCGATTTGGCGCGCGACGGCAAGCAAAAGCGCCTCCGTTATGCCTGCTCGCGTGTCTCACACGACGTGCCCGGCGCGCGGCGCACGCCAGAATCTGCTGCCCACACCGGCGGTTGCGCGTTCTGGACAGGCCGGAGGCGAGCCTCTATAACCCGCGGCGCTCTTCCTTGCCCCGCGTCCGCGGGGTCGGCGCCCAGGTAGCTCAGTTGGTAGAGCACGTGACTGAAAATCACGGTGTCGGTGGTTCGATCCCGCCCCTGGGCACCATTCAAGCCATTATTTTTTCTGTATCTTTTCAAACTGACTTGGTCGGCCTGTCTCGACAAGTGTGCGTCAGGGGACGCAAACCGGCCAAGCGCCCCTAACGCCTGCTTGTGACGGGTGCGGTCCGTCGCCGATCTTGATTGGGGCGTCTCTAAGGGCAATAGCGGCCAGACCAACCGTCACTGCGCGGGTTCACGCCAACTCGCCCGCGGAGTTTGTCGGAACGACGCGATCGCGGCATGCGATCGTTGAGCCCCTGCGTGCCGACCGATTGCAGTGGCCCGGTGCCCCAAGGCATTTTGCCCGACGATCTATTTCCAACACGCCAATACGGTCGCGCTGTCAGCAACCTCAATCTGCTCGCTAAAGCGCTGTCCGTAGAGACGCAGCAGCGCGTCGTGTCCTTCATCGGAACCGCTGCACAGCGCGTCGCTCACGATCACCACCCGATAGCCGCGGTCAACCGCGCCTAGAACGGTTGCAAGAACGCACACGTCCGTCTCCGCGCCGCTGACGATCACGG
>DATMZX010000243.1:0-13235 GCA_035573235.1 Gemmatimonadales bacterium
GCACCGTCAGCTCGGTCGGTCCCGTGACGAGCACGACGTCGGCGCCGCGGGCGCGCGCCGCTTCCGCGAGCGCGTAGCCCATGCGGCCGCTCGAGGGATTGGTGATCACGCGCACCGGATCGAGGTGCTCGCGCGTCGGCCCGGCGGTCACGATCACTTTTTTCCCCGACCACTTACTTTTTTTTTGAGCCCCGGCTTTCGCCCCTGAGCCCAGCAGGCGTTGCGCCGCCGCGAAGATGGCCTCCGGCTCGCTCATCCGGCCGGGCCGCTCGCTGGGCCCTTCCGCCAGCGCGCCGACGTCGGGGCCGATGAATTGCCAGCCGCGCTCGGTGAGCACGCGGATGTTGGTGCTGGTGGCGGGATTCGCGTACATGTCGTCGTTCATCGCGGGCGCCGCGAGCACGGGCCGATTGCCCCGCGCGAGCAGCAGCGCCGTCAGCACGTCATCGGCCATCCCCATCGCGGCGCGGGCCAGGATGTTGGCGGTGGCCGGCGCGAGAATCACGAGATCGGGCGCTTTCGCGAGGTCGATGTGCGCCAGCGCGCGTCCCGGATCCCACAAGGAGGTGAGGACCGGCCGGCCGGTGAGGGCTTCGAATGTGACGGGACGGATGAATTCGGCGGCCGCGGCGGTCAGCACCACGTCCACCGTCACGTTGGCTTCCGTCAGCCGGCGTGCCAGGGTGCAGCTCTTGTAGCAGGCGATTCCGCCCGACACCCCGAGCACGACGTGCATCAGGCTTCCAGCTGGCGCCGCCGCCGCACGAGGCGGTACTTGAGGCCGCCGCGCACGAGCTCGTCGAACGCGCGGGTGGTGAGCTTCTCTTCCCAGTCGACCGACCGGTCGCGCGGGAAGTCGTTCACGTAGCGCGCGAACTTGGCCGCCACGAGGACGCCCAGGTACTTGTTCTGCGTCTGGCCTGCGACTTCTGCCGGTGTCACGATCCGCATTGCTCAGCCTTTCTGGTGATGCAGTTGATCATACAGGCGCCGGGCCTCTTCCTGAAGCCCGCGGCCGTAATTCGTGATCCATTCGAAATCCTGCTTGTGGCGCGTGCGGGTGTTCTTCACATCGTCGGCGATCGCCGCCACGTCCCGCACCGCGCTCTGCAAATCATCGTTGCGCACCCAGCGCTCAAAATTCGGCGCCTGGTTCAGCTCGTGCTCGGCGCGCTCCAGTCGCCACTTGAGCTGGTCCGCCGATTCGCTGCCGCGCGACCGCAGCCGCTCGAGCAGCACCCGCGGATCACTCGGCAAGATAAACACCGACACCGACCTGGGCGGCGGATACTGCTTGCGGACCTGCCGCGCGCCCTCCACCTCGATGTCGAGCAGCACGTGCTTGCCGGACTGTACGACGCGCTCGACTTCGGACTTCAGCGTCCCGTACAGCTCGCCACCGTACTCGGCGTGCTCCAGAAACTTGCCGGCCGCGACGCCCTCGAGGAACTGCGCGCGCGACTGAAAATGATAGTCGACGCCGTTTTTCTCATTGGCCCGCGGCTCGCGGGTCGTCGCCGACACCGAGAACCCAAACCGCTCGGGGTACTGCTCGCGCACCGCTTTCGCGATCGTCGTCTTGCCGCCGCCCGAGGGAGCGGACAACACGACGATGCGCGGCCCTTTGGTCACTCCAGGTTCTCCAGCTGCTCCCGAAACTTCTCCAGATCACCCTTCATCGCGATCACGGTCTGCGTGATGCGCGCGTCATTCGCTTTCGAGCCCATCGTGTTCGTTTCGCGCAGCAGCTCCTGTGCGAGGAAGCCGAGCTGCTTGCCGACCGCCTGATCCGCCCCCAGCGCCGCGCGGGCCGCCGCGATGTGCGAGCGGAACCGCACCAGCTCTTCGGTGATGTCGACCCGATCGGCGAGCAGCGCGATCTCGAGCGCGAGCCGCTGCTCGTCCACCGCCGCACTCTGGGTCAGCTCCTGCACGGCCTGCTTGAGCCGCTCATGCTCGGCCTTGAGTCGCGCCGGCGCCTGCTCCTCGATCACCTGCGCCGCGCCCTCGAGCGCCTCCAGCCGCGCGTTCAGCTCCGTCGCGAGCGCCGCTCCTTCTTTTTTGCGCATCGTGACGACGTCCGACGCCGCCTTCTCGACGACCTTCTTGACGTCGTTCCACGCGACGCTGCGTTCGACATCGCCACCGTTCGCCGACGTCAGGACCTCGGGATGGCGCGCCACGAATGCCAGGTCGACGGTCCCCTTCAGCTTGAGCTTCTTCTTGAGGTGCTGCGCCGCCGCGAGCACCTGTTTGGCGCGCGCGAGATCCACGATCACGCTGCGCTCCTGCACCGGCCCCTCGACCCAACGCGCCGTGAGCGCCACATGCCCCCGCTCGAGCAGTTGGCGCAGCCGCTCCCGGATCTCGATTTCGATCCCCGCGAGGTCGACCGGCAGCTTCAGCTGCGGATTGAAGTAGCGGTGGTTGACGGTGCGAATCTCGACCCGCAGCCGTCCACCCAGGACCTGATCTTCGGCGGAGCCGAAGCCTGTCATACTGCGCGGCACAGGGTGCTAAATGTAGTCGCGACCGGGCTAATTAGTGAAATACCAGCGGGCGCCCCACTGCTGTACCGCCTTGGGATAGGACAGGCCCTCCACGTAGCTCGCCCGCATCAGGTTGGCGTTTCGCATCATCCAGAACAACGTCACGCCGGCCAGCTGCATCTGGATGTTGGTCTCCACGAAGCTCGCGCCGTTGATCGAGCGCTCGTTCCCGGCCGAATCGAGGCCCGCCAGCGACCAGCGCGTCCACGACTCCATCGCCACCTCGCCGCGGAGATTGAAGATGCCGCTCGGGAACGTGCGCCAGAACTTTGACTGGAAGGTCGCCGACACGCGCGCATGATGCGGCGGCTCGAAGTCGCCGCCGCCCACGAGCGGGTCGAAGTACCACCCCGAGAGCCGCAAGCCGGGCAGTACCTGCACGCTGGCCCGCACGGCGAGGAATTCGGTGAACGGGGTCGGATGCAGCGAGTCGATCGGAGTGATCCCGCCGCCGAAGCCGAGGGGAGCGAAGGGATCGCGCCGGCCGCGCCCGGCTTCGACCATGAGCCGAGGATGATCGAAGCGGATCCACCCGGCCATGTCGGTCGCTTCCTGCAGATCGTCCGTCGTGACCAACGACGATTGCACGTCCTTCTGCCAGGTCGCTTCGCCGCGGACGGAGAACCCCCACGGCAGCGGCAGTCCGGCGGTCCCGTAGGCACGCACGCCCTCACGACCGTCAGAGTAGAGATTTTGCCGGAAGAAGCCCGCGAGGTTCACGCGGAGCGGTCCGATCCATCCGGCGCGCGCCTCGAGCATCGACGGCATCCCGCCCGCGCCGCCGCGTGCCGTGCCGACGACCATCGCTTTGCGGCCGGTCAGGCTCGCTTCCAACGCGCCGCTGGAGACGGAGCGCCCGCCTCCGAGCAGCGTGTCGTGACTGAGCCCGGTCGAAGTCAAGGTCGTCGTCACGCGCCAGCCGAGCCCGTCGCTGCGCTGCGCGATGAACATGCGCAACACGCGGTCCATCCGATCCTGCCGCCACCCGAGCACGCGGAGGTTGTCGCTCGTCGCGGTGCGCTTCCAGCTCGAGGTGAACAGCGCGAACGACGCGCCCACGCGCCCGCCGGGCGGCACGTACTCCGCCTTCAACAGGAAATCGCTGGTGCCGAAACTCGTGGTCGTGCTGGTGGACGGGCCGGCGCCCATCGAATTCCAGTCCGCCACCAGCGACACGCCGAATCCCGAGCGCGCGCGCTTCGAATAACCCGCGCGGTAGCCCGCGATGTCTTGGCGGCCCGTCATGACGCCGATCTGGGTGCGCGGCCGGCTCGATTCGTGGGTGAGGCTGACGAGATAGATCTGCAGCGCCGCGGGCATGACGAGCACGTCGACCCGCTCATAGGCCGCCAACGAAATGCGCGCGGGATCGACGTAAATAGAATCGCGGCCCAGCGGCAGGTACGGCACACCGTCCACGAAGATCTCGAAGCTCGCCGGCCCCCGTCCACCGTACAGCGCGATCTCGGCCTGCCCGTACCAGCCGCCCCGCGCCACGTACACCCCGGGGATGTGCGTCAGCAGATCGCTGAGCGTCAGCGAGCTGAGCAGCAGCAGCGAGTCTTCGGTGAAGACGTAGCGCGCGCCGGCCGGCAGCGGGCCCGGCGCGACGACGGGGGCGAACGTCGGCAGCAGGACTTCGGTGGTATCGGGCGGCGGCGGCGTGGTGTCGCCGGCGGCTCGAGTCGTATCGCGCTGCGTGGTGTCGGCTTGCGCGGCGAGGGGGCTCGTCGTCCAGGCAACGAGCGCCAGCGCGAGCCCGACTCCTCGGATCAAGCGCCCGCGCGTTTGAGGAGAAACTCCGTGAACAGCCGCACGCCGATCGCCGTCGGCCCCTTGGCGTGGCTTGCGCCCTCGCCTTCGAGATATGCCGTGCCGGCGATATCGAGGTGCACCCACGGAAAACCGTCCACGAATTCGCGCAGAAACCACGCGCCCGCGATCGTGCCGGCCGCGCGGCCGCCGGAGTTCTTCACGTCGGCGACGTCCGACTTCAGCAGGTCGCGGTACTCGTCCCACAGCGGCAGCGGCCAGCAGCGCTCGCCCGCCCGCTCGCCGGCGTCGCGCACCTCGGCCAGCAGCTGCTCGTCGTTGCCGAGCATCCCGATCGCGTGATGGCCGAGCGCGATCACCACCGCGCCGGTGAGCGTGGCGGCGTCGATCGCGGCGGCGGGCTTGAAGCGCCGCGCGTACGAGAGCGCGTCGCACAGGATCAGGCGGCCTTCGGCGTCGGTGTTGATGATCTCGATCGTCTTGCCGTAGTGACTTTTGACTACGTCGCCCGGTTTCACCGCCGTGCCGGACGGCAGGTTCTCCGTGGCGGGGATCAGTCCGACCACGTTGACCTTGGGCCTCAACCGGCCGATCACCTCAAACGTGCCGAGCACGGCGGTGGCGCCCGATTTATCGAACTTCATGTCTTCCATGTTCGCCGCGGGCTTGATCGAGATGCCCCCCGAGTCGAACGTGACGCCCTTGCCGATCAGGACGACCGGCGCGCCGGAGCCGCCCTGGTACTCGAGCACAATGAAGCGCGGTTCTTCCGCGCTGCCCTGCGCCACGGCGAGCAGCGCGCCCATCCCTTCCTTCTTTATCTGCGCCTTGTCCAGCACCGTGACGGTGAAGCCGTGGGCCTGGCCGAGCTTGCGCGCGAGCTCGCCCAGGTGGCTGGGCGTCGCGATGTTGCCGGGCTGCATCTGGAGATTGCGCGTGTAGAGATAGCCGGCCGCAATGGCATCGCCGATGCGCCGGCCCGCTTCCGCTTCGTCCTTGTCCGAGCCTTCGAACACCAGCTCGACCGCTTCGAGCTCGGGCTTGGGATCTTCGGGCTGCTGCTTCAGCTCCATGAACTGCCAGCTGCCCTGCGCCACGCCTTCGATCGCGACCTGCGCGAGCTCGGCGGCGCCCAGGCCGCCGCGCGCTTCCTTGGTAATGGCGACCGCGAGCGTTTTCGTCCCCAGTCCCCGTGCCCGCTTCGCCGCGATGGCCACGGCGCGCCGCACCGCGCTGCGCGTGACGTCGGCGCCTTTGCCGACGCCCACGAGCAGGATGCGCTGTGCCTTGCCCCCGCCGTAGACCAGCACGGTCTCGTCCTTCTTTCCTTTGTAATCACCGGTCGCGACCGCGCGCTCGAGCGTGGCGTCGAGCGACGGCATGGCGCCCTGCGCCACGATCAGGGCCAGCAGCGGCGTCTCGACCGCATTGAGTGCCTTGGCGGAAATCGAAGACTTCATGGCAGGTGCTCGATGATCGCCTCGGCGAACGCGGAAGTGGAGACCTCGGTGGCGCCGGGCATCTGGCGCGCGAGATCGTAGGTGACGCGCTTCGCGGCGATCGCGCCCTCGAGCCCGCGCACGATCGCCACGGCCACGTCGTCCCAGCCCAGCTCTTCGAACATCATCACGCCGGAGAGAATGACGCTGCTCGGGTTGATTTTGTCCTGACCGGCGTACTTGGGGGCGGTGCCATGCGTGGCTTCAAATACTGCGAACCCGTCTCCGACGTTCCCTCCCGGAGCGAGCCCCAGACCGCCGACCTGCGCGGCCGCCGCATCCGACAGATAGTCGCCGTTGAGATTCGGCGAGGCGACGACCGAGTATTCGTCGGGACGCAGCAACAGCTGCTGGAACATCGAATCGGCGATCCGGTCCTTGATCATCACTTTGCCGGCGTCCTCTTTGCGTTTGCCGCCTTCCGCCTCGCTCACCGTGGAGTCGCCGAATCGCTCCTTCGCGATCTCGTAGCCCCAGTCGCGAAACGCGCCTTCGGTGAACTTCATGATGTTGCCCTTGTGCACGAGCGTGACGGACGGCAGGCGTCGTTTGATCGCGTGCTGAATCGCCTTGGCGACGAGCCGTTGCGAGCCGAACTTCGACATCGGCTTCACACCGATCGCGCTGCCCTCGCGGATCTTCGCGCCGAACTTGCGTGTGAGGAACTCGATCACCAAATCGGCTTCGGTGCTGTGCGCCTTGTATTCGATGCCGGCGTACACGTCCTCGATGTTCTCGCGGAAGATGATGATGTTGAGCTTGCCGGGATCCTTCATCGGCGACGGCACGCCGTCGAAGTAGCGCACCGGCCGGATGCAGGCGTACAGGTCGAGAATCTGACGCAGCGCGACGTTGAGCGAGCGGATCCCCCCGCCGACCGGCGTCGTGAGCGGTCCCTTGATCGCGACGCGATGCTCGCGGATGACGTTGAGCGTGTCCTCGGGCAGCCAGCTGCCGGTCTGATTGAACGCTTTCTCGCCGGCGAGCACCTCGCGCCACACGACGCCGCGCTTGCCCTTGGAGACCTTCGCGACGGTGGCGTCGAACACTTGCGAGGCGGCGCGCCAGATGTCAGGCCCGGTGCCGTCGCCTTCGATGAAGGGAATCGTGGGATGATCGGGGACGAGCCAGCGACCGTCCCGATAGTCGATTTTGGCGCCCACGGCCCCGCCGCGGCGGCCTTCAACCTGTGTCGGCATGGCCCCCAGTTTACAACAAAAAGGCCCGCCTTTGGAGGCGAGCCTTTTGCTACGTCACTGCGGGCTTTTGGCGCCTTACCAGCCCAGCGCCAGCCCCGCGCTCAGGACCAGGTCGTTCTGGAACTTCTTGCTGCCGTCGAAATTACCGCCATAGAAGTAGTCTTCGACCTCGAGTCGCATGCCGACCGATGCCGAGAACGGGATGCGCACGCCGAGACCGCCGACGCCGCCCCAATCCGTCCTGCTTTCACTTTCGCGCGCCACATCGTGGCCGACGCGAATGAGCGCCGGTCCGCCGCTCAGGAAGAATCCGACGCGCGAGGTGGCCGGAGACAGGCCGAGCATCAGCTTGGCGCCGCCGACGAACACCTGCGAATTGCGATCCGCGTTGACGGTGGTTCCGGCCACGCTGACGTGCGCGGGCGCGAAGCCGCCGGTCAGTTCGAATCCGACGGGGCTCTTGCCCCAGAAGGTCAGACGCGCGCCGGCGATGAAGCTGTTGTCGCGTTTGATGTCGGTGCCGACCGTGCTGAAGCTGTTCCGTGTCGGGACATAAGCGCCCGCCCACGGGGTGACGGAAACGCCGCTCTGCGCGACCGCGGGCGTAACGCCCACCGCGCCGATCAAAGCGACGAACGCGATGCCTCGAAACATAGAGAGTACCTCCACAAGAGTTTGCCGCCGCTGCACTGGACGTCGGCGGTCTGCATTGAACGTTCTCGGGAATCGTGAGGGGCTTCAATCAATCGGGAGGGTCGAAAACGATCTAATCGGGAGGGTCGAAAACGATCTAATCGGACGCCGGGCGACGGACTAATCCTGTGCGGGCGCGTGACGCGCGGGAACGGCGGCCGGTCCTAATGGGTACGGTGAGCATGGACCTACGACGCCTGACACACTCGAGCATCGCGCGCACACTCGTCTCGCTCGTGACGAGCGCCTGCATCGGCGGGACCGGCTCCGGCATGATCGGGGTCAACACGAACGATGGCGGGACCACGAGCGGCGTCGCGCCGGTGCTCAGCTTCTTTGCGCAGCCCGGCAGCGCCACCGTCGGACAAACGCTCCCGCTCGTTCAAGTCGCGGCGAGCGACTCGCTCGGCAACATCGACACGACGTTCACCGGCGTCATCCGGGTCACGCTCGCGTCGAACTCCACGGGCGCCGGCCTGCACGGCAACACCGCGGTTCGGGCCACGGATGGAGTCGCCGCCTTTGATGATCTCGCGATCGACGCGGCGGGCACCTACACGCTGCGCGCGACGGCCACCGGCGCCGGCGGCGTGACGAGCGGCGCCTTCGTCATCACGACGGTCACCGGCCCCTAAAGGCGATAGCCCACCAGCGTTCCCGCGGCGGTCTGCAAGAACAACATTCCAGCGATGTCATCCACGGCATAGACGGGCTCCCGCTCTTTGCCGAGATTGACACGCGCGCGCGGCTGCGCCGAGTCCTTGTCGATCTGCAGCAACACGTTCCCGTTCCCCTCCGGCGCGCGCGTCAGCATGAACACCGAGCTGGGCGCGCTCAGCGAAGCCTTGAAGCGCTTGCTCGCGAGCGCCGACGCCTGGCTGGAGTAGCCCTGCAGCTGCGCCCCGCCCTGCGTGTACGCCGTGGCCAGCTGATTGTAGACGTACTTCGCCGTCGTGTCGTTCGACTGGCGCGCCGCCTGCGCGAACGCATCGCCGTAGGCCGACGCCGCGGCGCCATACAGTCCCGCCCGCACCGATTGAATCCGGTACAGCGCGCGCAGCAGGCCCGGCAGCTGCGGCGCCGGATGGTAGATCTGCTGCTTGACCTGACCGTCGCGCCCGAGCACGACGAGGTTTTGTGCCGAGCTCAGCACGAGCCCGCCGGGGCGCAGCTCGAGCGCGCTCGGATCCTCATCGCCCTGGAGCTTGATCTCGCCGCTCAGCGCGCGATACGTGCCGTCCTGGCGATTCACGGAGTACAAGCGGCGGTCCTTGCCGGCGAAGACGTACAGCGTGGCGCCGTCCGCCGCATACAGCAGAACGCCCGGCTTGCGGCCTTCGATCGCGTCCTTGTATTTGGGCTCGCCGGTCGCCAGATCGATGACGTTGACCTCGCCGTTCATCGTGGCATCCGAGCGCGAGATATACAGCAGGCCGACGGGCGTGAGCTCGGCACGCTCGAGCTGCCCCTTGATCTTCACATCCTTCTGCAGTCGCGTCGTCGCCGTCGCCACGTCGAGCACGTTGACGAACGTCTTCGACTCGGCGTCGACCGCGAGCACGACGGCGTCACCGCTGATCAACGCGTCGCGCACCGTGCCGCGCATTTTCACCGGCTTCGCGGCGATCATCGATCCGTCTTCGTAGCGCGCCACGTTGAGCCCGGTCTGCACGACGCCGTTGATGACGCGACGGCTGCCCGTGCTTTGACCTTCCGGCGGTCCCTCGGGGAGCATGATGATGCCGCGCGGATGCTGCACGATGTCGCGGATCCAGCCGTCCACGCTGGCGGGCTTGGGCCACAGCGGCTTGCCGTCGGCGAGGCCGTAGGCCATCAGGCGTTCGTCGTAGCTCACGTAGATCCGGTCCGGCTTCGCCACCGACTGATACAGCAGCACCTGGTGCGGCACCGTTCCCGACCGGGCCATCTGCAGCGCGGCGGTCCAGCGGATGGCGCCCGTCTTCGCGTCGAGCGCGCGCAATCCCATGAGCGTGTAGACGACGATCACGTCGGGGCCCGCTTGCAGCACTTCGAGGGTCGTCGCGCTGGCGGCGGCGCGCACGATACCCTGCATCAATCCGCCGAGCCCGCCCTTCTTGGGCTCGGTCTGCTGAAACAGCGACTCGCTCACCCAGCGTTGCGTGCCCGTGCTGAGATCGTACAACGCGATGAGCGGCGGTCCCGAGGCGCGCTGGCCGTGGACGAGCAGGGTGCCGCTCTGCGGCAACACGCGGCGCGTGACGACCTTCGTCAGCGTCAGCTTTCGCGAGTCGAACAGCACGGTGCCGGTGACGGGATCGAAGATCAGGGACAGCCCCGGCTTTGCCGCTTCCATCAGGAGTGAGTTGTCGATCGCGCGCACGCTGTCGAACGGCAGGCCCCCGAGCTCCGGTTTTTGCCACACGATCTGCCCGCGCTCGATGTCGACGCCGGCGAGCGCCCCGTCGGTGGAGACGAGCAGCGCCCCGGCGGGCGTGACCTGTTGCCAGCGAATGTCGCCGTTGAGGCGAACCGTCCAGGCCGCGACGGATCCGGCCGGGGTCTGAGCGAGCGTTGCCGACAGCGCGAGGAATGAAGCGAGAACCATGGGGCCTCCTGGGGGAGGCCACATATCCCCCCATCGGCTCTCGTCGCGCAAGAGGGAGGGCCTAGCGTGGCGGCTGGCGGTTCGTGAACTCCACGGCGAAGGTGCGTTGCGTCTGGATCCTGACGCTGCGACTGAAACGGTAGGTCGTCACCACCGACAGCGAATCCTGGAGCGGTACCCCCGGTGCGATGCTTCCAAACCGGGTGAAGAAAACGACCGAGCCCAGATCGTAGAGCTCGGATCGCTCGGGTCGTGTAATCCAGGTCGTGGTGTATCGAACCTGGAACGTCTGTGGATCGAGATATGCCGAGCCGGCCATGTCCGCGGATGCGATGCGCGTGGCCGGTTCGAAGTCTATCCGCAGCAGCGCCTCGCCCCCGATTGTGTCGGTCCCCGCCAGCCGGAAGCAATGATTTGCAATGAACCTTTCGTTGCCGAGATCCTCGAGATCGGTGTCATGGATCAGATGCGTGCCCATCGGGTTCTTCCAGGGTCCCCAGGCCGGCTCGATCACCCGACCTACCTGGTAGGGTCGAGTGTCCCGGCTGGAGAAGTGCAGCCTCCAGCGGGTGGGCTTCCCGGTATCGCCTCGCTGATTCACGGTTCGCTCCGCGATCTCGAGGTCATAGCGGAAGGGATACGACGTCCGCATGAGCTCGTAGCGCCGGGCATTCTCCTGCAGCTGTCCGAACACGCCAAGCAGGGCCGCGTCACTCGAATCGGGCGCGCCGGGCGCAGTGCACGGCAGCGCCGCGATGATCACCGGCGGCAGCTCGATCGCGAGTCTGTGCAACGCGACGTTCACCACGGTCGCCGTATCGGCTTGAACGACGACCTGGGTGTCCAGCGGGGCGTACCCGATCTGTCGGACACTCAGCACGTACGTGCCGGCACTTGAGATGTCGAATGTGAACGCACCGTCCGCATCGCTGAAGCGCTTAGCGCCGCCCGGATACAACGTGACGATGGTATAGCCGAGCCCGAGCCCCGTCTCGACGCTCGTCACGGTGCCGCGGACAGCGGGATGCTGGACCTGGGTCATCGCCAACCACAACGCGCAGATCATCATTGCTGTGGCAACGCCCGCGAGAAGTGCACGCCGAGCAGTCGCTGTGTCTCGACCCGATTGGCGTTGGCGCTCGAGCGAAATAGCCACACCGCGCGCACGTGGTCCTGCAGCACGATACCCGGCGCGATTTCGCGGAAGCGCGTCCACGCCACGCCAGAGCGGACGTTGGGCAAATCCGCGCGCTCGGGGTGTGTGAGCCGCGTCTCCGTGAACCGGAGTCCGTAGGTCAGCGCATCGAGGTACGCGGATCCCGCGATGTCCGTCGAGGCGAGCGCCTCGTCGGGTTCGAAGTCGATGCGCACGAGCAACTCGCCGTCAATCGTGTCGCGTCCCGCGAGCCGGAAGCAGTGGCTGTTGTGAAATGAGCTGTCGGCCAGCTCGTGCAGTGACGCGAGTGTGACCACGGTCAGGCCGCTGTAGGGTCCTGTGCCGGAGGTCACGACGAGCCCCGGGTGATAGCGACGCCGGGTGTGCCTTTGCTCGAGCTCGATCGTATCGACGTTGGCGTGCAGGCTGTCGCCGCGGCGCGTGACCTCGCGCTGCGAGCGCTCGAGACGGTAGCGGAACGGATACGAATCGGCGAGCAGCTCGAGCCGGTGCGCGTTCTCGATGAGCTGATCGAACAGCGCGGCGAGCGCCGGCGTGACCTCGCGATCGGGTGGCCCGGGCCTGGTGCAGCGCGCATGTCCGACGACGGTAATGGCCGGCAGCTCGACCGCGAGCCGACGCAGCGTGATGAACAGCGTCGCGCTGGCTTCCGGTCGTATCACGATCTGTGTGTCGAGCGGCACATAGCCGATTTGGCGGACGCTCAGCAGGTACATCCCCGCCCCGACGTCGGCGAACGAGAACGCCCCGTCCGCGTCCGTGAACTGGGTGCCGAGTCCGGGGTGGAGGGTGACGATCGAGAGGCTGAGGGGTTCGCGCGTTTCAGCGCTCACCACCGTGCCGCGCAGGGCGGACTGTTGCAGGACGGCGACCAACAGGAAAACCACCTGAACCAACACCGGGAAGTGTGGATGTGGCCAATCTGGCCATCCACGACTTCGCCGGTCAAGAACAAAACGTCAACCCATGCACAAAGTGGTGTAACTCGAAGGTCCAACAGCCCTGCGGCGGCCGAGAGGGCGAGCTTCCGTTTGCGCCCTTGAGCATCGAACAGAAGGGTGTATGGCACCTCGCATCGTGTTGCGGCACCAGGTCGGACCAGCAAAGCGACCTGCCACAGTCAGTCCACTGACGATTCCCGTGGGCCGAAGGTATGAAAAATCGCACGCCTGGGAGGGGGCGCTGTCCCGCTCACTGCGGCTCGCGCTCGAAGCCCTGCTGGCAGTGCGACCGGGAAGCGGAACGCTTACGCTGGAATGACCTGTTAGCGCTTCAGCTGATAGAACAGCCTGTCGTAGGTGTTCCCACCGAGCTCGACCGGTTTCGTAAGAATGACGCCTAATCCGTGCGAGACTGTGCCCGGATCGGTTGGGCTGTCGCGATCGGTCCGAGTGAGGAAGGCTCCAACAAATCCATCCGCCGTCAGCACGCCGTGTTCGATCCTGGCATTCTCGAGCTCGATGTTGTTGGACGTTGCGCGCACACGGCCATCGCCGGCGACTTCAACGGTGATCACGTAACCAAGGTCAGATTCATACACACCGGAGTAGTCGCTCAGGTTTTGTCGCACCGTGGGCTCGCTCTGGACGTCCTTGTACTTCTCGACCCGAACGCCGTGCTTCGCTTTTGCGACCTGTTTGTGCTTGGAAAATGACGCGGCGATTTCTTGGGCCGTGGACTGGCTGGAAAGTTGAAGGGTTGCACAGCTGAGCAGCAACATCGCGATTGCAGGCGTGCGCATCGGTCCTCCCTGGTGAT
>DATMZX010000244.1:0-7846 GCA_035573235.1 Gemmatimonadales bacterium
TTCTGGCGAAGGCGGCGGCTGAAATCGAGGAATTGGCGAAAGCGCCGGCAGGCGCGTAGTTACTTCTGACGGGCCCTCAATTCAGCGAGGGCCCGTTTTACGTATACGCGCGTCATCTGCTTGCGCCAGGACAGATCGAAATCGGTGTTGTCCATCGGCTTCGACGGCCGGTAGGCGGCATCCGCCGCGGCGGCGATCGACTCGTCGGAGAGCTGGTTTCCCCTGAGCGCCGCGCCCGCCTCTGGCACTTCCTGCGGATAGCTCGCGACTCCGCCTAGCACGACCCGTGCCTCCGCAACCGTCTTTCCATTCCACTTGATCCAGGCGGCCACACCAAGCACGGGGAAGTCGAACGAGCCACGGCGCCGCAGCTTGTGGTAGACCGAGTCCCAGCCATTCGGCGACGGTAAGCGGACTTCGAGAAGAATCTCGTCCGGCTGCTTCGTCAGGTAATTGATGCCGTCGTTGGCGTAGAAGCGGCCGGCCGGCACCACGCGCTCGCCCTGCGGACCGACGAGCCGGTACTCCGCGCCGATCGCGACCATGACTGGAGCGACGTCGGAGGAGCTCACCGCCCAGCAGCGCGGCGACGACGGTGCCACCCAGCAGATGTGTCCTTCCTTCTTCATGCAGAAGTCGATCGACTTCCGCCACTCATAGCTCTGGTTGTAGTAGTTGCAGCGGGTATCGAGGCAAAGATTGCCGCCGAGAGTGCCCATGTTGCGGAGGAGGGGAGTGGACACCAACCTCGCGGCTGTTGCTATGGCGGAATGTTGGAAGGTTGGAAGGTTGGAAAGAGCCGTCAGCGTGACACACGTTCCAACATTCCAACCGTCCAACCTGCTCAGCTCCGGAATCCCCATCAATGAGATGACGGTCCGCGGTTCCTGATGGCGGCGCTTCATGTTCGGATACAAGTCGGTACCGCCGGCGACGAACATCCCGTCGGGGCCCGCGTCGGCTTTCATCTTCAACGCTTCGGCGAGCGAGCGCGGCTGAAGGTAGCGGAACGAGGGGAGCCTAAGCACGAACAGGCTCCGCGGCTTTGCCGTCCCCGCCTTCCCACGGGGTCGGGACGCGCGTGGGCTCGGGCCACGGGATGTCCGGGAACGACGTGGGGCCCACCCGTCCACCTTCCCCCTTCCCCTTTCCCCTCAATGCTTTCAGCACTTTCTCGGGCGTGATCGGGACTTCGTCGACACGCACGCCGACCGCATCATAGACCGCATTCGCGACTGCCGGCATCACCGGCAGCAGCGGTCCCTGACCCACCTCTTTCGCTCCGAACGGTCCGTTGGGATCGGGATCTTCGACGAGATACGTGATGACATCGCACATCTCGAGCGTCGTCGGACTCTTGTACTCGAGCAGCGACGGAATCTTATGGACGACCTTGAGGTCGCCGCGGTAGGCCATCTCCTCCATCAGCGCTTCGCCCAGGCCCATGTAGATCGAGCCTTCGACCTGCCCAATGACGGTCGCGGAGTTGATCGAGCGTCCTACGTCGTGCGCGATCCAGATCGTCGGCACGCGCACGATTCCGGTTTCGGGATCGACATCCACCTCGGCGACGCACGCGCTGTACGAGTACGCCGGCGACGGGCCGACACCGGCGCCGCGATAGCGACCGGCGCTCTTGGGCGGCGTGTACGAGCCGACGGTTCCGATCGTGCCCTCGGCGGCTTCGGCGAGCTGCACCGCTTCGGCGAACGACATGCCCTTCTTTGGATCCTTTGCGTCGAACACGCGCCCTTCGGCGAACGTCAGGCGATCGGGCGAGACCTCGAGCCTTTTGGCCGCGTGCAGCGCGAGGATCTGGCGCGCGCGCTCGGCGGCCTGCACGGCCGCATTCCCGCTCATCAGGGTGACGCGGCTCGAGTAGCTGCCGAGATCGACGGGCGTGAGGTCGGTGTCGGCCGTAACGACGGCGACGTCGAACGGGTCGAGGCCCAGCACCTCGGCCACGATGTACGCGAGAATCGAGTCGGAGCCTTGCCCGATGTCGGTCGAGCCGCAGAACACGGTGACGCCGCCGCCGCGATCGCATTTCAGCTGCACGCCCGAGTGCGGCATGTTGTTCCAGTAGATCGGCAGTCCCGCGCCCGAGATGTAGCTCGAGCACGCGAGTCCCACCCCGCGACCCTGCGGCAGCCGGCGGAATTTCTGCTTCCAGTCAGAGCCGGCGATCACTTTCTCGATGCAGCTGCCGAGTCCCATCGAGCCGACGCGCAGGTAGTTGGCGGTCAGGGAGTTCGGCGGCACGAGGGTCTTCAGCCGCAACTCGGCCGGATCGATCTTCAGCTGCTCGGCGATCTTGTCGATGTGCACTTCGAGGGCGAACCGCGGCTGCGGCGTGCCGTGCCCGCGCTTGGGCCCGCACGGCGCCTTGTTGGTGAAGGCGCGCGCGCCCTGAAAGTGATATTTGGGAATGTGGTAGGTCACGGTTTGGAGCGCGCCCGTGTAATAGGTGCTCGCGACGCCGTAGGAACCGTACGCGCCGCCGTCCAGCAGCGAGCGGAAGTGCATTCCCGTGATCGCGCCGTCGCGCTTCACGCCGGTGCGCACCCACATCAGCGTCGGGTGGCGGCCCCGGTGGCAGTAGAACACCTCCTCGCGCGTCAGCGTGATCTTCACGGGACGCCCCGTGATCATCGCCAGCTTCGCGACGGCGATCTCGTGATTGAATGGATCGCTCTTGCCGCCGAAGCCGCCGCCGTTTGGCGTTGCGATAACTCGGATACGCGCTGGCGGCAACTCGAGCACCTTGGCCAGCGCGCGGTGCACGTAGTGCGGCGTCTGCGTGGAGCTCCACAGGGTCACCTTGCCATCGGGCGACCAAGTCGCGACTGCCGCGTGCTGCTCCATCGGCAGATGCGTGTTTCCTTCGAAAAAGAACAGGTCTTCGCGCACGAGGTCGCCCTCGGCGATACCGGCGTCGGCGTCGCCGAACTCGAGGTCGATCAGCTTGTGGAGATTCCCGGCGTCGCCGTAGTCGTGGATGCGCGGTTCGGGATGCTCGACGGCTTCTTCGGCCGAGGCGAAGGATTTGAGCGGCTCGTACTTGACTGTGATCAGGTCGAGCGCAGCGGTGGCCGTTTCTTCGCTCGTGGCAGCGACCGCGGCAACCGGATCGCCGATGAAGCGCACCTTGTCGACGCACAGCGTGTGCTCGTCCTGAGAGACGGGCAGGATCCCGAAGGGAATGGGAAGGTCCTTGCCGATCAGGACCGCCTGCACGCCCTCGAGCCGGGACGCGGCCGACGTATCGATCGAAACGATGCGCGCGTGCGGCTGGGTGCTGCGCAGCAGCTTGCAGTAGAGCATCCGCGGAAAGGCGAGATCGTCGGCGAACTTTGTGGCGCCGGTCACCTTGGATACGGCGTCGATCTTCCGCAGCGCTTTGCCGATGACTCTACGGACGGCCATATAGCGCTTCCTTCTTGGGCTCAGCCTTTTCGCCGCGCATGCGAGCAGCAGCGAGTTCTACCGCTTCATAGATCTTGATGTAGCCTGTACACCGACACAGGTTGCCCGCGAGCGCTTCTTTGATTTCATCTCTCGTCGGCTTTGGATTTTCGGTAATCAGCGCTTCCGCCGTGAGCAGGAATGCCGGCGTACAATACCCGCACTGCGCGGCGCCAAGGTCGGCGAAGGTCTCCTGCAGCGGATGGAGTTTCCCGGCCTGGGCCATCGCTTCCACCGTGCGCACGCGTTGACCCGCGCACGCCAGGCCGAGAACGAGGCACGAAAGCACCGGCGTTCCATTGAGGAGCACGGTGCACGTGCCGCATTCGCCCAGCTCGCATCCGTGCTTCGTTCCGGTGAGCGCGAGATCCTCGCGCAGGACTTCGAGCAAGGTCTTGTGTGGGGCAAACGCGACCTCGGTGGGCTCGTCGTTTACGAGCAGCGCGATTTTGACTTTCGCTTCGGACGTCGGGATCACGACGTAATCTTGATAAGACGTACAGGCGGCGCCAGCTTGTTGCCCATGATCAAAGCCTCTGTCGCAATGGTTGCGCTCCTTGCGATCGCCTCAACCTCCGCGGGCGCGCAGGACTACCGCGCCCAGGCGATTCGCATCCTCCGAACGGTCCCCCTGATCGACGGCCACAACGACATCCCCGACGCGGTTCGCGCACGGGGTGGCGTCGATTCGGTGAATCTGGCGGTGCCCCAGCCGCGGCTCATGACCGACATCGCGCGGCTCCGCAGCGGCAGGGTGGGCGGTCAATTCTATGCGGCGTACGTGCCGGTGACGACGATGGACTCCGGACCACATCCGGCGGTATACGCACTCGAACAGATCGACTTGACGCGCCGGCTGTGCGCCAGGAACGCCACCGCGATGGCGATGGCCATCACCGCGGCCGATGTCGAGCGCAATTTCGCCGCGGGTAAAGTGTCCTGCCTGATCGGGATCGAAGGCGGCCATGCGATCGAAAACTCGCTGGGCGCGCTGCGCATGTTCGCCGCGCTCGGCGTGCGCTACGTGACGCTCACGCACTGGCGCACGCTGGACTGGGCTGTGGCGTCGACGGATACGGCGCGACGCGGATTGTCGGACCTCGGTCGGCAAGTCGTACAGGAGATGAACCGGCTCGGCATGCTAGTGGACCTGTCGCACGTCAATGACCAGACGATGTCGGACGCGATTCATCTCTCCCGCGCGCCGATCATCTTCTCGCATTCGTCCGCGCGTGCGCTCGCCCATCACGCCCGCAACGTTCCCGACTCGATTCTGAAACTGATGCCCGCCAACGGCGGGATTGTGATGGTCAACTTCAATCCCGGCTTCGTATCCGAGTCGGTCCGCGTCTACGAGGACAGTATCAGCAGCTGGTCGCGCGCGCTGCGCGCGGCCGGCGTGGACTCCGCGACGCGCGCTGATTCGATGCGCGCGTGGGGATCGCGGGCGCCGCACGCGACGCTCGCGCAAGTGGCGGACCATATCGATTACATTCGTCGCCTGGCCGGTGTGGATCACGTGGGCCTTGGCTCCGACTTCGACGGCATCGATGAAGTGCCGCGGGGTCTGGAAGACGTCTCGAAATTCCCCGATCTGATCGCGGAGCTGCTGCGGCGCGGGTGGACGGAGGCCGACGTGAAAAAGGTGGCGGGACAGAATGTGCTGCGGGTGTTGCGCGATGCGGAGCGGGTCGCGCGCGAAATGAGCGCGACCAAACCCGGCCCTTAGTTCACCTGAACGATCTTCAGTCCCCCGAGTCCCGCCGCGACGATCAGGAGGCCCGGGTTGCCGGGACCGCCTGAGGAGTAGGCGACGTGGTTCACCGACTGGAGATTTCCGAAGCGCAGCTTGCCGCGCATCGTGATCGTCTGCTGCGTCTCCGACCCGGTGCCTGAGAAGGCCGCGCTGCCCTGGGCGAGATAGACCCCGGCCTCGCCGTTCGAGATGAAGACCAGATCCTGATCGATTGCGACCGAGTTCGTCACGACGACCGACGGGCTGAGGCCGAGCGAGTCGGGATTCGGGCGAGCCACGGCGCCGACTCTCAATCCCGTTGACGCGCTCAGGACCTGCACGCCGCTGTCGCCGGCCGCGATGAACGCTTTCCCGCCCACCAGCTGCGCCTGCGATTTGGACTCGGCGACGGTCGCGCCGGCGAACGGCCAGCTCCCCACCGAGCTCAGGTTGCTCTCGTTATAGACCGCGAGCGTGCCCGGCGTCCCCTGCACGACGGCGACTTTGCCGCCGCCGACCGCGACCCAACGCGCATCGTGCAGCGGAATCGAGCTCGTCACAGCGAACGATGCCGGGTCGATCATGAACAGGCTCCCGCCGTCACCCGAGGTCGCGTACACGCGCGTCCCCGTTGCGACGCTCGTACCGGCGAAGCTGCTCAAGCCGGCGCGCCGATTGCCGCTCAGCACGAGCTGATTGCCCTGGAGCTGCACGACCTCGGCAACGGCGGGCGACGCGAATCCCGTGTCCCCTGTGGCCTCGGCGAGATACACGTTGGTTCCGGAGATCGTCACGGCGCTGACGTCCGTGTTCTGGAACAGCGCCTCAGACCTGAGCACCGGCTGGTTCTTGTTGGTGACGTCGATGACGTCGACCGCGCCCAGGTAGGGATTGCCCACCATGTTGTAGCTCACGACCGCGAGATTTCCGACGATCGTGACCGATGTCGCCTGCAGCGTCTGGTTGCCGATTTTCGGCGGGGCGACTTCGGCCTTGAGCGACAGGTTGAACGACGCCTGGCTCGCCCCGGGACTGCGGCCGACGGCCGGTGCGCGGAGCGGCGCTGATGGATATCCGACGCCAACACTGTCGAGCGGGATCGAATCGTTGAAGTACGTGACGCGCGTGGCCAACGTCGCCGCATCATTGGTGATCGTGATGCGGTCGTTCGACTGATTGGCCGGGCCCGTGCTATCGGTGCATGCTACGAGCACCAGCAGGGCTATCGCGTATCTGCGCATGCTCTAATGCCGTGATTTGTGGGGGGAAATGCAAGTGCCCCAATCACATGTGAGCGCGCTCACGGGAAAGCCGTATCAAAAGCCCCGTTCCAGGCCCAATGCGATCCCGCGCCGCGACAGGGTGGGCTGCGAGTTGATGAAGCTCGCGTCGAGTCGCAACGTCATGTTGCTGCCGACGTTATAGCGCGCGCCCAAACCGATCGTCGTGGTTGCGAGCGATTGCAGCGAACCCGCGACGGAATAGGTCTCTCGCCCACCGGCTCCCAGCAGCGAGCCCGTGACCCGGCGCGAGAACGCGCGCGCGACCTGAACCTGGCCGGCCCAATCGGTACGATCCGAGGGATTGCGCGAGATGAACAGGCGCATCGTCCACGACATCTTGGGCGTTTCGGTGGTGAAACGCGGCATCAGGATGTCGACGGGACCTTCCGAGTAATTCCAGCGACGATACGTCAAGCCGACCGATGCGTGGTGCCCGATCAATGTCGCGGCATCGGCTTCCCAGCTGTTCTTGGGGCTGAACACCGGTTCCTTGGATGTCCCCACCTCCAGCGTGAACCACCAGCGGTCGTTCGGGTGCAGCACGCCGCCGAGCCGTTCGGTGACGTCGGTCTCGCCGTAGCGACCGAGCATTTCAGCGGCGAGCCAGCCGCCGCTGCCTTTTGCCGAGCGCATCGTCAGCTGACCGCCGAGCGTCGTCCAGTCCTGGCTGTCGTCGACACCTTCGTACGAGCTCCACACGTTCACGCGACTCTGTCCCAGGCACGGCGTCGCGAGCAACAGCAGGAGCAATGCCACCGCGCTCGCCTTGCCGAACCCCTTGCGGGCCATGTCGCCCCAGACGTGCACGCCACGCCACACATTCGCGAATGCCTTGAGACGCCAGAAGACCGTGAGCTGGCGGTAGCCGAAGTTCTCGAGCGAAGCGTACAGCAGGAGCCGGAAGAGGTCGCCGAAGCGGCGGTAGCGGCGGAAGCTCACTTCTTCGAGCACGACCGCCCACATCGAGAGCAGCATGCCGTAGCCCCACGCGACCAGCACGAACAGCAGCGCGAAGGAGGTGTTCACGAGGCCGAACGACAGTCCGACCGCCGTGATGATGTAGCCGAGCAGCTCCACGACCGGCGCGAGCATTTCGCCGAACGTGAAGAAGGGCATCGCGAGGAGCCCGATGCGGCCGTAGCGCGGATTGAACAACATCGACTTGTACTGCCACATCGCGGATATCAGGCCGCGGTGCCAGCGCTCGCGCTGGCGCGAAAGCACCTTGAGCGACTCGGGGACTTCGGTCCACGCGACGGGATCAGGAATGAACGGCATCTCGTATTTGATCTTGTGCTGGCGCAGGTAGCGGTGCATGCGCACGACGAGATCGAGATCCTCGACGATGCTCGTCGTGCGATAG
>DATMZX010000245.1:0-8762 GCA_035573235.1 Gemmatimonadales bacterium
GGCTCGGGGGGGCGGGGCTTGGTCGGCTCCGGGATTTCAACCGGCCCCGGATCCGGTCTGATTGGTGGCACTTCCATAATGGACTCCGTTAAGGGGTGTGATGCCCTACGTATACACTGCCTTACGGGAGTCGGAGCACCACACCTGTACTGTCGGGATTAGCGAAGTCGGGGAACGTGAGGATGGTCGCGGTGTCGGTCTTACCGGCCGCGGGATCAAAGGCGCGCAGCTCGAGACAGTGTTTGGGCTCCCCAAAGCTGTAGATCTCGCCCCGAAATCTGCCCTCCGCTCCGACGTCGATCTCCCCGGTGGGAAGATCGCTATCGAACACGCACAGCGTATCGATCGCGAGTCTATAAACCACCACCGCGGTCGGGACGCCGGCGCCGGTCGCGGACTCGACACTGCCATAGACGATCTCGGTATCGGGCGGAGTGAGGCAAGCGCACACCGCTCTGCAGCTCGTGAAAAGGCCGCCCGCAATTATCAGTGTCACTGCAAACCGGCGCATACCCGAGTATACCTACGCTCCCTGCTAGGACGTCACTCCAAGCGCCCCACCGGTCATAACGCTACGGCAACGCGAACGCGACGTACGTGTCACTCGACTTCGATCCAAGCTTGCCGCCGCCCGCCGCGACCACGACGAATTGCTTTCCTCTTACTGCATACGTACTCGGCGTGGCATAGCCAGGCACCGGGAGCTCGGCCTCCCACAGCAGCGCGCCCGTGTTCTTGTCGAACGCGCGGAACTTCGCGTCCTGGGTAGCGGCAATGAAGACAAGTCCACCGGCCGTAACGATCGGACCGCCGTACATCTCAGTCCCGGTCGGCGGAACGCCCCGCGCCTTGAGCTCGGCGAACTCGCCCAGCGGAATGCGCCAGCGATACTCGCCGGAATTCAGGTCGATGGCACTCAACGTGCCCCACGGCGGTCTGACCGCGGGATAGCCGGCCGAATCACGCCAGCGTTCGTAGCCAACGAACTCGTAGGGCCCGATTCGGGGTCGGGGCGCAGCATGCTGCGCTCCTACCCCCGCCATCGGTGCATAACCGAGGTACTCGAGCACCGCGCGCTTTTCGCCTTCGGCTAGTCCCGCCAGCGAAGGCATGAACCCACGGCCCCGATCGACGATGCCGCGCGCTTCTTCGTATGTGCGCCGTTGGGCAACATTGGCGAGCGACGGAGCGCGGCCCTCGCCGCTGTGGCACGTCGCGCAGACCTCCTTGTATACGACGGCACCGGCGCGAGGCGGACCGCTGCGCGGAATGATCCGCGCGGACTCGCGCATCGCCGCAATCCACGGAATGTCGCTCGCATTCACGTAGATCACCGCGGTCTCGGGATCGACCGCCGCTCCGCCCCACTCACCGCCACCATCGAAGCCGGGCAGCACGATGCTCCCTGCCCTGCTCGGCGGCGTGAAAAAGCCGCCGCGGCTCAGGGCGCGGTATCGCGCACGATCGGTGACGTCGGCTTCGGTGATCGACTGCCGCGCGAACGGCGCGGGCTTCACCGGCATCGGCTGGGTAGGCCAGGCGTGCTCACCCGCCAAATCCGAGGGCGGAACTCGCGTCTCGACCACATCGAACAGCGGCGTCCCCGTCTGGCGGTCGAACAGAAACACGAAGCCGCTCTTGGTGATCTGGGCGGCTGCGTCAACGCGGCTGCCTGCCCGCGTGACGGTGACGAGATTCGGCGCGGTTGGGAGATCGCGATCCCAGAGATCGTGATGGACGGTCTGGAAGTGCCAGAGCCGTCGTCCTGTCGTCGCGTCGAGCGCGACGAGCGAATTCGCAAACAGGTTGGCGCCGAGCCGCTGGCCACCGTAAAAGTCCGGCGTCGCCGAGCCAGTGGGCACGTAGACGATTCCCCGCGACGTATCGACGCTCATGCCGGCCCAGCTGTTCGCGCCTCCGGCCGTCCGCCATGCATCCGCCGGCCAGGTGTCGTGACCGAACTCGTCGGGATGCGGGATGGTGTGGAACGTCCATTGAATCGCGCCGGAGCGCACGTCGTAGGCGCGCACATCGCCGGGCGCCGAGCCTTCGTCTTCGCCCACGCGCTGACCCTGAATCAGCAGATCTTTGTAGATCGCGCCGGGCGTGGTGGCGACGAGATAGGCGTCGCCGATGTCGCGCGACAATCCAGCCGCGAGATCGATGGAGCCCGAGTCGCCGAAACTAGGGATCGGGCGACCGGTGCGCGCGTCTAATGCATACAACCTGCGGCCTGCACTGAAGAAGATTCTCCGCTCATTACCAGCTGCCCAATACACGACGCCGCGATTGACATGGGCCGCACCGGCTCCAGGATCGAAACGCCAGATCTGCTTGCCCGTTTCGGCGTGGAGTGCGACCACGGCAAGCGCGGGCGTGGTCGTGTACAGGACGCCGTCCACCACGATCGGCGTCGCTTGAATCTCGCCTCGGTCCTTCGGCAGATCGCCGGTGTGATAGGTCCAGGCCACGCGCAGTTGCGCGACGTTGGTGGTATCGATCTGCGTTAACGGGGAATAACGTGAGTTGCCCGGCTCCCCGCCGGGCACGCGCCAATCCACCTCCGGCGTCGGAGACGGCTGGCCGGAGCAGGCTGCGAGCAGAGACAGGACGCCAACGCCCGCGAGCCTCGGCATGCTACTGCGTTGCTTGAATGACGCGTCCGTGCAGCGGCTGGATCGGCCGCGCGTTGTGCGGATACTTTTTGGCGAATGCGGCAATCTCGCTCTGGGAGATCTGGACCGGGGTCTTGAGCACGAACCAGGTCACCCCTTCCGAGCAGGGTGGCGTCGTCAGCGAGCCGCTGTAGGTGAAGTACCCTCGGGTCGCTGGGAGCAGCGTGCTGACATCGACAGAGTCTCCGGGGACGCTGATCTCCTTCCCCTGCCCCTGCGGTAGATGCTTCCACAGGCGTTCGACGAAATCGTTCGCCGAGCCCTCGGCGAGCAGCACCGCGACGACCGCCAACTTCCCGTCGGCACTCTTGTGCACGAGGTGCGCCACCATCGGGTACGACGTGCCCGACACTTCCTCCTCGGCCGGATGATGGAAGTGGAACTGCTGCAGCTCGTACTGCTTCCCCGCGACGGAAATGAAGCTCCCGGGGGCGTACATCACCTGGATGGTGTGCCCATTGTCGATCAGCTTCAGCGCCGAGGGGTGGTAGGCAAAGCTGATGGTGGGAAGATCGCCGGACTGGGCGTCGTGGATATCGATCGGAGATTGGTGCGTGCCGGCCACGCACGTGTGATACGCCGGGTCAAGCGCACCCCAATGTGCGGGACCGTTGGGCCCCTCGTATTCCCAATGTGGCGTCGCGCCATGTTGCGCGGCCGCCGGCAACATCGGCCAGCTCAACGCGAGAACGACGAGCAACGTGTGTCGCATCCTATTGCCCCCTTTTCACCTCAGCCTTGGGTGCGTCTCCAAAGATCGATCGGCTTCTGCACACGCGCCGGCCGGAAGGGCAGTGCGATCTTCCTGCCTTTGCCGGCCGACGCGTAGGCAGCGTACAGGACTTCCTGAACCATCCGGCCCGTCTCGCCGTCAGCGATCGGCGTCTCCTTGCCGCGCACACAGCGCGCAAAGTGCCGCATCTCCTGCGGGAAGCCGTAATTCCAATGTTCTTCGAACACCGGATAGGTCCAGCCCTTGGTCGTCGCCGCCTTTTCGACCGCATATCCAAATCCGACTTCGGAGTACGTCGGCAGCGCGTTGCCCATCAGCATGTCGGCATACGTCTGCCCCTTGTCCCCAAAGACTTCGATGCTGTCATCCATCCCGCCAGGACGGTTCCAGCTGCTCTCGACAATCCCGATCGCGTCGTTCGCGAACTCCATGATCGTAATCGCTTCATCCTCGCCCTGCGTCCGATCCTTGTGCACCAGCGTCGACATCTGCGCATACACGCTCTTGATCTTGGGCTTGCCGAGGAACCACCAGCAAAACGCGATGCCGTGGCAGCCGAGGTCCATCACGGCGCCGCCGCCCGACTGCTCGACGTCCCAGAACCAGTCCGAGTGCGGGCCGGAGTGTTTCTCGCCCTGCTTCACCAGATGAATGCGCCCGAACGCGCCCTCGTCCGCCATCTGCTTCGCTTTCAGGTACTTCGGGGCGAAGAACAGCTCCTCGGCGTACAGCAGCAGCACGCCGGCTTTCGCGCACGCGTCGATCATGGCGTCGGCTTCTTCGAGCGTGATGCACAACGGCTTTTCACATACGACGTGCTTGCCCGCTTTCGCCGCGTCGATTGTGATTTGCGCGTGCAGGCGATTGGGGGCCGTGATCGAGACCATCTCGACAGCGGGATTCGCGAGCAGCTCGCGGTAGTCCGAGTAGGCGTGCGCGACCTCGTGGCGCTTGGCGAACGCGGCCGCGTTGCCCTTGGTGGGCGACGCGACCGCAATAAGCTCGGCGACATCAGGATTCGCCTTGACCGCAGCGGCAATACAGTCCGCCTGGAAGCGCGAACCGACGATGCCGACCTTGACGAGACCGCCTATTCGAGCTGCCCCCGCATTGCCCCGCCCGGGAACACGGTGCTATGCACGTTGACGTAATAGCCGGACGGATTCGCCAGTAGATCGGCGAGAACAGCGGCCGCCCGCGGACGAGCGATGCCGCGCAGCTGCGCTGGTTGATCACTGATCGACGTTGCGGGATCGGCCGGCTCGAGGAAGTCCCAGTGAATCGGGCCGTTCACGCCGGCGACGCCCTTGTGGATGTGCGAGCGCGTGTACGTCTCGCCACTCTTGTTGTTTACGGTAAACAGGAACTCGATCGTGCCGTCCTCATAGACCTTGACCTGCGCCTGGCCTTTCGATTCCGACGTGCTCGCGCCGTTGGGTTCGTTCTCAGGGCGAAGTTGGACGTTGAACACGATCGGATTGGCTTCCTGCGTGACGGAAAACGACGGATTTCGGCTGGTGTTGCCGGCGATGCTCGTCGGCGCCCCCGCCTGATCGACGCAGGCGGCGAGAGCGAGAACGGCACACACGGAAACGGCGCGCATTGGCTACCTCCACGGAGTGAGTGTGGTGCGGCTGGTGCTATCGCTCTGAGACGGCAACGGCGACGCGGGAATCGGCGGTGCCATAATAGAGATACCACCGGTTCTTGAATCGGACGAGACCCTCGACGAACGTCGTTCCTTCCGTGTACTGCCCCGTGCGCTCGAACGGTTCGCTTGGCCGGATGAATGGACTGTTGGATCGCTGCAACAACTTCAGCGGATTTCCCGCGTCGAAGAGCGCTTGCCCGCCGGTGTAGACTCGCGCCGGCAGCGTCGAGTCGCCATGCGTGGCGCTATTGCCGGCATTGTAGAGGACGACGATCCCGTCACGCGTAAGTAACGCCGGTGGGCCGGCTTCCACGAGCCAGGAGTCGAAGTAGCCCGGACGCGGTTGCAGCACTTTCACCGCGTTGCTGTCCGCGTCTTCGACCGGTAACCAGTCGATCAGATTGTCGGAAGTGGCGATGCCGATCTCCGGAACGCCGAAATACATCCAGTATTTCCCGTTGACGCGCGTCGCGACGAGCCGCTCGCCGACGAGCCGGCTCAGGATCGCGCCGGACTTGGATTCGGTGCGCAGGTATTTTCCGCCACTCGCCCTGCTGAAAGCCGGGCCGTGCTTGACCCACGTGAGCAAGTCGCGCGAGGTGGCGACGGCGAGCCGAGGCACGTCCCGATTCCACTGCGTGTAGGTGAGGATGTAGGTGCCATCCTCGCTCTCGACGATGCGCGGATCCTCGACGCCGCCGGGCCATTCGTTCTGATGCTGGCTGTCGGTATCGGGATAGAGCACCGGTGTGGCCCGCCGCGTGAAGTGGAGCCCGTCGCCGCTCTCGGCGAGGCCGAGCCGCGAGGTGTGGCCACCGATCTGCTGCACACCGGTCGCGTCTTCGGCGCGATAGAGCACGTAGATCTTGCCATCCCTGACGACCGCCGCGGGATTGAACGTCGCGTAGGCCTCCCACGCGACGGCGGGATTCGGTGTGATGATGGGATTGATCCGGCTCGGCTTGGTGAACGGGCCGAGCATCCACGATTCCTGCGTCGCGCTGCCGCGAATGCTCAACAGCAGCGCCACACAGGCGGCGGCGAGTCTACTCAGGAGTCGTCGACTCCTTTCGTGATGGACGGGACCTCAACGAAACAATCACCAGTGCAACCAACACCAGGACCACCGCCACCGGGGGAACGATGACGAACAGGAACGCGCCCGTGGCGCGGGGCGGAACTGCCGCGCGATAGGCGTAGATGACGAGCGAGCCGAGGACGACGACCCAGATCATGGTGTGCAGCGTCGTTTTCATGGGGGGCGCCCAACTGGCCGACCGCCGCTCGGCCAATGCGAGCAGCGCGAACGGCGCGAGAACCCAGAAGATGAAGCCTATGGTGATCAGGATGTGCGTATTGCTGCGGCCGGCGTACAGCATCAGCGCGAGCGAGCCCACCGCGCCGAGAATGAGGATAAGACGCGACCCCATGCGCCCCAATCTACGATTTCCGCGCCTTTTTGCTCTTCTTTTTCGCCGCTACCGCGATCGCCTTCTCCGCCCACGGTCGCAGCGCGTCCGGATCCTCCAGCAGGTCTGCGGGAACCTCGTAGTACTGCATCTTGTCCCGCTCGTCGCCGAACGGCAGAAATGGTCCCATCCCACGTGCCTCGAAATCGGGCCGATTGGAATCGTCCACCTTGAGGTACAGCGTGTCATTGGCGAGCAGCGCGAAGAACAGCTCGCCCGAGTAGATCCCGACACCACCGAACATGCTGCGCGCGCGAATCCTTGGCACCGCGCGACCGAGCTGGTCCAGGACGAAGGTACGGAAGCTGTCGCTGACGGGCACGAGCGTTCAGCGAATCTGAATAGGCGTGCTCAACGTCGACACGCCGTTCTCATCGAAGCTCTCGATCGCCGCCCAGTACGCCTGCCCCACGTTCAACGCGCGCAGCTCGAGCGTCGTCCCCCGATCGGCGAACAACTGATACGTCTGGTACAGCTTCGCCGGCGCGATGCCCCACCGCACGTTGTAGCCCACGACCCCGCGCACCGGCTTCCACGTGATCGTCGCGTTGCGCTCGTCCTTGTCGCGTCGCGCCGTGAACCCCGCAGGCGTGGCGGGTCGCTTGCGCGAACCCGTCCCGAACACGCGAATGTCGCTGATCGCGAGGTTCGCCGCGCCGACATGAATGTGCTCGTAGCGCAGGTACCGCGCGCTGTGCGGCGGTAGCTCGATATACGCGTTCGGGCGGTCTCGAGTCTCGCGCGACAGGTCGCCGACCGTGGCCCATTGGCGGCCGTCCAGTGACGACTTGATCAGGAAGCGCGTGTACACCGTCGAATCGGTTCCGTACAGTCCCGACTGGTAGTCGGCATAGTTCACTTGCACGGCTCTCAGGTCGTACGGCGCGCCGAGATCGATCGTGAGCCACTCGCCCGGCTTGTTCTGACCTGCCACCCAGAACGTGCGCGGATTCTCATCGACAATGTTGGTCGCGGGAAAGCTGTCGCGCGCGGACGAGGCGGTCACCGTCTTGCGATAGGAGAGCAGCATCCAGCCGGTAAACAGCTCGTCGCTGTGTTGCCATTTTCCGGTCGGCAACCAGTGCGGGAAATCGCCGAAGCGCGTGTCGGTGTACATCTGGCTGTCCGCGTCGAAACCCGTGGGATGCAGCCCGATCCGGCGCTCGAAATTCCAGTTCACGGCAATCCACGGCGTCCCGGTATTCCACCAATTCCCGAACAGGTCCTGGAACGTGTTGCCGTGCCCCGCGCCCTGCACGAACCCGCCCGGCTTGTACGCGACCGGATTGTACGGCGCATACGTGAACGGGCCGAGCGGATCGGTGCCGACATAGACGCCATTGGCGTAGACGTTGTACTCGGTCCCCGGCGCGCCGTACTGCAGGTAATAGCGGCTGCCGTACTTCGTCATCCACGCGCCCTCGATGAACGGCTTGATCGTCGAATCGCGATGATCCTGGCCGAACCGCTCCCACCCGTGCACTTCCGGCTGCAACCCGAACAGCCACTTCGGTGTGCCTTTGTAGGCGAGCTGCCGGCCCTTGTCGAGCTCGATCGCGTGCAACGGATAGGCGTTGGAGGAGTTCCAGTACATGAACCAACGCTCGGTGTCGGGATCATGGAAAATCGCCGGATCCCACGGCCCCGGCTGCACCGAGTCGGGGCGCGCGAGCTGCTCGGTCTCCCGAGCGCGCGCCAGCGGCAGCCACGGCATCAGGCGGTTGTAGAACTCCACGCGCCCGCCGGCGGGATCGGTGAGCATCAGGAGCGGCAGTGGGCTCGTGGTACTCGGCAACAGATAGATCGTGTCGCGCACGGAAAGCGCCGCCGGCGCGACGACATCGGTCAGCGGCCAGCGCGACGGCGTGATGTGCTCCCAGGTGCCGAGGTCGGTCGAGCGCCAGTAGCCGTCGCCGATCGTCTCGAACAGGTAGTACACGCCGCGCTGGACCACGATCACCGGATCGGCGCCGGAGCGGTACGAGATGCCCTGGTTCTTCTGCTCGAAGTTGTAGCGGTAGTCGATGTCGATGGGGTTGGCGTAGGTCCGCTGCTGCGCGGCCAGCGGCGACGCGATCAGCAGAAGCGGAATCAGTCGCATCCTACAACTCATGACGTTTGAGAAGATCGACGGCGTGGTGACACGCGCGGGCTGTCAGCGCCATGTAGGTGAGCGACGGATTCTGCCACCCGCTCGACGTCATCGCCGCGCCGTCGGTGATGAACAGGTTCGG
>DATMZX010000246.1:0-14039 GCA_035573235.1 Gemmatimonadales bacterium
TGCGGAAGCGCTACGAGGACCATCACCGCGTCATCATTCCCGATGGCACGCTGACCGAGGCGGCCAAGCTGTCGGAGCGCTACATCACCGACCGCTTCCTGCCCGACAAAGCGATCGACGTCATCGACGAAGCCGGCGCGCGTGCGCGCCTCGCGGCGCAGGTGCCGCCGCCCGAGGTCGCCGAGCTGAAGGACAAGCTCGAGGGGATCAACGGCGACAAGGAAGCCGCGGTGCGTGATCAGAATTTCGAGCGCGCGGCGTCGCTACGTGACGCGGAGCGCGAGCTGCAGTCCGAGATCCGCCGCAAGCAGGAGGAGTGGGAGCGGGAGCGCCAGACGCGCCGTCCCACCATCAATGAGGAAGGCGTCGCGTTCATCGTGTCGCGCTGGACCGGCATCCCGGTGACGCGTCTCCAGGAAGCCGAGACCGCCCGCCTGCTGCGCATGGAAGACGAGCTGCACGAGAGCGTGGTGGGGCAGAACGAGGCGATCCAGGTGATTTCGCGGGCGATCCGCCGCAGCCGCGCCGGGCTCAAGGATCCCAAGCGGCCGATCGGCTCCTTCATCTTCAGCGGGCCGACCGGCGTCGGGAAGACCGAGCTGGCGCGCGCGCTGGCGCGGTTCCTGTTCGCCGATGCGAACGCGCTGATCCGCGTCGACATGTCGGAATACATGGAGAAGTTCTCCGTGAGCCGGCTGATCGGCGCGCCCCCCGGATACGTCGGCTACGAGGATTCCGGGACGCTGACCAAGGCCGTGCGGCGCAAGCCGTACTCGGTGGTGCTGCTCGACGAAATCGAGAAGGCGCACCCCGACGTGTTCAACATCCTGCTGCAGGTGCTCGACGAAGGGCATCTCACGGACAACTACGGCCGCCTCATCGACTTCAAGAACACCGTCGTGATCATGACGTCGAACGTGGGCGCGCGCGACGTGGCCAAGGGGAAGGCGCTGGGCTTCGGCCAGCCGGACCCGCGCGGCGAGTTCGAGCGCATGTCGGAAAAGGTCAAGGAAGAGATCAACAAGGTCTTCAATCCCGAGTTCCTGAACCGGCTCGACGACGTGATCGTCTTCCACGCGCTGACGCGGGAGCACATCGCGCAGATCGTCACGATCCTGGCGCGCGACGTCCAGAAGCGGCTGGGAGAGGAAGAGCTCACGCTGCGGCTGACGCAGGGCGCGACGGACTTCCTGGTCGATCACGGCTATGATGAGCACTTCGGGGCGCGGCCGTTGAAGCGCGCCATTCAGAAGTACGTCGAGGACCCACTTTCGGAGAAGATCCTCGTCGGAGATTTCGCCAAGGGCGACGAGATCGAAGTGGACGTCGCTCCCGACAAGGAGCGGCTCGCATTCAGGGCACTGTCCGGCTCGAAGGCGTGATTCGCAGGCTCACCCTTCCAATCGTCGTCAGCCTCGCCGTCCTCGCCCCGGGCCTGTGTCAGGCCCAGGGCGAGGGCGCGCCTGGCGCGGCGCCGGTGGCCGATTCGATCGCGGTCGTGGGGAACAAGCGCAACAGCGCGATCAGCGTCGTGCAGCTGAGCGGGCTCGTCGCCGGCCGGGCGCTCAACTACCGTGACATCCAGCGCGCGATTCAGGCGCTCTACGGCAGCGGCCAGTTCGACGACGTCTCGATCACCCAGAACTACAGCCCGGAAAAGACGGTGCTCGTGATCTCCGTGCGCGAGCGCCCGCAGCTGTTGCGCTGGGCGGTGAGCGGCACCGACAAGCTCTCGGAAGGATCCGTCCGCGACAAAGTCACGCTCGCCGAGGGCCGCCCGCTCGATCCGGCGGCGGCGGAGCGCTCGCGCGCGCGGATCGACTCGCTGTATCACGCCCGCGGCTTCTACCTCGCCAAGACCAACCTGCACTATGTGTACGAGCGCGACTCGAGCGCGGTGCGCGTGATCTACGACATCGAGGAAGGACGCCGCGTCGCGATCGCGCAGGTGGACATCCAGGGCAACACGCATTTCAGCGACGCGCAGATCATCGAGCAGATGAGCTCGAAGCCCGAGGGATTCTGGTGGTTCCAGTCCGGCGAGTTCAACGACGACAAGCTGGCCGAGGACCTGCGCCAGAAGCTGCCGTCCTACTACGGCAAGCAGGGCTACGTCGACTTCCAGGTGCTGCGCGACACCCTGATCGTGCACGAGAAGACGGGGAAGGCCACCCTGGTCGTGAACGTGAGCGAGGGCGATCCCTACCGGATCGGGACGTTCGAGATCGTGGGCAACCGCCGGTTCTCGACCGACGACCTCGAGCCGTTCTATCCCTTCCATGAAGAGAAGCACACCGGCCTGCTGGGCCTGGGGCCGCGGCGCGCGACGGCGTACTTCGACGACGCGCAGTGGCAGGAAGCGACGCGCAAGCTGCAGACGCTGTACTACAACAACGGTTACATCTACGTGCAGGTCCGGCCCGACGTGATCCGGCGCAACGCGCCCGACGGCACGCCGGTCGTGGATCTGCGCTGGGTCATCACCGAAGGCCAGCCGGCGATCGTCAATCACATCGAGATCCGCGGCAACGACGTCACGCACGAGCGCGTGATCCGCGAAGCGATCGTGATGGTGCCGGGCGACGTGTTCCGCCAGGACGCGCTGCTCGCGTCCTACCAGCGGGTGTCGAACCTCGGCTTTTTCAACCAGCCGATGCCGTTCCCCGACACGCGCCCCGCGAACGAGCAGGGCGACATCGACGTCATCTTCCATGTGACGGAGAAACGCACCGGGAACGTGAACTTCGGCGCGTCGGTCGGGCAGGGCACGGGCATCGGCGGCTTCCTCGGGCTCGAGGAGCCGAACCTGTTCGGCCAGGGCAAGCGCGGTCGGTTCCAGTGGCAGTTCGGCCGCAACATCAACGACTTCGACATCTCGTTCAGCGATCCGGCCATCCGGGAGTCGCGGATCTCGGGCACGGTCAGCCTGCACAACACGCGCGTCCGCTACATCATCGCCGACGTCGGCCGGCTGCGGCGCCGCGGCGGCAGCCTGCAGTTCGGCTTCCCCGTGTTCGGCGACAACTATACGCGCCTGTTCCTCTCGTACGGCATCGACCAGCAGAGCTTCATCGGCTCGTCGACGAACCTGGCGTTCTCGGCGGCGTACCGCTGCAACAACTGCGTGCGCTCGACGCTCGGCTTCTCGCTGCTGCGCGACACGCGGATCGATCTGCCGTTCCCGACCGCCGGGACGATGGTGCAGGTCGGCGGCTCCCAGAGCGGTGGCCCGCTCGGCGGCGCGGGCAACTTCCAGCGCGTCGATCTCGAAGGGCACTTCTACGCGCCGATCGGGACGATGGGCAACATCGCGTCGCCCGTGAAGTTCGTGCTCGGCTTCTCGTCGCGGTCCGGATTTGTGTTCGGCAGCTCGCCCTTCTTCGAGCAGCTGTTCACCCTCGGCGGCACGCAGTTCTTCATCCCGCTGCGCGGCTACGACGAGGCCTCGATCACGCCGTTCGGGTACGACCCGACCGCCGCCGCGAGCGGCGCGAGCCCCAATGCGTTCGGGAAGGCGTTTTTCTCGATGACGGGCGAGCTGGGGATGCGCGTGTCCCAGATGCTGTATCTCTCGGCCTTCTTCGACGCCGGGAACGTCTGGTCCCGGGCGTCGCAGTTCAACCCGACCCGCCTGTTCCGGGGCGCCGGCTTTGGCGCCGCGGTGATCTCGCCGCTCGGTCCGCTGGGCATCGATTACGCCTATGGTTTCGACCGAGTTGACTTGCTGGGCCGGCCCGCACCAGCTTGGAAGCTGCACTTCAAGCTCGGCAATTTCTTCTAAGCCACACCTAACAGTTCTTCCAGGGAGTTCGAAGGTTATGCAGCGTCTCGCACTCGTTTCGCTCGCCGCCGTCGCCGTGCTCGCCACGACGCCCTCGCTCACATTCGGCCAGGGTGGCGCTCAGTCCGCCTCGGCGCCGATCAAGATCGCGTTCATCAATTCGCGCGAGATCCTGCAGAAGACGCCGGGCTACGCGGTCGCCGAATCCACGTACCTGAAGGAGGTGGAAGGCTATCGCACCGAGGTGCAGAAGCTGCAGACGCAGCTCGACTCGGCGGTGCAGGCCTTCGACCAGCAGTCGATCGCGCTGTCGCCCGCCGCGCGCCAGACCAAGCAGCGGGACCTGCAGCAGATGCAGCAGCGCATGGAGCAGCGCACCGACGAGCTGCAGAATCGCGCGCGCCAGCGCGAGCAGGAGCTGCTCCAGCCGATTCAGGCGCGGGTCCAGTCGGTGATCCAGGGGCTGCGCGCCGAGCTGAACTACTCGATGATTCTCGACGCGGACGCGGCGGGAGGATTGATCGCCGCGGCCGATCCGTCGCTGAACATCACGGCCCGGGTGCTGCAGCGGTTGACCCAGGCGCAGTAGCGTTCCCCGGCCCCCGATGAATTCGGCGGGTACGCGTCCGCTCCCCGCGAGTGAAATCGCGGCGCTCACCGGCGGACGGCTGGTGGGTCCGGGTACCACGACCGTCGCCGGGATCGCGCCGCTCGAGCGCGCGGGTCCCGGCGATTTGTCTTTTCTTGCCTCGCCCCGCTACGTCCCCTACTTTGAGCGCACCAGCGCTTCGGTCGTGCTCATCTCGCCCGCGCTCGAATCGGCGGCCGGCGGTCCCGAGACCAAGATCATCGTCAAGGAGCCGTACGCGGCGCTGCTGGTGGTGCTGCCGGTGCTGTACCCGCAGGCGGTCTGGGAATCGAGCGTGCATCCCACCGCGCAGCTGGGGCGGGGCGTCACCTGGCAGGAGCCGGTCGAAATCGGGCCGCACGCGGTGCTGGGCGCGGGCGTGCAGCTGGGGAAGAACGTGCGGATCGGCGCCGGCTGCGTGCTCGGCGAAGGCGTCGCCGTCGGGGACGACAGCCGGCTGCATCCGGGCGTGACGCTGTACGCCGGCACGGCGCTGGGCAAACGTGTCATCGCGCACGCCGGCGTGGTGCTGGGCAGCGACGGCTTCGGCTACCTCCCCGGCACGAACGGCGAGCCGCACCGGAAGATTCCGCACGTCGGCCGGTGCCTGATCGGGGACGACGTCGAAATCGGAGCGAACACGTGCATCGACCGCGGCAGCGTGGACGACACGGTCATCGGCTCGGGCACGAAGATCGACAATCTCGTCCATATCGCGCACAACGTGCGGATCGGCGCGCGCTGCCTGATCATGGCGCAGGCCGGAATCGCCGGCAGCTGTCAGGTGGAGGACGATGTGATCATCGCGGGACAGGTCGGCATTGTCGACCATATCACGATCGGCCGAGGCGCGCGGCTGCTCGCGCAGTCGGGCACCATTGCCGACATTCCCGCCGGGGCGACGGTGTTCGGCACGCTGGCCCGGCCGCATCGCGAGTACCTGCGGGGCCAAGCGGCGGTATACCGGCTCGCCAAAATCGTCGACAAGCTCGAGAAGCTCGTGGAAGCACAACCCGGGACCTCCCCTGCCTCCACCGAGCAGTAGGCGCTCGGTGGCGCGGCGCGCCGCGCTGCGTGGCATCGGTCTCCATACGGGCGCGACCACGGAGGCGACCTTCCTCCCGGCGCCCGCGGGCCAGGGCATCGTGTTCCGGCGGACCGACCTCCCGGGCCAGCCGGAAGTTCCGGCGCGCCTCACTGAAGTCGAAGCGGTCGAGCGGCGCACTGCGATCGGTCACGGCGCGGCGACGATTCATACCGTGGAGCATCTGCTCGCCGCGGTCGCGGCGCACGGGATCGACGATCTGACGATCGAGCTCACCGGACCCGAGCCGCCGATCCTGGACGGCAGCGTGCAGCCGTACTTCGAGGCGCTGCGCCAGGCCGAGCCCACGACGGTGGGCGGCGAGGCGGTGGTGCTGTCGGTGCTGGCCCCGTTTACGGTGACGGACAAGGATGCGACCTACATCGTGGCGCCGGACAAGTCGTTCCGGCTCACCGTTTCGATCGAGTGGCCGCACCCGCTGATCGGCCGCCAGGCCGGCTCCTACGAGGTCACGCCCGAGCGATTCGCCGTCGAGCTGGCGCCGGCGCGGACGTTCGGGTTCACGCACGAGGTGGCGGATCTGCAGGCGCGCGGGCTGATCAAGGGCGCGTCGGCAACGAACGCGATCGTGCTGGACGACGAGAAAGTGGTGGCCGGCGGCCAGCTGCGCTGGCCCGATGAATTCGTGCGGCACAAAGCCGCGGACATCGTGGGTGACCTGGCGCTGACCGGCGCCCGGATTCAGGCTCATGTGGTGGCGACGCGCCCCAGCCACGGCGGCAACATCGCGCTGGCGCGGGCGATCGCACGCGCGGGGAGGCGCTCGGGTATGCCGGCGATGGACATCAGCAAGATCATGGACTACCTGCCGCACCGATATCCGTTTCTCCTCGTGGACCGGATCATCGAAGTGGAAGGGCGGAAGCGGATCGTCGGGATCAAGAACGTGACGATCAACGAGCCGTTCTTTCAAGGCCACTTTCCGGGTCATCCGATCATGCCGGGTGTGCTGATCATCGAAGCGATGGCCCAGGTGGGCGGCATGCTGCTGATGAGCCACTTCGAGGGGCAGGATACGGCGAACAAGGTCGTGTACTTCATGTCGCTCGACCAGGTCAAATTCCGCCGTCCGGTCGTGCCCGGCGATCAGATCCGGTTCGAGCTCGATATGCTCCAGTTCCGCGGCAAGACCTGCAAGATGAAGGGCGTGGGATTCGTCGACGGCCAGGTCGTCGCCGAGGCCGAGATGATGGCCATGGTGGTCGATAAGTGATCCACCGGACCGCGCTGATCGATCCGACCGCCGAGCTGGGCGCCGACGTCTCCGTCGGGCCCTACTGTATCGTCGGCCCGAAAGTCACCGTGGGCGACCGCTGCGCGATCGCGGGGCACAGCGTCGTCGAGCGCAACACGCGCGTCGGCGACGGCGTGAAAATCGGGTACGGCACGATCATCGGAAACGATCCGCAGGACCTGAAATACAAGGGCGAAGAGACGTGGGTCGAGATCGGCAGCGGCACGATCATCCGCGAATACTGCACCGTGAACCGCGGCAGCACGGCGACGGGCAAGACGACGATCGGGCAGCGCTGCTTCATCATGACCTACGTGCACATCGCTCATGACTGCGTCATCGGCAACGACGTGATCATGGCGAACGGGGTCCAGATGGCGGGACACGTGACCGTGGACGACCGCGCCATCATCAGCGGTCTGGTGCCGATCCATCAGTTCGTGCGCATCGGCACGTACGCGTTCGTGGGCGGCGCCTCGCGCGTCAATCAGGATGTCCCGCCATACACCAAGTCCGCGGGCAATCCGGTGCATCTGTACGGTCTCAACTCCGTGGGCTTGCAGCGCGCCGGCTTCTCCCCCGAGGTGAAGCTCGCGCTCAAGCGCGCCTACCGCCTCGTGTTCAATTCCGATTTGACGATGAGCCAGGGCGTCGCGCGCGCGCGCATCGAGCTGCCGCAAATCGCCGAGGTCGAGACCTTCCTGCGGTTCATCGAAGCGTCCCAGCGCGGAGTGATGGTGTGACAGCGTCCGCCCGCCCGCGGCCGATCAAGGTGGGCGTCGTGGGCGCCGGTGCGCTCGGTTACCATCACATCCGGCTGCTGCAGAAGATCGAAGGCGCGCAGCTCGTGGGGTTCTACGATCACAACCCGGCGCGCGCTCCGCAGGTCGCCAAAGAGCTCGAAACCACCGCCTTCCCGTCGCTCGACGCGCTGCTCGACCAGGTCGACGCCATGACGGTCGTCGTGCCGACGCCCGCGCACGTCGACGTCGGGCTGCCGATCATCGAGCGCGGCATCCACGCGCTGATCGAGAAGCCGCTGGCCGACACGCTGCCCGGCGCGGAGACGCTGGTGCATACCGCGCGCGAGCGCGGCATCTGCCTGCAGGTGGGGCACGTCGAGCGGTTCAACCGCGCCGTGCGCGCGGCCGCGCCCTATCTCGAGGAGCCGCGCTTTCTCCAGACCGAGCGCCTCGCGCCGTTCCAGCCGCGCGGCACCGACGTCGCGGTCATTCTGGATCTCATGATTCACGATCTCGACCTCGTGCTGGAGCTGGTGCGTTCCGAGGTCGGCGAGGTACGGGCGACCGGCGTGCCGATCCTCACGCCGCACGTGGACATCGCCAATGCGCGTGTCGAGTTCGCGAACGGCGCCGTGGCGATCATCACCGCCAGCCGCGTGTCGCGCGAGCGCACGCGCAAGCTCCGCATCTTCCAGCCGACGGGGTATTTCTCGCTCGATCTCGCGCAGGGCAACGGTCACTTCTACCGCTTGAAAGCGGGCTGGCAGGGGCTGGGCGCCACGAAGATCGAAGAGATCGTGGAGCACGTGAAGCTGGAGGCTCCGGAAGCCGAGCCCCTCAAGCTCGAGCTGGAAAGCTTTCTCCGCGCCGTGCGCGGCGACGGCGACGTCGTCGTCACGGGCGCCGCCGGCCTGCAGGCGCTCGCCCTCGCGTATCGCGTCGCCGACGCCATCGAGACCTCGCCGCTCGCATCCACGCGGCCGTGAAATCCAGTCCCCGGATCTACATCTCGGCGGGCGAACCGTCGGCGGACGCGCACGCCGCTGCGGTGGCTACCGCGCTGCGGCGCCGGATTCCCGGCGTCGAGCTGGAGGCGCTGGGCGGACCACTGCTCGAGCGGGCCGGGGTCCGCGTGCTCGATCGCATGGAAGGGTTCTCGGTCATGGGCTTCGTCGAAGCCCTGGCGAAAATTCCCGCGCACTACCGGCTGCTCGGACGCGTCAAGCAGGCCTTCCAGGCCAAGCGCTACGACCTCGTCATTCTCGTCGATTATCCGGGCTACCACCTGCGCGCGGCGGCGGCCGCGGCGGAGGCCGGCATCCCGGTCCTGTACTACATCGCGCCGCAGATGTGGGCCTGGGGGCAGAATCGTGTCAAAAAGCTGGCGCCGGTGAAGCAGCTCGCCGTCATCCTGCCGTTTGAGGAAGAGTTTTTTCGCGAGCGCGGCGTGGCCGCGACGTTCGTCGGTCATCCACTCAAGGATCGGCCGCCGCCGCCCTCCCGCGCCGACGCGCGGCGGCAGCTCGGTCTCGATCCCAACCGTCCGGTGCTCGGCCTGTTCCCGGGCAGCCGGGCGCAGGAAGTGAAGCGGCATTGGGCGATGTTTCGGGAAGCGGCGGCGCTGGTCGCCGCCGCGCGTCCCGGGGTGCAGCTCATCGTGGCCGGAACCAAGGACGCCGAGTATCCGGCGCCGGGTGCGATCCGCGTGCTGTTCGGCGAGCCGCTCTCGGTTTTCGCGGCCGCCGACGCCGGTATCTGCAAGTCGGGTACGACGACGCTCGAGGCGGCGATCGCCGATCTGCCGATGGTGATCACGTACCGCGTGCACGCGATCTCGTCGTTCATCGCTCGGCGGGTCGTCAAAGTCCGCTGGGTGGGGCTCGTGAATCTCGTCGCCGGCTACGAGGTGGCACCGGAGCTCCTGCAGGGCAATGCGACGGGCGCAGGGCTCGCGAATGCGGTGCTGCCGCTGCTCGATGCGGACAACCCGATCACGCGCCGCCAGCGCGAGGGTCTCGCGCTCGTCCGGGAGCGCCTGGGCCCGCCGGGAGCCGCGGAGCGCGTGGCCGAGCTCGCCGCGGGATTGCTCGCGTGAAGCTGCGCTGGGCGGAGCCGGTGGTGAAGGCGCTGGGTCCTCCCGCCGTGAAGTCCCTCGCCGCGAGCTGGCGCTTTCGCGAAAGCGGCTTTGTCCAATACCGGGCCCCGCTGTTATGCGTGCTGTGGCACTCCCGCATCCTGCCGTTGCTGGCGCTGCACAAGCACGAAGGCCTGGTCGTGCTCATCAGTCGCCATCGCGATGGGGGATATCTCGCCAATCTGGCCGAAGGGTGGGGCTACACGCCCGTGCGTGGCTCGACGAGACGCGGCGGGGAAGTCGGCCTGCTGGGAATCGTCCGCGCGCTCGAGGATGGCGCGCTCGTGGCGGTGACGCCCGACGGCCCGCGCGGACCGGCGCTGCGCGTGAAACCGGGCGCGGTTGCCGCCGCGCAGCATGCCGGTGTCCCGATCATGGCCGTCGGCGCGCGCGCGTCGTCGGCCTGGTATATCAATTCGTGGGATCGCATGTGCGTTCCGAAGCCGTTCGCGATCATCGACGTGCGCTACAGCGAGCCGGTCCACATCGGGCCCGGCAAGGATGGGCTGCGGGCGGGGATCGCGGCGGTGGAGCACGCGCTGCATATGGTCAACGGCACGGAGCCCCCCCCGGCATGAGCCTGCATCGATTCGCGAACTGGGTCTGGTGGAGCAGCGGCGCGCCGGCGCGGGTCGCGCGCGGTGTGCTGCTGCCATTTGCCATGGCCTATCGCACGGTGATGAGCACGCGGGCGCGCGCATACGCGCGCGGCTGGCTGAAGCAGCGGCCGCTGCCGTTGCCGGCCGTGGCGATCGGGAATCTCGCCGTCGGCGGGGCGGGCAAGACGCCGTTCGCCGCCTGGACGGCATCCTGGTTCGCGCGCCACGGTGTGAAACCCGGCATCCTGCTGCGCGGCTATCGCGGTGATGAGCAGGCGGTGCATCAACGGCTCGTGCCGGAGGCGGTGGTCGCGCCCAATGCCGACCGGCTGAAAGGGGCAGAGCAGGCGCGCGCGCACGGCGCGCGGGTGCTGGTCCTGGACGATGCGTATCAGCGGCTCGACGTCGGCCGGGACGTCAACGTCGCGATCGTGAGCACCGAAAGCGCGCCGCATCGCCATGTCGCCTGGCCGCTGCCCGCGGGTCCCTGGCGGGAAGACTGGAGTGCCTTGGGCCGCGCGGACGTGATCATCGTGACGCGCCGTCGCGCGGCGGTCGCCGAGTCGCGCCGTCTGGTGCGGAACATCAGCGAGCGCTGGCCCGGCGCCGTCGTGGCGAGCGTGCAGTTTGCCCTCGATGGGCTGCGGGGACTTCACACGGGCCGGCGCCTGGAGCTTTCCGCGCTGGCGCGCAAGCGGGTCATCGCCGCGGCGGGGATCGCCGATCCGGCGAGCTTTGCCGCGCAGCTGCGGGCCGCGGCGCCGGGGGTGACGGTGCAACTCATGGCGTATCAAGACCATCACGCCTATCCGCCGGAAGACGTGGCCCGGCTCGCGCAGGCCGCCAAAGACGCCGATTATGTTGTAGTCACCGAGAAGGACGCGGTGAAGTTGCGGGACCGGTGGGGCACGAATGTGCCCGAGCCGTTGGTGGCCGAGCTGGCGCTGCGCTGGGAGCTGAACGGCGACGCCGTCGCGCGAGTCCTGGAAGGGGTCCTGAAGAGAGTCGTATGAGCGAACCAGCCATTATTCGTCCCGACAAGCAAACGTTCCTCGCCGAGGAGAATCCGTTCGAGGCGATGATGGAACGTTTCGATCACGCCGCCAAGCTCCTCAATCTCGATCGCGGTCTCTACAAAGTCCTGCGCAACCCCGAAAAGCAGATCATCGTCTCCGTCCCCATCCTGCGCGACTCGGGCGAAGTCGAGGTCTATACCGGCTACCGCGTGCTGTACAACACCTCCCGCGGACCCGCCAAAGGCGGCATCCGGTTCGACCTCAACGTCACGCTCGAAGAGGTGAAGGCGCTGGCCGCGTGGATGACGTGGAAATGCGCGCTCGTGAACATCCCGTTCGGGGGCTCCAAGGGCGGCGTGGTGTGCGACCCGAGCACGATGTCCATGGCCGAGCTGGAGCGCGTGACGCGGCGTTATACCTCGAGCATCATCGAAGTTCTGGGGCCGGATTCCGATGTGCCCGCCCCGGATATCAACACCAACGAGCGCGTCATGGCCTGGATCATGGATACCTATTCCATGCACAAGCGCCACACGGTGACCGCGGTCGTGACGGGCAAGCCGGTTGAGATGGGCGGTTCGCTGGGACGGCGCGAGGCGACGGGGCGCGGCTGCATGATCGTCACGCGCGAAGCGCTGGCGAAGATGGGTATGAGCCTCAAGGGTACTCGCGTCGCGGTGCAGGGCTTCGGCAACGTGGGCTCCGTAGCCGCCGACCTGATGGCCAAGGAGGGGGCCATCATCGTCGCCGTTTCGGACAAGTCCACCGCGCTCCACAATCCCAAGGGTCTGGATGTGCAGGACCTCATCAAGTGGGTGAAGGAGCACCGCCAACTCGCCGGCTATACCAAGGCCGAGACGATCACGCACGAGCAGGTGCTGACGGTGGACTGCGACGTGCTGGTGCCCGCCGCCACCGAAAACGTCATCTCCAGCAAGAACGCCCGCCACATCAAGGCCAAGATCATCTGCGAGGGGGCCAACGGCCCCACCAGCGCCAACGCCGACAAGATTCTCGAGGACAAAGGTGTCTTCGTGATTCCCGATATTCTGGCGAACGCCGGCGGCGTGACGGTGAGCTACTTCGAATGGGTGCAGGACCGCGGCGGCTATTTCTGGGACGAGGAGACGGTCAACCGCCGCCTCGAGGCGATCCTGGTGCGCTCGTTCCAGGAAGTGATCGCGATGGCCGACAAGTACAAAGTGGCGAACCGCATCGCGTCCTACATCGTGGCCGTCGACCGCGTGGCCGGCATGCACAGGCTGCGCGGCATGTATGCCTGATGCGCTATCGCGTGGTCGCGCTGGGCGGCGGCCGCATGAAAAGCGCCGCGCTGCGCGCGGCGTGTGACGAGTATTTGAGCCGGCTCAAACATTACGCCAAGATCGAGGAGCGCGACGTCCTGCCAAAGGCGTCGCGCTTCATTGCATTGGACCTCGAGGGCGAGGCGTGGACGTCGGAACAGCTGGCCGACTTGACCGCTCGCTGGGACATGGAGGGCCGCGATGTGACGTTCGTCATCGGGGACGCCGATGGTCTCCCCGAGAGCGTCCTCGAGAGCGCGGAGCGCCGCTGGAGTCTCGGCCCCCTGACGCTGCCGCATGAGCTCGCCCGCGTCGTCGTCTACGAGCAGCTGTACCGCGCCTACACGATCCGCCGCGGAGAGAAGTACCATCGAGGCTCCTGAGCGGCGCGCGCTGCTCGATTTGGCGCGCCGCGCGATCGCCGCGAAGCTCGCGGGTGCTGCCGAACCGCCGCTTCCGGACATTCCCAGCGCCAGGGAACGGCGGGGCGCATTCGTCTCGCTGCACGAGAATGGCGGGGACCTGCGCGGCTGCATCGGTCACGTGACGAACGACCGTCCGCTCGGCGAAGTGATCCGGCAGGTCGCGGTCTCGGCGGCGCAAAACGACCCGCGGTTTGCTCCGGTCGCGCCCGAGGAATTGGCCGATCTGCACATCGAGATCTCGGTCTTGAGCGAGCCGGTGCCTGTGGATGTCGCGGACCGCCCGCGCCTGGTGATGGGACGCGACGGCGTGCTGGTGCGAAGCGGGAGCACGCACGCGGTGCTGCTGCCGCAGGTCGCGACCGAACATGGCCTGGGGCCGGAGGCGTTTCTCGACGCGGTCTGTCAGAAGGCCGGCCTGCGGCTGGGGAGCTGGAGGGAACCCGGGACGCAGGTCTTCACGTTCACAGCGGACGTTCTCGTCGAATGACCGAGTGGTTCGAGCAGTGGTTCGGCGAGGAGTATCATGCGCTGTATCCCCATCGCGACGATGAAGACGCGCGGCGGGCCGTGGCGCTGATTCAGCAGGCGGCCCCGTGGAAGCGTGGCGATCGCATCCTGGATCTGGCCTGCGGGCCGGGCCGCCACGCGGCGGAGCTGGAGCGGCTGGGCGGGCGCGTGATCGGGTTCGATCTGTCCCGCGCCATGCTGCGCCGGGCCCGGGAGCGCACCGGCGCGTGCCTGGTACGCGGCGACATGCGCGCGCTGCCGTTCCGCGAGGGCAGCTTTGCCCTGGCGGTGAATCTTTTCACTTCATTTGGCTACTTTGTTGACGACGCGGAACATCGCCTCGTCGTGCGGCAGGTGGCCGCGGCGCTCGTGCCTCGAGGAGTGTTCGTGCTCGACTATCTCAACGCCGAGCACGTCCGCCGGACGCTGAAGCTGGGAGAGCGCACCGCCGGTCGCGGCGTCCGGGTAACGCGCCGGATCGATGGAGACAGCCGGTTTGTGATCAAGGAGATCGAATTGCGCGATGAGGGCCGCCGGTTTGAGGAGCGCGTCCGACTGTACGG
>DATMZX010000247.1:0-2352 GCA_035573235.1 Gemmatimonadales bacterium
CCTTGCCGCAAGCCATCAGAGTCCGCTGGTTTCAAAGATGCCAGTGGTGTCGTGCCTGACGGCCCGACGAACTCGGCCTGCGCCCAGACCGGCTCTATCACTTCCGGCACGTTCGAGCCGTTCTCTTGTACCACCAGCCACAGCTTGGCAGCACCAGACACGTCGACCTCAAAAGCCGAGGACGTCGCCGTCCGACCGGCGACAGTACGGTTATAGAGGCTCAACGGCTCGGCCGGAAGCTGTCCCAGCAAGCGCCGCGCTGCGCGGCTGAGCGAACGCGTCAACAGTTCGCCGTTCACAAGTTCCAGGGCCTCCGGCGTCGAGGCATGGACCGCTCGCGTCGAGGTGACCTGATCGCGGATTGGCCTGCCCAGCGCGCGGCTGAGGCTGGTCGAGGCGACGCGCCACTCGCGTCCGTAGACACCTGATGTCCGTGACATCGAGGGTGGCGGAGCGGAAGGCGGCCGTGCCGGAGTCGCAGACGTGGATGAGGGGGCGCGAGGCTGATAGGTGTTCCATTCGCCGGTGATCTCCCCGATGGCGTCAGCGAACTGCTCGGCCGTGAGCCGGCGAACCTCTGGCCCGGCGAACACGTAACCTCGCGCGGGCGGCTCACCGGTTCTCGGCACCGCCGGCAGCGCGTACGCCCGCGACGACAGGATGGTTCCGACCAGGCGCTTCACGTTGTATCCGCCGTCCACGAAATCGCTGGCCAGCCAGTCGAGCACTTCGCTGCTCCACGGGACGCCGTCCATTTCGTCCGCGTTGGCGACCAGGCCGCGGCCGAGCAACCGCTGCCAAATCCGATTCACGAGTGTGCGGGGCATCCGTCCCATTCGGCGATCGGTAAAGATGGACGCCGCTGCCGCCCGGCGATCGGCGAGCGATGGTGATGCCGGCCTGCGGTTCAACTCGGGGAAGAGAAAGTCCGGTTCGGCAAATCGATTGAGCGCGACGTCGCAGCGGTACATCTGCAGCTTCGGCTCCGGGGCAAAATACGCCGCGAGCGAGTATGCGTCCTTCAGCTTCCACTTGCTGACAAAGCTGTCATGGCATGCGTTGCACTTCAGGTTGATGCCGAGAAAGAGCTGGGCAGTATTCTGCGAGGCTTGCATCCAGGGGGTGACCGCCGCGCTGGTCTCGCCGCGCCAGTTGACGCCGACCAGAAACCCGTCCGGATCGCCGGAATCCTTCGGATTGATCAGCCGAGTGACGAACTGATCGTACGGCATGTTGCTCTTGAGCGACGCGAACAACCAGTCGGTGATGCTCTTGCGACCCGCCGTCTCGGAGAAGTAGGTCACGCCGTCTTCGTTGCGCAGCAGGTCGTTCCAGAACGACATCCAGTGCTCTGCGTACTTCTCATCGTCGGCCAGCAGCGACGCGACGAGTGCCGCACGCTTGCCCGGCGTCGTATCGCCGATGAAGCGCTGCACCTGTTCAGGCGTCGGTAACAGACCCCAGACGTCGAGGTATGCGCGGCGCGCGAACAGCGCGTCGGACACGAGCGCCGGCTCGGTCTTCGTCCGCGGGGCCAGGTACTTGGCAACGAACCGGTCGAGGGGCGCGTCCCAGGCCGTCCACGTGATGCGCGGGATGGCTGGCATGGTCAGCGCCAGCGGAGCTTCCCAGGGCTGTGGTGCTCGCGCGGAGGTCGGCGTCCGCCGCGCGCCCTGATCGATCCACTGACGAATCAGGGCGATCTCTGCCGGCGTCAGGGGATCTTTGTCCTTGGGCATCTGCGGCTCGACCGCGCCCGTCAGCCGATGAATCAGGATGCTCCGTGTCGCGCTGCCGGGTCTGATGGCCGGTCCGTTGCGTCCGCCGTCCAACGCGTCGGCGTATGACGCGAGCGAGAGGCCACCCTTCCGCTTGTCCTGGCTGTGACACTCGAGGCAGCGGTCGTTGATGATGGGCTGAATCTGCCGCTCAAAATCGACCAGCCGAGGCTGAGAAAGGTGGCTGGCACTTTCGCGGGAAGGTGCCAGCCACCTTTTTGACGCTCTTTCCCCGGCGGCGCTCAGGACAATGACGCAGCACGTCACGTTCGCAGCGACGCCAAATATGCCCATAAGTCGCATGTTCATTGCTGTTTAGGTCGTTGAGCATCTTAAAAGGTGGCTGGCACTTTCCCGCGAAAGTGCCAGCCACCTTTCAGTGTACTGCCTCGGCCAGCCGCTGCTGATAGACCTGACGGGCGTGGTCGTACGCACGACGGGCGGCGTCGATCTCGCTGTCGCGGATCTTCGGCGACTTCTGCGTCCAGCACTGGTTCACCGCCGTCAGGCACCACTGCACGCTGTCGCGTGAGGCACGAATCGGCTTCCCACCCACGATCGCAAACACTGGATT
>DATMZX010000248.1:0-4091 GCA_035573235.1 Gemmatimonadales bacterium
GTTCGTAGTCGGAGGTGATGGACTCGGCGGCGGTCGCAAAACCGGCTTGCATGCGCTCGGTCAGCGGCTGCGTCTTCGAGACCGCGATCAACAGCTCCGCCAGCTCGTAATCACTCTGAATCGTCCGGGCCGCGAGACTGATCAGGCGCTCGTAGCCGGCCTGGTCGAGCTTGCCGCTCTCGACCGCGGCCTGATAGTAGATGCGCCGCGTGTAGTCCCCCTGCAATTGGCCGAACTCGTCCAGCAGTCCCTGAATCCCCTTGGTATCGAGGATCCAGCGCGCGCGCTCCTCCGCCTGGTAGCCCGTGCGCCGCAACAGATCGGTCAGAACCTCGCCGACCCACGCCTTCGCTTCGGCGTCGTACGGCTTCACATCGCCGTCGACCTTGTAGATGCGCTCGTTGTTGGGGCGAATCGTGACGCGGCGGTCGTGCGCGCCGTAATCGACGTCGATCGTGACGTAGCCGCCGGACGCCACGGACGCGATGTCGCTGAAGTCGGGCGTGAACTTGAACTTGCCCGACGCGGCAAACCGGATGCTGCAGCCACCCATGGTCGTGAAAATCATCAGATCGTCGTTTTCCTGCGTGGTGCTCGATCTCGTGTGATTCGATTCGCCCGCACACCCCTTCAGCGTGTCGCGCCCGAGCGGCCGGTCGGCCGCGACGAGCGTGAGCGGGCTGGGACGCCTGGCAAACCGTTTTGGCGTGACGCGCGGGGCCGAGATGGGCATCACGGTGTCGATCCGGGTCGCCGTCGTCGCCGGCTCGGCGACGCGCGGCGCCACCGCCGCGAGCGGGACGACCACCGCGATCGCGCCGAGCCATGCCGGCAGCGCCGCGCGCGGCGACAGCGTGTCGCGGCAGCGGCGCGCATCCAGCACGTCGATCAGCCGGGTGGCGAGCTGCGCCGGGCGCGCCATCGCGACGCTCGCCAGCGAGGTCGCCCGCGCCGCGCGTAACCCGCGCGCGATCTCGAGCAGATGCGTCGCGTACACGGACGGCGTCGCGCCGGCGCGCAGCACCTGATCGTCACAGGCGCGCTCGCGCTCCTCGCGCAGCCGGGTGGCCGCGAGCCACACGAGCGGATGGAACCAGTACACGGCGCACGCGATCCGCGCGATGAGCTGGATCAAAAAGTCGTGACGCTTCACGTGCGCCAGCTCGTGCAGCAACACGTCGCGGCGCTGCTCGTCGGACCAGTGATCGGCTTCCGCGGGCAACAGAATGGCGGGACGACGAATTCCCCAGGTCATCGGCATCGCGGGGACGTTCGCGCGGAGCAGACGCACAAAGCGCGTCAACCCGAGCTCGCGCGAGAGATCCTCGACGAGCACGAGCCACGCCTCGTCCTGCTCGGGCTTCGTGATGCGATCGAGCCAGGTGATCCGCGCCAGGCCGACCCCGAGGAGGATCAGCACGATGGCCGCGCCGCTCAGCCAAATCGGGAAGACCAGCACCTTCCAATCGGGCGTGAGTCGAAACCGCACCGCATCGCTGGCGGCCACCGTGGCCGGCCCGGTCCCTGCATCGATGGTGACCGCGGTGGGCGCAGGAACCGCGCTGGGCGCGCGCCGCGCGGGTTGGGGCGCAACGGCCGGACGCTGAACCGGATCACCCGAGATTTGCTCGGCGCGGAACGACACCGGCGCGTCGAGACTCGGCCACGCGGCGACGCGCCAGTTGGGGAGCAACACCGACGCGATCGGCAGCACGAGCACACCACCGCACGCGAGCGCCCAGACGAGATGACGCAGCGCCGCGGACGAGCGCCGCAGCAGCAGCGCGCCGCCCGCGGCGAACAGCAGCAGAATCGTCGCCTTGACGAAGGCGTCAGCAAGAATCGCGATCATGTCAGCGGCCCTCCTTGCGCGCGTCGGCGATCAGCCGGCCCAGGCGTCCCAGTTCTTCGTCCGAAAGGCGTGTCGATGAGAGGTCGAGCAGCGCGGCGACTGCCTGCTCGGTCGAGCCGTCGAAGAATGTGTGCAGCAGCTGCTTCAGCGCCGACTGGCCCGCGCGCTCGCGCGGCACCGTCGGCAGAAACACGTAGCGCGGGCCGTCTTCCTCGTGACGCAGGTGCCCCTTCTCTTCCAGCACCCGCAGCAGCGCACGCACCGCGGAATAACTCGGCGGATCGGCGAGCTGCTCGAGGACTTCGGCCGCGCTCGCGCGGCCGGCGCGGTAGATCACGTTCATGATCTCCCGTTCACGACGGCTGAGCTTCGTGTTCGTTTCTTTCGACATGCTGGAACCCCCGCAGCGATGTGATGCTAAAAAACTAGCATTAACTGCTAAGAAAGTAGCATGGGGTCGAATCCTGTCAAGCCGGGTTAGCGTGTGGGGAAATCCGGACTGGCGCGGACCTGGCGCCCCTGCCACAGGTGACGGCGATTGTGGGCGAGGATGAATGCGAAGTAGGCGCCCAGGGGGAGCCGCACCAGCCGATTGACCGGCGAGATCGTGCGAATCCTGCCGAGATCCAGCCCATCCGACCGGCGCACCCGCTCTGCCAGCAGGTCGCGCACCCGGGCGAACTCGGGCAGCACGTCGGCCGCGCGGTGGTCCTCGCCCGCCGATCCTTTCATTGGCGTCTTCATACGCATCCGCGGTGGCGGCTCCATCGACGCAATCGCCATCCGCGAGAACCAGCCATAGCGGAATGGCCCGGCGGACAGCCGTCCCTGGGCTCTCCCCCGCTCGATCGCGCGATCGAACGCCGGCAGCACCAGCAGGTCACCGACATTCAAGTGATTGAGGTTCTGCGCGATGGACCATCGGCCCGGCGCGGGGCGCCAGTTGAATTGCGCCTCGGAGAGGCCGGCGGCCAGCGCCGCCCCTTCCTTCTTGATGGCTTCGAGCTGCTGGAGCATCGATTGCGTGTCGGCGTTCATGCTGCGGATAGTGTACTAGGACGCGGATCACATTGCCGGGGCGGACCGATTTTATATTGGTCGCCCCATGCTCCGCCCCGGCCTGATCCTCCTGGCGCTGCTCCTCCCCGCGGCGCTGCGCTCGCAAGACGTGGCCTACCGCGTCGTCGTGCACCGCACCAACAACGTCTCGCGGCTGTCCCGCGATCAGGTCTCGAGGATTTTCCTGCGCAAGGTCACGCAGTGGGATAACCACCAGCCCATGCTTCCCGTCGATCAGGGCTCGGATTCGCCGGTGCGCCGCACATTCACCAAGCAGATTCATCAGAAGACGATCGCGGCGGTCCAGACGTGGTGGCAGCAGCAGACGTTCGCGGGCGTCGCGGTCGCGCCCCCCGAGCGCGCGGGGGATGCCGACGTCCTCGACTATATCCGTCGCTATCCCAACGCGATCGGATACGTTCGGGCCGGCATCCCCCTCGGTAACGAGTTCAAGACGATCGATGTAACGCCTTAGCGGTTCGGCGCGTCGCCTCCGGTGCTCGCGGCCTGCTCGCCGCCGAGCTTGTGCTTCTGATACCAGCTCAGCATGTAGAGCTGCGTCCGGAGGTAGTTCGACGGCTTGGAGCTCGTACCGTGGAACTCCCCGTTGAACCGCAGCATCACGACCGGCACCTTGAGATACTTGAGCGCCGAGTAGTACTCCTCGGTCTGCGGCATCGGCGTGCGCAGATCGAGCTCACCCGTCATCAGCAGCGTCGGCGTCTTCACGTTGCCGACGTAGGCGAGTGACGACTGCTTGATCCACTGCTCGGGCTTTTCCCAGAACGGCGCGTCGAAGAAGCCGTACGTGAACAGCGGCACGTCGGTCTGTCCCGCCATGCTGAGCCAGTTGATCACGGGGCAGCGCACGGCGGCCGCGGCGAACCGCGTCGTGTGGCCGATCACCCAGCTCGACAGCACGCCGCCGCCCGAGCAGCCGCCCACGTACATCCGGTTGGTGTCGATGTAACCGCGGCCCACGACGGTGTCGACGCCCGCCATCAGATCGTCATAGTCCACGCTCGGGTACGCGCGCATGATCGCATTGCCGAACGGGCTGCCGTAGCCCGTGCTGCCGCGCGGGTTCGTGTACAGCACGACGTAGCCGTCGGCCGCGTGGTCCTGACGCGCGAAGCTGAACGCGACGTTGTACATCGCCTGCGGCCCGCCGTGGATGTCG
>DATMZX010000249.1:0-5615 GCA_035573235.1 Gemmatimonadales bacterium
TGCTCGCGGGCGTCGCCGTCGCGCAAATCGGAGAGTTTTCGTTCGTCCTCGCGAAGGACGGGCGGGAAGCAGGCCTGCTGCCGGATCTCCTCTATCAGCAATTCCTCGGCATAGCCGTGATCACCATGCTGGTGACGCCGTTCCTGCTCCAGGGCGGTCCGGCGGTGCTCGACGCGTTCGCGAAGCTCATCCCGCTCGACAAGCTGCTGCCCGGCTTCCGGCCGCGCGACTTCGCGCCGGTGCAGGATCCGGTGAGGGACCATGTGGTGGTCGCCGGGTACGGCCTCAACGGCCGGAACCTCACCGCCGCGTTGCGCGCGATCAACGCGCCCTATCTGATCGTGGAGCTGAATGCGCAAACGGTGCGCCGGGCGCGCTCCGAAGGGGAGCCGGCCTTTTACGGCGACGCGACGCGCGAGGAGATCCTGCACGCGCTCGCGATCGAGCGCGCGCGGATGTTCGTGATCGCGATCTCCGATCCGGCGGCGACTCGGCGCATGGTGAAAGTCGCGCGCGAGATGAACCCGAAGGTGTACATCATCGCGCGCACGCGCTACGTCGTGGAGATCCCGGAGCTGACGCGGCTGGGCGCGAATGTCGTGATTCCCGAAGAATTCGAGACCTCCATCGAGATCTTCTCGCGCGTGCTGGCGCAATACAACGTGCCACGCGACGAAATCGAGCGTCTCGTCAGCGAGATCAGGGCGTCGCACTACGAGGCCCTGCGGCCAGGGACGCGCCCCCGCCTCACGTTGAGCGGCACGCTGGGCGCGATGCCGCAGATGCACATCGAGCGCATCATCCTCGGCCCGCAATCGCCCGCGGTGGGCCAGACCCTGGCCGACACCGGGCTGCGGTCCAAAACCGGAGCGCTGGTGCTCGCCGTGCGGCGCGGTGAAAGCGATCTCGCCACGCCGGAGGCCGACTTCCAGCTCGACGCCGGCGATGTGCTCGTGGTCGTCGGCCAGCCACAGCAGCTGAAAGGGGCCCACCGCCTGCTCACCGGCTCGGAGCCGGGTTAGCGGAGCAGCGCTGTCGCCGACTCGATCGCGTCACGCGAGCCGGCGAGCGCCAGGACATCGCCCGCTTGCAGCCGCTCTGCCGCCGCCGGTACGGCGATCGACTCACCGTCGCGGGAAATCGCGAGGACGGTGGCGCCGCTGCGGCCGCGCAGATTCAGCTCGGCGAGGCTGCGACCGACCGCTGTGCTCGCCGGATCGATCCGAATCGCCACCGGTTCGCCCAGACCGGGCAGGAGCCGATTGATGTCGGCGAGGGCCTCGACGCCCGGCGCAGGGCTGCCGGCCCGCGCATAGCGTCCGAGCGCCGCGACGACAGCCTGGGCGCCGGCGCGGACGTGTCCCTCGAGATCACGAACGCTGCGCCAGATCGCCACCGCAAATCCCGCGAGCACGAGCATGAGCACGAGCGGCCCCGAATAGCTCGGCAGGAAGATCTGCGTGACGGCGAGCACGACGGTGCCCGCGACGAGCGCCACGCCGAGCTGTAACGTGACGCTCAGCGTGCGCCGCGGCGCCGCGTCCAGATCCGCTTTCCCCGATACTTTGGGCAACGCCGTTTCGGCCAGCGTTCCGCCCAAGCCGCGCGACAACCGGCCGATGCCGATCACGAGCGGCAAGGCCGCCAGAGCGGTCGCCGCGACGACGACGGATCCGGCCAGCGGGGGCCCGAACTGCAGCGCGCGAGCCAGGGCCTCGGTGATGGGCTGAAACTGCAGTGATATCGCGATGATCAGCGCGCTCAATACCGCCGCATCGAGCACCAACAGACCGACGAACCGGCGCACGCGATGCCCGGCTTCCGTGCCCGACCGGCGCGCCGCCGAAGCCGCCCGCAGCCGCTCCAACCACGCGCCGTACAGCGACGCGAACGTCTGCAGCGGCCCCGGCAGCCTGCGGTCGATAAATCCCGCGCTCGGAGCCGACACCCGGATCAGCCAAGGCGTCGCGAGCGTCGTCAGCGCGGACACCGCGATGGCGACGGGATAGAGGAAGTCGGGGGTGGCCCCGAGGCTCAGGCCGAGCCCCGCGATGATGAAGGAAAACTCGCCGATTTGCGCCATACTCATCCCCGCCTGAACGGCGGTGCGCGTCCCGTTTCCAGCGAGAAAAGCGCCGACCGAGACACCGGTCACCTTGCCGGCAATCACGACGGCCGTCAGGACGACGACGGCTCCCCAATGCCGGGCCACCAACGCCGGATCGATGAGCATGCCGACCGACACAAAGAAGATCGCGGCGAACACGTCGCGCACCGGGCGAACCAGGTGCTCGATCTCGTCGCCCTTCCCCGACTCGGCGACGAGCGATCCGGCGATGAATGCCCCGAGGGCCACCGAGTATCCAAACCGCTGCGCCACGTACGCCGTCGCGAAGCAGATGCCGATGCTGGCGACCAGCGTTGTCTCGGCGCGGCCGATGGTCGTCACTTAGCGAATGAAGCGCGGCACAACCAGCATGCCGACCACCAACAGGCCGACGAGGAAGACGGCCAGCCGACCCACGGTGCCCGCGAGCCCGCCCGCCGAGAGTCCGGCTCCGGTGGCGACGGCCGTGAGGACCGCCATGAAGACGATCGCAATCAAGTCTTCAATCAGCAGGATGCCGACCACCAGCTCGCGCAGCCGGCCGCGGACGCCGCGCTCGTCGAAGGCCTTGGCGATGATGGTCGTGCTCGAGATGGCGACGATCGCGCCCGCGAAGACGCTCTGCAGGACCGGCCATCCCAACGCGCGTCCCGTCAGGAACCCGAGCCATGCCATCAGGCTCGTCTCGATCACGGCCGTGAACCCCGCCGCGGGCCCGACCCGCAGGAGCTTCGCGAGGTTGAACTCGAGGCCAAGGGAGAACATCAGGAGGATGACGCCCAGCTCGGACAGCGTCTGGATGATCCCGGGATCGGCCACGATCGGGACCGGGACGTGCGGGCCGACAATCAGCCCCGCGATCAGATACCCGAGCACGACGGGCTGCCGCAGGCGCTGAAAGACCACCGTCGTGATCGCCGCGACGGCGAGGACGACGGTCAGCGAGCGGAAGAAGTCGTGCATGTCCGGCATGCGGGGCAGGATAGCCTGCCGGAGCGACGCGGGACAAGATGCGCGCTAGGCGACTCCCCGCCGATCCAGACTCCGGTACTGAATCGCTTCACCCACATGCTTCGGCGCGAGCGCAGCGGCCTCGTCGAGATCGGCGACCGTGCGCGCGATTTTCAGAATGCGATGATAGGCCCGCGCCGATAACCCGAGCCGCGTGATCGCCGTCTTGAGCAGCGCGTCGGCGCCGTTCGACACGCGACAGTGCGCGCGAATATCGCGCGGCGCCATGTGCGCATTGGCGTAGATCCCCGGCCGCTTCGCGAACCGCTCGCGTTGCGCGACGCGCGCGCGGTCCACGCGCTCGCGCACCGCCGCACTCGGCTCCCCGCCACTCTCGCCGCGCAGCGCCTTGTACTTCACCGCCGGCACATCGAGATGGATGTCGATCCGATCCAGCAACGGCCCACTGACTCGGGAGAGATAGTTCTGGACCGCCGCCGGTTTGCACGAACAGGCATGGTGCTGGTCGCCGTACCACCCGCAGGGACACGGGTTCATGGCGGCCGCCAGCATGAAGCGCGCGGGATAGGAGAGACTCATCGCGGCGCGCGCGATCGTCACGACGCCGTCTTCCATGGGCTGACGCAGAACCTCGAGCACGTTCTTGCGAAACTCGGGCAGCTCGTCGAGGAACAGCACGCCACCATGCGCCAGGCTGACCTCGCCGGGCCTCGGATACGATCCGCCGCCGATCAGCCCCGCGTCCGAGATCGTGTGGTGCGGCGCTCGGAACGGGCGCCGCGCCACGAGCGACTCGCCCAGCGGCAACGTTCCCGCGACGGAATGGATCTTCGTCGTTTCGAGGGCTTCATCGAGACTCATGCGCGGCAGAATCGTCGGCAGCCGGCGAGCCAGCATCGTCTTTCCCGACCCGGGCGACCCGACCATCAAGATGTTGTGCCCGCCCGCCGCGGCCACCTCGAGCGCGCGCTTCGCGTGCACCTGTCCCTTCACTTCGGCAAAGTCGACGTCGTCCTGGGCGCGCTCGGCGAACAGCCTGGCAACATCCACCGCCGCCGCTGGCAGGTCCGCCTTTCCATCCATGTAGTCGGCAATCTCCGCCAGGCAGCTCGCGCCGAGCACCCGTAGCCCGTCCACAACGCCCGCTTCGGCCAGGTTGTCGCGTGGCAGGATGAGGGCATCGATCCCCGCGGCCCGGGCGGCGAGCGCCACGGGCAAGGCGCCGCGCACCGGCCGGATCGCGCCCTCGAGTCCCAGCTCGCCCAATACGGCGATCTTCCCCAGCCGCTCGGCGTCGACCTGCTCGGTCGCGGCCAGAATGCCGAGCGCGATGGGGAGATCGAACGCAGAGCCGGTCTTGGGGATGTCGGCGGGCGCGAGATTGATCGTCACGCGCCGCAGGGGAAACGTGTAGCCGGTATTGGCGAGCGCCGCCGAAACGCGGTCGCGGCCTTCCTTCACCGCGCCTTGTGGGAGTCCGACCGTGACGAAGGTCGGCAATCCATTCGCGATATCGGTTTCGACGTCGACGAGATAGGCGTCGATCCCGAGGACGGCGGCGGAGCGGACGCGGGCGAGCACGGCCCGAGACTACTCCCGCGCGGGGCGCGAGCCAGAACCAAACTCACGCCGCGCGGGTCAAAAAAGCCGCTACATCAATACTGATTTGACGTGCACAGTCGCCGTGATGCCGCTGCCGACCGTGAATTCGAAGAATCCCATCCGGTTCGCTTTGAAGCTCAGCAGGACCGCATCATCGGTGAAGTCCATGCTGAGCACCTCGAGCTCGCCCTGCCGCCCGGTCATCTGCCCGCGGCTGGTGCGCAGCAGCTGGGTGAGCGCGTCGACCGCTGTCGCATTGCCGTAGAAGTCGCGCGCGGTCACCCGCATCCCGAAGGGGGTCGCGACCCGCACAGCCACTTCACGGCCGGTGACATCCTTGCCCTGATACTCGATGACGAGGCTGGCGATAGGACCGGGATCGGCATGCAGCGTCAGCAGCTTTTCGACGGAGTCGATCTTTGCAAAGACCAGCACATCGACCGCGCGCGCGCCCACGGTGATTTCCAGGGGTACGCTTCCGGTCGAATCGAGCACCGCAGAATCCGGCTTTACGAGCGCGTTCACCGCCCGGAACCGCACGACCCGGCCGGCGGCCGGCGTTCCCTGCACCGTGCGGGCCCGGAAGGCGACCGGTTCGGTGAGCGGGGCGCCGACGCGAGCCTTGCGCGTGGCCGGCCCGACGAAGCCCGTCAGCGCCCCCGAGAGCCCGGCGAGGTCGGCGACCGGAATCTCGACGGCCGCGAGCTTGCGCACGCGCAGCTGCAGGGCGCCCCCGCGCGGCAGCGCGGCCGGTGTCAGGACGAATGAAGCGCGTCCGAGCGAATCGGTCGGGACAGAAACCGCCGCGCCTACCCCCGTGGTGAGCTCGACCGGTTCCTTGGGAAGCGGGTTGCCGAGCGAGTCCGTGACGGTAGCGAGGATGGTGGCGCCGCTTTCCACGGACGAGACGAAATCAGGCGTCACGCGCAAGCGG
>DATMZX010000250.1:0-4837 GCA_035573235.1 Gemmatimonadales bacterium
CTGATGTCCTGCACGCGCTCGACGCGCACGTCGGTGATTTCGAGCGTTAGGCGTGACGCCCAGCGCGGCATGTGGATCGACGGGCGCCAACGATCCGGCTCGTGGTCGGAGTTGACCCAGAACGTCTGCCCGACGCGAGCCGTCCCTCCGAACGGGAAATCCTGAACGTATTGAGCGGCGCGGTCGGCGCGGTACACGATGCGCTCGCCCCACTCCAACGCGTGTGCCTCGCGCACCCACAGCCGGTCGCCGCGCTCGCCGTACCTGCATGCTTTCTTGAACACGAACGGCTTGATCGCCGAGCGATTCGGATAGGACGCGACGAACTCGTGGCCGAGTGGGATGACGTCGGTCACCTCGCTCGGCGGCTGCGGCACGATGACGCGCCGCGTCTGCGTTTTGCGACCGCCAAGGATCGCGAGCATCATCGGTCGGCTGAACGGAATCGGGCGCTCGCGCACCCGAGGCGGTGCCGCTACCGCGTTAGGCATGCTCCGCCTCCGCGTGATGCTCGACGGGTAGGTCAACCCACCGGTAGCCGTTCCACCGGAGGTGGCGCCGATTGTCCCGAAACGCGTTGATGACAATCACTTCAGTGGCGCGCAGCTCCGTCAGTCCTGTCCAATGCTCCTGCACGGCAGCCTCCGGAGTCCGCCCGCTGCCGTATCTCGATCCAATGACGACGCGGTTGGAGATATCAACGCCGGGCTGGTAGACGTGCCAGTCGCCCGGCGCCCGCATCTTGAGCACGGCCTCGCCGAGCGCGTTGATCGCCTCGAACTTCTCCTCCCATGTCATGTGCGCGTTAGGCATGCTGCAGTTCCAGCGTTGTCTGCGACCGCTCGCCGTCCAGGAACTTCTGCGCCTGGACCTGCACCTTCTGCAGCGCCTTGTCCATCCCCACGAGCCAGACGCCCGCGACCGGCGCTTCCGTGCCGTCCGCTTTGGGTTCCCGGATGTGCGGCAGGTTGAAGATGAGCGGCCCGTTGGTCCGCGCGAGCTCCTTCCGGCAGGTGATCACCAAGCCGCGGCGCTCGTCCTCGCCGACGTCGATCGAGAGGCCCGTCACGTGGAGATCGTTCCGGAAGGTCGAGTTGTCGGTGAGTCCCAACAGCTCGATGACGAACGGCACGAACGCGTCGAGCGCCTTGGGAAATTCGGGCTTGGGCTCCTCGTCGGACGTGACATGATGCTCGGTCTCGACGCCGTGCTCGCTCGTGGTCCAGATGAGGACCACTTTCTTACCCGTCGCTTTGATCTTCGAGAACTTCATGGGTTAGGCCTCGCGGGCGAGAGGGAGTGGCGCGCAGTGCGGACTCGCGCCGTCACGGGTGAGCGTGGCTTGGTAGACGGCGCCGCAGTCGTGGCAGCGCGCGCGGACGGTGCCGGTCGGGAATCCGGCGCTGGTCAGCCGGAGGTTGCGCGTGGGCTTGGCCCATCGTTCGCGCGCCGCGCGATACCGGAGCGTCGACTCGTTGACGCCGAACTGGAGGGCGAGCTGCGCGATCGACCGGTGTCCCCGGTGTTCCCACGCCTCGCGGATGCGCGCCCAATCGCGGTTAGGCATGGGCTGTCTCCGCCGCGCGCATGGTGTCAATTGCTTCGCGGAGCGGGACTTCGGGTGCCGCGACGAGACCGTAGTGAAGGCCGACCTTATCTTCGGTGCCGAGCAGCTCGATCGGACGGCCATGCGTCGCGAGCCAGTCCAGCCGTTCCCTGTCCCTCACCAGCTGCGCCAGTTCCTGCTCGACGGCGGCGATGGCGGCGTCCGTGTCAGTATCGCGTCTCGTGCCGCCCGCGACGTATGTCGCTGCTCCGTTGCCGCGCTCCGCGACGATTGCCTCGCGCAGCCGCTGGACTGCATCGCTGGCGTGCGCTGCAGGCTCAGGTAGCGCCGACGGAGTGATCAGCGCGATTTCAGCGCCACAGCCCAGCGCGCGGCTTATCTCGACGTACTTCTGCGCGCACGGCTCGCAATAGTCCTTCGGCGTGATGTCGCCGCCGAGCATCCCGCGCACGCGGTGCGTTGCTGGTCGCTCGCACCCTATCGAGTAGCACTTTCGTGCGGGGGCGGTCACAGCGCCCACCGGGCGATGATGAGCGCCTGCCTAACCGTCAGTCGATGGGATGCGCGATGGGTAGCGCGGGACTGAGATGCCGAGAGACGAAGAGAGACCGATGCAGGGGCATCGCGGAACAACGTGAGACATTGACAAACACCCACGGCCAGACTTTTAATCCGTAGGTCGCGGGTTCGAGACCCGCCCGGGTCACTTGTCCCACAACAACTTACAGGCTCACGCTTCATGTTATTTCGCTCCATGGGATGCGCCATGGGTAGCGGCCTGCCGCGCCGTCCGCCCCTGGGCCTCGTAGACGCCGTACGTCGTATGCAAGAGCGGACTGTTGGGCGCATGGCCTAACTGCCGCTTGATGAATTGCGGATCGTCGCCCCGGACGAGTGCTGTCACCGCGTACGTGTGCCGCCAATCGTGGAGCGTGTGATGCGGCAGGCCGAGCCGATCGCACGCCGCGAGCTGCTGGTCGAGCGCATCCCACACGGTGATCGTGACGAGCGGCGCCCCGGGGAAGACGCCGCGGACGCAGCGCTTGAGCACCGCCACGGCCCACGCTTCGGTCAGGTCCACCAGGCGATTCCGATAGCGGCTCTTGGATCCTTTCGCGTGAAAGGTGCGCTTCGCGAGATCGAGGTCGCGCCGATGCGCACGCGCAACCGCCGCCCACTCGACCGGCGCCGCCGCCATGAGCGCCGCGACGAGCTGCGCCTGGCCGTCGAGCGCGGCGACGAGGAGCTTCGCGTCCGCCGGCGAGAGATGCGTGGTCCGCGGCTCGTGCTCGGCGAAGGCGGCGACGTCGCGCACCGGATTCGTCTCGAGGACGTCGCGCTCCACCAACCATCGCGCGAACTGGCTCATGGCCGAGCGGTAGCGGTTCCGCGTCGGGTCATCGACGGGGAGCTCGGCGAGCCAGCGCGAGACGCGCCCCCGCGTCAATTCCGCGCGCGGGAAGGGGACGCCTAACGCGATGAGTGTGCGCACCTGGCGCACATAGTCGGCATGGGTGCGCCCGCGCTTTCCGCGGCCGGCCCACTCGTCGACATAGGGCTCGAGATCGGTATCCGGGGCGAATTGCGCAACCACGGCATCGAGCGCGTGCCGGGCATCGTACAGTTGGCCCGGCGTCTGCTGCCGATCGACGACGAGCGCGAGGGCGTTCCAGTGGCGGTCGTCCTCGAGCGTCGCGAAGAAGCGCCGCATCCGCTCGGCCTGCGCTGCCGAATGCGTGCCCAACGACGTCGTGATCTCACGACCGTCAGGCAGCGTCACCCGAATCTTGTAGCCCGGCCGCGTCGCCGGCTTCCAGACAGAAACCATGGGATTAGCCCGTACGGAGCGTGAGATGCAGTCGGAGATCGGAGAGCCACCAGCCCACGGCGCCGTGCGGCCCTTCGGTGATCTTCACGCGCTTGATCGGCAAGCGGTAGAGGGTGGCGCGCGAGCACCCTAAGATGCGCAGCGCTTCGCGGCACCGCACCACCCGGTCCTCGTGCGGCGCTGTGAGCGATGGGGAGACAGCCGCCGGCGACGGCACGGGGGCCGTCGATCGAGACCCACGGTCGCGAGTCGTCCCTACCCGTGGTGCCGGCAAGGCCCGTGTGCCCGGCGACGGCCGTCTCCCGCTCAACGTCAACGACGGCGGCTTAGTCATGATCATCATCAGTCAAAGAGGATGTCGCTCGCGCGCACGGACGAATCCGCATCCACGGTGACGAGCTTTCGTGCACCGAGCCGCTGCAGATACGTGTCGCGCGACGAGCGCTTGTAGTTGGTGCGGGCCGAGAGCTCGCCGCGGTCGATCCCGTCGGGATATGCCTCGGTGAGCGCACGGAGGATGGTCTGTTCGCCGAGCGGCAACCGATTGAGCCAGTACGCGCGCAGCTCGTCGCCCGTCGGAAGCGGCTCGAAGTCCGCGCCTAATTGCTCGAGGCCGGAGGCCGTCACCCGGATCGTCCCGTCGGCGTTGACCGCGACGAGACCCGCTGCGCCTAACCGTTGGAGATAGGTGTCGCGGCTCGACCGCTTGTAGCCGGTGAGCACGGTGAGCTGCTCGCGCGTGACGCCGTCGAGATGCTGCGCGACCGCGGTCAGGATGGCGTGCTCGCCGCGCGGCAACGCGTGTGAGTGATCGTCTCTCCGACCTGCCTCCGCGTGCGTGCCCTCAGGACGCCGTTCGGGGAGTGCCCGACTGAGACGGCGCGCGGACTGAGGATTCCCGCGGTGCTCTTCGGCGCCGAGCAGGCGCCCCGCGTTCGCACTTCCATGACCATTCGATGTGATCGGCGTCGAGAGGAATTCGTGCACGGCGTTGGCTGCTGCCGCGCCCTCACCGGCGAGCGTCACCATGCGGTTCATCGTCGTGCCTAACCGATCCACGAGCGCGCGCAGCTGGCGGTCGCGCGCTTCCGCTTCCTTGAGAATCGGCGCCAGCGCGCGCTCCACGCGCCGCTCAAATGCCTTTGGATCCTCGGCCGCAGCTGCGGACGCCGGTTTCTTCCGCGCCTCAGCCTCGAGCTGCGCGATGCGCCGACGCAGTTCCTTGGGATCGTCGGCTTTCGCTTTCTCGATCGTGGCGGCCATCTGACGGCGCAGCGCCTCGAGATCGACGTCGGCCGCGCGCTTGGGCTCAACCCGTTGCTCGCCCGCCTTAGGCGTTGCCCCCGAGTCAAACGTCTCGATCGGGAGCACGTGGACGCGCGTGAAGATGCCGGTCGCGGTGGGCCAGCCCGGCGACCAGAACCACGCGTCGCCCTGGGGCA
>DATMZX010000251.1:0-10157 GCA_035573235.1 Gemmatimonadales bacterium
CGCGCCAACCATCTCGGTTGGGCCGTGCTGAGTCTCGTGCTCAGCCACGGCCTCTCCTTCTATTGGAATTACATCAAGAACGGTGAGTACCAGCGCGCCTCGCTGGACGTGCTGATGATGCAGCCCTATGCGCGCGTGTTCATCCTGCATTTCGCCGTGCTGATTGGCGGCTGGATCGTGATGACGCTCGGTTCGCCCACGCTGGCGCTGGTCCTGCTCGTGGTCTTGAAAACGGCCGCCGACCTGCGCGCGCACCGGGCGGAGCGTCGCAAGTTCGCGCCGCCCGCCCCACAGGTCATACAGACCCTTGCGACTGCCGGACCGTGACCGTATTTCCGATGCTCATGAACCGGCTGCGCTTGCTCGGCTCCGTAACCGCGCTCGTCGTCGCGACCGCCTGTGGCGGTGGCGCGCAGCCGGGTGGTGCCGCACCCACCGACCGGGAAACACTGCGGCCCGAGGAATGGGGCACGCGCAACTTCTATTCAGCCGCCGAAGCCGTTGCCGCACTGCGGCCGCTGTGGCTCAACAAGCGCGGTCCCGACGGCGAAGTCCAGGTCTACATCGACGACGTGCATGTCGGCGCCGTCGAGATGCTGCGCTCGGTGCGGATCACGAGCGTGGCGTACATCAAGCATCTGGACGGGATTCAAGCCTCCGCGCGGTACGGCTTGAACCACGATCAGGGAGCGATTCTGATCACCACCCGGGGCGCCCAGCGCTGATCAAGACACCGATCTGAGCTTCCCAGTCGGTCGATTTCGGAAACAGTCCCAGCCCATTCACGAATTTGAGGTCGATGCCGCGCGCGACGCGCCAGCGCGCCGCGGAGACGAGCGTCCAGTCGTCGGGCGCACCGCCTTCCCCGCCTTCGATCGCCATCAGCACGCGCCACGCGGGCGAGAGCCGCTTCAGATACTCGAGCGACGTCTCTCCGAGATCCCAGTGCGTGTCGCCGCGATTGTATTCGATCGTGGTGCGGAACGTCATCGTGCCCCAACGATAGGCGCGCGCCGCGCCGATCTCGCCTTTCACGTCCCACTGCTCGTCCCCGATGAGCACCGAGCCGGACTGCTGCGGCGGCAACAACTCGACCGCCGCGAAGAACTCGGGCCGCCGGCCCCGCTCCGGGGCGAGCCGCAGGCGGATTTGTCCGGCGATGTCGGCGGTCCCGGATTCGCGCAGACTCGCCGGCGTGCCGGAGGCATCAGTCGGGTCCTTCGTGAAGTCGGCGATGATGCGTGATCCCTCGAGCTCTACGGCCAGCCAATCCGTGACCCCGTACGCGAGAAACAGCTGCGCTTCGTGCGTGCGATAGGTGCCGTTGAAATCCTGGTCGAGTCCGATGCCGAACATCGACGGCTGATACTCGTAGTTGTGGTCCCAGGAATACGCGTAGAACGGATAGATGATGAACTGGCCCGTCTCGACGTAGGTCTCGACCATCGACGTTCGGATGCCGGGGCCTCGATCGGACTGTGCGGCGAGCGAGGCGGCGAACAGCAAGGCAACGGGAATTGCGAGTAGGCGTCGCGGCATAGCGACCTCGCGATGAAGATGGTTCTCCATAATACCTGTGTGGACAAGGCGAAGGAACGGGCGTAGCTTCGCCGCTTCATGTCTCCTTTCCTCGCGGAAGTCCTCGGCACGATGCTGCTGATCATCCTCGGCGATGGCGTGGTAGCGAATGTCGTGCTCAACCGCACCAAAGGTCAGAATTCCGGCTGGATCGTGATCACGGCGGGCTGGGCGTTCGGTGTGACGGTCGCAGTCTACGCGGTCGGGACATTCAGCGGCGCCCACCTCAACCCCGCCGTCACCATCGGGCTCGCGTCGATCGGCAAGCTCTCCTGGAGCCTCGTGCCGGTGTACATCGGCGCGCAGTTGCTCGGCGCGTTCCTCGGCGCCACGATCGTGTGGCTCGCGTACCTGCCGCATTGGGGCGAGACGCCGGATCCGGCGACCAAGCTCGCGGTGTTCTGCACCGGCCCCGCGATCCGGAGTCCCGTCTCCAACATCATCACCGAAGTCATCGGCACCGCCGTGCTCGTGCTCGGCGTGCTGGCGATTCTCACGCCGAAAAACCTGAACCCGGACTACGGCTGGAATGTGGGCCTCGGCCCGGCCCTCGTCGGCGTCATCGTGTGGGCGATCGGCCTTTCGCTCGGTGGGCCGACGGGCTACGCGATCAATCCCGCGCGCGATCTGGGGCCCCGTCTCGCGCACGCGGTGCTGCCGATCGCCGGTAAGGGGAGCTCGGACTGGGGCTACGCCTGGATTCCAGTGGTGGCGCCGATTCTGGGTGGGATCATCGCGGCCTTCCTCTATAAGGCCTGGTGGCCCGCATGAAGTACATCCTGGCGCTCGATGCGGGGACGACGAGCTCGCGCACGATCGTGTTCGATCACGCCGGCAGCGTCGTCACGTCGGCCCAGAAGGAGTTCCGCCAGATCTTCCCCAAGCCGGGCTGGGTCGAGCACGACGCGAACGAAATCTGGGCGACGCAGCTCTACACGGCGCAGGAAGCCATGAAGAAGGCGGGGCTGAGCCCGTCCGACGTCGCGGGCATCGGGATCACGAATCAGCGCGAGACGACCGTCGTGTGGGATCGCGACACCGGGGTGCCGATTCACAACGCGATCGTGTGGCAGGACCGCCGCACCGCGGCTCGCTGCGATCAGCTGAAGGCGCGCGGCGGAGGCGCCGCGATCAAGCGCAAGACCGGTCTCGTCGTCGACGCGTATTTCTCGGGCACCAAGCTCGAATGGATCTTGAAAAACGTCCCCGGCGCGCGGGCCAAGGCCGCCGCCGGCAAGCTCGCGTTCGGGACGATCGACACCTGGCTGGTGTGGAACCTCACGGGTGGCCGAGTGCATGTCACCGATCCGAGCAACGCGTCGCGCACGATGCTGTTCAATCTGAAAGGCGACTGGGACGATCAGCTCCTCAAGCTGCTCGGCGTGCCGCGCGCCGTTCTCCCCGAGGTCCGCTCGTCGAGCGAGGTCTACGGACACGCGACGGTGCTCGGCGGCTCGATTCCCATTGCCGGAATCGCGGGCGATCAGCAGGCCGCGCTGTTCGGCCAGGCGTGCACGCAGCCGGGGATGGTCAAGAACACGTACGGCACCGGGTGCTTCATGCTGATGAACACCGGCACCAAGCCGATCGTGTCGAAAAACAACCTGCTGACGACGGTCGCCTGGCGCATCGGCAATCGCATGGAGTATGCGCTCGAGGGCTCGATCTTCATTGCGGGCGCCGTCGTGCAGTGGTTGCGCGACGGTCTCGGGATCATCAAGTCCTCGTCCGAAGTCGAGGCGCTGGCCGCGCAGGTCACCGATCCTGACGGCGTCTATCTCGTTCCGGCATTCGCGGGACTCGGCGCGCCACACTGGGATCAATACGCGCGGGGCCTCGTCGCGGGCGTGACGCGCGGCACGACCGCCGCGCACCTCGCGCGCGCGGCGCTCGAGGGGATCGCGTTCCAGGTGGCCGACGTGTTGCGGGCCATGCAAGCGGACGCGAAAATCAAGCTGAAGGAGCTGCGCGTCGACGGCGGTGCCTCGGCGAACAACCTCCTGATGCAGTTCCAGTCGAGTCTGCTCGGCGTCCCCGTCGTGCGGCCGAAAGTCACCGAAACCACGGCGCTCGGCGCGGCCTACCTCGCTGGACTCGCCGTGGGGTATTGGAAGGACCAGAAGCAGATCGCGGCGCAATGGCAGGTGGACCGCAGATTCACGCCGTCGATGAAGGCAGTCGACCGAAAGCGGCTCGAGACGGGCTGGAGGAAGGCGCTGGAGCGGGCCAGACGCTGGGAGGAAGCAGACTGATGACGGCTTTTCGTGAGCGCTTGAACAGCGCCTGGCACGAACGAACGCTGCAGCTATTCACCGGAATCGTGTTGCTGCATTGGGCCGAGCATCTGACGCAGGCGTATCAGGTGTACGTCCTGCACTGGCCGATGCATCACGCGCTCGGTTTTCTGGGACTGGCGTTTCCGTGGCTCGTACACTCGGAAGTCCTGCACTACGGCTACGCGGTGATCATGCTGGTCGGCATCTGGGCGTTGGTACCGGGATTCGTCGGGAAATCGCGGACCTGGTGGATGGCCGCGCTCATCATTCAGTTCTGGCATCACATCGAGCATGCGCTACTGCAGCTGCAGGTGATTCTCGGCACGCCGTTCTTCGGGCGATCGGTTCCGACGAGCATCGCGCAGCTCTGGTTCCCGCGGCTCGAGCTGCATCTGTTCTACAATACGATCGTGTTCATCCCGATGGTGGTGGCGATGGTCTACCACCTCGTCCCGGCCCCGCACGAGCGGGCGGCGATGCGCTGCAGCTGCGCGTTGCAGCCGCGCGCGGCCGCCGCCTAGAGGTTGTTCACCTCCGCCACCGCCTCGAGCGCGGTGGCGATCTCGCGCGAGAGCGCGCGTCCCTGCTGCGTCGCGCTCGAAACGTCGGCGAGCGCCGACGCCAGCCCCGACGACCGGAACCGGATCAGGTCGAGCCTGATGTTTTGCAGCGCCATGCCGGCCGACTCCAGCTGGCGGCGCAGCGCCGCGCGTTGATCCTCGAGATGCCGCGCGATACGCGGATCCTTCTCCTCTTCCAGGCGCTGCAGCATCTGCGCGACATGCACGACCCGATCCACCAGGGCATTCACCGTCGAGGTGAGATCGGGGAGCAGCGCGCGATCGGGCTTGGGCAGCGCCTCCTGCATTTGCGTGATCGCCAGGCGATCTTCGACCGCCTGCCGCAGCGCGGCGCCGCACGGTCCCTCGACGACGTCACGGGGCGCGAGCTTCGCCAGCTCGCGCTCCACCAGCGACGGTCGCGGCGCCGGCAGCACCCACTGCGCGCGCGGCATGAGCAGCACACGGCGCAGCTGGACGCCGCTGTGACGCAGTGACTGCGCGCGCCGCCACCACTTGGCGGCCATGTAGATCGGAATGATCGGGGAGAGCACGAACGGTGGAGCCTCGCCCACGCCAAAGACAAAGCCCGCGATCCCCAAGACGGCGGCACCGAGCGCGAGCACCGTGTAGCCGCGCATCCCCTTGATCCGGTCGCGGAGATTCGTTCGCCCGTGCCACAGGCGCAGATCCGCTTTCTGCTCGGGACTCAAGCCGACGAGATGCGCCGGCTCCACCACGATTCCGTTCTCCACCAGCGCGACTGGGGCCGCGACGACCTTCGAGGGCGGCCGGGGAGAAATGTAGCGGACGGAAGCCGCCGCTTCGCCGCCCACGAGCGCGTCGCGCAACGACGCCGCCGTCGGCCAGCGTTCCTCCGGCTCCTTCAGCAGCGCGCGCTCGATCACATCGCGAAACGGCTTCGGGGCGTCGGACCGTAGATCGGCGATCGGGCGAGGCCGCTCGCCCACGTGCTTGAGCAGGAGCGCCATCGGATTCGCCGCCGTGAACGGCACGCGCCCCGTCAGCATCTGATAGCCGATCACGCCGAGGGAATAGATGTCGGTGCGGCCGTCGATGTCGCGCTCGCCCACTGCCTGCTCGGGCGACATGTAGGTGGGCGTGCCGACCGCGGCTCCCGTCACGGTGAGCCGTGAGCCCGCTTCGATGGCGCGGGCAATTCCGAAGTCGGTGACCATGACCCGGCCGCTCGCCGCGTCGAGCAGAATGTTGTCGGGCTTGATGTCGCGGTGAATCACGCCGCGGGTATGCGCGTAGGCCAGCGCGTCGGCGATCTCGCGCAGTATGCGGCGCGCTTCCTCGATCGGCTGGCGCGGCTCGCGCGCCAGCAGCTCCGCCAGGTTGCCGCCCGTCACGAGCGCCATGACGAAGTGCGCGAGTCCGTCTTTCTCACCCACGTCGTAGATCGGGACGATGTGCGCGTGCGCGAGCTGCGCGGCGGTCTGCGCCTCACGGGTGAAGCGCGCGCGAATGGCGGGGTCGTACGCCAGCTCGGGAGGGAGCACCTTGATGGCGACGAGCCGGTTGAGCCGGCGGTCGCGGGCGCGGAAGACGACCGACATTCCACCCCGCCCGATTTCCTGCTCGACTTCGTATTGCTGGCCTATGGCGGCGACGACACGCTCGTGGAGTGGCTCAGGCATTGGCTGAGAATTTACTACGGGGGAGCGGTCCGGAAGGTTCTGGCGCCCAGGCCCCAATTAGGGCAAAATCCCGCCCATGGAAGTGATCATCCAGCGCGACTACGAGGCCATGAGCAGCCTCGCGGCGCAGCTCGTCGCCGAACTGCTCAACACCAAACCCAACGCCGTGCTCGGCATGGCAACCGGATCGACCCCGCTCGGTCTGTACAAAGAGCTGGTGCGGCTGCACGAACAGGAACAGGTCGACTTTTCACGGGTGACGACGTTCAACCTCGACGAGTATGTGGGATTGAACGTGACCCATCCGCAGAGCTACCACCATTTCATGCACGAGCACTTCTTCAGCCACGTCAACCTCCCGCCCCAAAACATCAACATCCCGTCCGGCACGACCAGCAACTATCCCGCGTTCTGCCAGTGGTACGAGAAGCGCATCGTCGAGTGCGGCGGGATCGACCTGCAGATCCTCGGGATCGGGACGGATGGGCACATCGGATTCAACGAGCCGACGAGCTCGCTGAGCTCGCGCACCAGGCTCAAGACGCTGTCCAAGCAGACGATCGACGACAACGCGCGCTTCTTCGAGAAACGCGAGGACGTGCCGGTCTACGCTATCACGATGGGAGTCGGTACCATTCTTGAAGCACGGCGGCTGGTCCTGGTGGCGAGCGGCAAGTCCAAGGCGACGGCGATCGCGCAGGCCGTCGAAGGGCCGGTGACCAGTATGATCACCGCGAGCGCGCTGCAGATGCATCGCGACGCGATCGTGATCGTGGATGAGGCTGCCGCCGCCGGCTTGAAGATGCGCGAGTATTACGAATTCATTTACGCGGCGAAGCCCGCCGCGCCGAGATTTACCTGAGCCCCTTATTCGGAGGTGTACAATGAAAGCACGCACGTTTCTGCTAATCACCCTCGCCGCGCTGCCGCAAGCGCTTTCCAGTCAGGCAGCGCCGGCCGCCGCACCCGCGGCGTCGAAGAGCCCCGTCGCCGACGCGCTGCGTCAGATGACGCAGCGCTACAGTCGCATCCTGGTGGCCGCCGCCGAGGCGATGCCCGCGGAGAAATACAACTATCGTCCGACACCGGCGCAGATGAGTTTCGCGCAGATCCAGGTGCACCTCGCGAACGAGGGCAACGACATCCTGTGCGGCAAGACCGCGGGGATCGATGTCCCGCAGCGCACCAAGATGGATACCACGAACACCAAAGAGCAGCTGATCGCTCGACTCAAAGAGACCTTCCAGTTCTGCGAGCAGACCTTCGCGAAGCTGGATGACGCAAACCTCGCCGCTCCGGTCTCGATGTTCGGCATGAATCTCACGCGCGCGGCCGCCACTCTGATCACGGTTGGCGACTGGGCGGATCACTACAGCCAGGAAGCGAACTACCTGCGGCTGAACGGGCTCCTGCCGCCCACGGCGCAGCGTCAAGGCGGCATGTGATTGCGCTGTTGCTGATTTTGGCCGTCCAGGCACCGCTCCTGCAGCAGGACGGCCATCAGTACCGGGACCTGAACAAGAACGGGGTTCTCGATCCGTACGAGGACTCGCGGCTCACCCCCGAGCAGCGCGCGCGCGATCTCGTGGCGCGGATGACGCTCGAGGAAAAAGCCGGCGTGATGATGCACGGCACCGCCCGCACCGGGGGTCCCACGGGCGGTGTCGGCTTTGGGCGCGACTACGACACCGTGGCGAATCGCGCGCTGATCGACAGCGTCAAGGTCAACAGCCTGATCACGCGGCTGCAGGCCGATCCGGCCACGCTCGCCGCGCAGAACAACGCGCTGCAGCGCGTCGCGGAGAACACGCGGCTCGGCATCCCGCTCACGATCAGCACCGACCCGCGGCATCATTTTCAGTTTGTCGTCGGGGCCACGCAGCAGGCGAACGGCTTCTCGCAGTGGCCTGAAGCGCTCGGGTTCGCCGCGATCGGTGATACCGCCCTGATGCGCCAGTTCGGCGACATCGCGCGGCAGGAATACCGCGCGGTGGGCATTCACATGGCGCTCTCACCGCAAGCCGACCTCGCGACGGAGCCGCGCTGGGGCCGGATCGCCGGCACGTTCGGGGAGGACGCCGATCTGGCCGCGCGGATGGTGGGCGCGTATGTCGCCGGATTCCAGCATGGGACCAACGGGCTGGATACGGGCAGCGTCGTCACGGTCGTAAAGCACTGGGTGGGGTACGGCGCGGCCAAGGACGGCTTCGACAGTCACAGCTACTACGGTCGCGTCGCCGTTTTCCCCGGCAAGAATCTCGACTACCACATCCGTCCGTTCCTCGGCGCGTTCGCCGCGAAGTCCGCCGGCCTGATGCCGACGTACTCGATCCTCCAGGACGTGAAGTGGAACGGGAAACAGCTCGAGCCGGTGGGGGCGGGCTACAGCAAGCAGCTGCTCACCGACATGTTGCGCGTCAAGTATGGGTTCCGTGGAATTGTGGTGACTGACTGGTCGATCACGCGGGACTGCAACGACAAGTGTAAGCACGGTGCGCCGGCCGGCGAGCGGCCCTCGTTTGCCGACCTCGGCATGCCGTGGGGCGTCGAAAGTTTGTCGATGCGGGCGCGGTTCGTGAAAGCGGTCCAGGCCGGCGTCGATCAGTTCGGCGGGACCGAGCGCGCCGACATGCTGGTGGATGCGGTGCGCGCCGGCGAGCTGACTGAAGCGCAGCTCGATACGTCCGTCGTCCGGGTGCTCATTCAGAAGTTCCAGCAGGGCCTGTTCGACAATCCCTACGTCGATCTCGCCGCCGCCACGCGGATCGTGGGCAACGGCTCATTCCTCGCCGCCGCGCGCGCGGCGCAGCGCCGCGCGCTGGTGCTCCTCGAGAACAAGGAGCGCATGTTGCCGCTGCGCGGCTCGAAGCGTGTCTACCTGCTCGGGATCTCGGCCGATGCGGCGTCGAAAGCCGGTTTCACCGTGGTGACCGATCCGGCGCAGGCCGAGGTCGCGATCATGCGGCTGAGCGCGCCGTTCGAGCGACTGCACCCGCAGTACGTGTTCGGCCAGTTTTTCCACGAAGGCAACCTGGCGTTCAAGGACGGCGATCCCGATTACGAGACGTTCAAGCGCGTGAGCGCCACGGTGCCGACCATCGTCACCGTCTATCTCGACCGGCCTGCGATCCTGACGCCGCTCAAAGCGCGGGCACGCGCCGTGATCGCGAATTTCGGGGTGAGTGACGCGGCCCTGCTCGACGTGGTCACAGGTCTGGCGAGCCCGGAGGGCAAACTGCCCTTCGAGCTGCCGTCATCGATGGAAGCGGTCGCGGCGCAGAAGCCGGACGTGCCCCACGATTCCAAAGCGCCGCTCTACAAGTTCGGCTTTGGCCTGAGGTACTGATGCTGAAAGCAATCGTCGCGGCGGTGGCGTGCGGCGCGCTCGTGCAATCCCCGGCGCCGCAGCGCAGCGAGTGGATTCAGCTCTTCAATGGCAAGAATCTCGACGGCTGGGATGTGAAAATCACCGGCCACGACCTGAACGACAATTTCGCGAACACCTTCCGCGTCGAAGATGGGCTCCTGAAGGTCCGCTACGACGGCTACCACGGCTTCAACAATCAATTCGGGCACATCTTCTACCACGAGCCGTTCTCGCGCTACATCATCGCCGTGGAGTACCGCTTCGTGGGGCAGCAGGCACCCGGCGGCGCCGACTGGGCGCTCCGCAACAGCGGCATCATGATCCATTCGCAGTCCGCCAAGAGCATGGCGAAGGACCAGGACTTTCCGATCTCGATCGAAGTCCAGCTGCTCGGCGGGAACGGCACGGGCGAGCGGCCGACGGCCAACGTCTGCACGCCCGGTACCAACATCGTCATCAAGGGCCAGCTCATCACCGAGCACTGCCTCAACTCGCGCTCCAAGACGTACAACGGCGAGCAGTGGGTGCGCGTCGAGGCGATGGTGCTCGGCGATTCGATTGTCAAGCACATCGTGAACGGCGATACGGTCTTCGAGTACTCCAAACCGCAGATCGGTGGGGGAGTCGTCAACAACTTCGATCCGGCGGTGAAGCAGGACGGCAAACTACTCACCGCCGGATACATCGCGCTACAGAGCGAGTCTCATCCGAT
>DATMZX010000252.1:0-9274 GCA_035573235.1 Gemmatimonadales bacterium
GGAAGTAGGCGATGTCGGGAATCCGCTGTTCCTTGTTCACGATCAGATTCTCGACCACGTGGAGGTCTTCGGCGCGCCCCTGGAACGAGAGTTTGCGCGGCGTGTTGCGATAGGCGCCGCCGTAGTTCATGTGGACGTGCACGTCCCCGCTCCACCAGCCGCGCGCCGGCAGATTGGCCAGCCGCTGGAGCAGTACGCGATGCACGACGCTCCCGCCCGCCGGCACCGTGAAGTCGCCGCGAAACACGCGGAATTCGGGGCCGTGCCACACTTCGACGTGCACGGGGCCCGCGGGGACGGTGAGGTCAGCGGTGCCGTTCGCGTGGAAGTAGGGATACTCGAACCGGCGCTCGCTGCGATCGAACGCTTCGTCGGCATGACGCCAGGCATCCGCCGGCGCGTAGCCGCGGCCTTCGGAAGTGGTCACTGAAACGCGCGCCGGTATGAGACGGCCGCCGCTGTCCCGAATCTCGAGCTGCAGCGTCCCGACTGAATCGCGATAGCGCCGCTCCGCCGGCACGACCGCCTGCCGCGCGCCCCCGACGACGTCGAGCACCCACAGCGCGGTGTTCCCGGTTTCGTTCGAGACGAAGGCAATCCGCTTGCCGTCGCGCGACCAGCGTGGCGCGGTCGCGTCGAAGTCCCCATACGTCAGCGGGAACGGATCACCGCCCTCGCTCGGCATGATCCACAGCTGGTTCCATTGCCGGCCCAAATAGGAGCTGTACACGATGCGCGTCCCGTCAGGAGACCAGTCGGGCCGCGCCTTCCACGTCGTCTCCTCGTAGCGGATCTCGCGCAGTGGTGCGCCGGGCCGGGCGTCCATGCGCCAGAATCCGCCGGCGCCGTGGATGTGGCCGCGGTTCGAGATGAGCACGAGCTCTTTTCCATCGGGCGACCAGGCGGGCGAGATGTAGTGATCCCAGCGGCTGTAGTAGTAGCGCGGCAGTTTGCTGTCATTGTCTTCGGTCAAGCGCGTTGGCTCGCCGAAAAGCAAATCCTTCGTCGCTACGCGACTCAGGATGAACACGTGCCACCGTCGGTTGTACGCCGTCGACACGAAGGCGATGCGCGTGCCGTCGGGCGACCAGCGCGGCTCGACGTTCACCGCGCCATTCGCGGTGAGCGGAGTGACTTTGCCCGATTGGAGATCGAGCAGCTGCAGCTCGATCGCGTCCCGCGCATAGCGCGCAAAGACGACTGTTCGGCCGTCCGGGGACCAGTCAGGCTGATAATCGTACGCGGGTCCCGACGTGAGCTGGCGCGCGACCCCGACGCCGATGCGCTGGCGCCACAGGGTCCCGTCCATCGAATAGATCAGCTCGGTTCCATCGGGCGCCCAGGTCGCGGCGCTGGGACCGCTGGTGACTTGAGGGACGTACATCTCACGCCAGTAGTAGGCGTGCGGCACATCGACTTGTCTGAGCACGGGCTCGCGCTGTGCGAGCAGCGCCGCCGGAATCAACGCCAGGACTAACGCGAGGCGTCGAGCCAACGTTCGATCGCGGCGCGCAGGACCGGCAGCGGCACCGCGCCATTCTCCAGGACCCGGTCATGAAATGCGCGGATGTCGAACCGATCCTTCAGCTTGCGCTCGGCGAGCTCGCGCAGGCGCCAGATTTCGAGACGCCCGAGGCCGTACGACAGCCCCTGCGCCGGCCACACCGGATAGCGATCCGCCACGACCTCGGCGCGCAGCAGCGGCACGTGCGTGTGCTCGCGGATGTAGTCGATCGCCTGCGCGCGCGTCCAGCCGAGCGTGTGAATGCCGGTGTCGACGACGAGCAGCGTCGCCGAGAGCGTGATGTCCGCGAGCATTCCGAAGCGCTCGATTTCCGAGCTGTAGAGGCCCATCTCGTCGGCCAGCTGCTCGGAGTACTCGGCCCACCCTTCGCCCATGCCCGGCGACCAGAAATAGCGGCCGATCCCCGGAATCGAATCGCCGCGCTCCAGCGCGATCGCGCCCTGCAGGTGATGGCCGGGAATCGTTTCGTGGAACGACAGCGGCTCGAGGTCGGCGCGCGACTTGTGGCGGGGATCGTAGGTGGACACGTAGTAAATGCCCGGCCGGCTGCCGTCTTCGGCCGGCGGATTCCACTCGCCCACGCTCGTGCGCTCGCGGAATGCCGGATACGATTCCACGACGATGGCCGCGTGCGGCAGCCGCCCGAACCAGCGCGGCATGACGCTTTGCGCGCGCCGCAGCGCATCGCGCGCGGTCTGGAGCATCTCCTCGCGATCGTGGAATGTAAACGCGGTGTCGCGCCGCAAGCGCTCGAGCAGCCGCGCGACGTCGTCGGTGCCAAAGGACCGTTGCGCGATCCGGCGCATCCCTTCCCCGAGCTGCTCCACCGTCGCCAGCCCGATCTGATGAATGGAATCGGGGCTGAGCGGCAGGCCGATGGTCGCGCGAATCGCCGCTTTGTAGCAGCCCAGTCCATCCGGATTCGCGGACACGCCGATCGCAATCCGCGCCCGCCCCAGGTACTCGCTCGCGAGAAAATCACGATAGGCGCGCATCGCGGGCGTGACGTCCTGCTCGATGATCTGCTTCAGCGCCGCGCGAAACTCGGGCGTGGAGTCACGCCGCGCGGGATCGTACAGCGGCGACTGTTCGAGCGGCGTGGCGAGCAGCGTGTCGAGCTCGTTGATCGCGATCTGCACGTTGCCGCGGGGCGCGGTGTAGCGGCGCCGCAGGCCTTCACGGTGATTCGCCGTCTCGGTCGTGATGTAGGCGGGAATCGCGCGCCACCGCGCGAGCGCCTGCGCCCGCGCCTCGTCGGTGCCGACCGGCTGCAGCACGGCCAGGGAGGTGATCGTCGAGAGCCAGCCGCCGCCCGTATGCGCCACGCTCCACAGCTCGTAACGGCACACCCGCGTCGCCACCGAGCCCTCGATTGCGTCGCGCATGATCCCGTACGCAATCCATTCGGGCCGGCCGGCGATCCGCTTGGCGTTGATGTGCTTGAGCGTCGCGAGCCAGGCGTCCTCGCGCTGCTGCCAGCGCCCCAGCGACTCCGGAGAATTGTCCGGCAGCCGGTCGTGGCGGATGTTGGCCACGCCGTCCTGCGTCGCCTCATCGGGATGCTGCTCGAAGTACGCGACCATGTAGCTGTCGGCGAGCTGGCGCACGCGGATCGCCAGCGAGTCGGATTCCGACGGCGCCTGCAGCACGAGGAGCGCGAGCGCGAGGGGAAGCGTCATGACTTGAGATAGAGCCGCTTGGGGTCCAACACGTCGCGCAGCAGCTGCAGCTCGATCGTGGTCGGCGGCTCGAGCCGGGCGAGCGGCGCGTTCGCGCGCAGCGGCCAGCCGACTCCCGCCTGCACGTCGGCGACGGCGACGCCCGGATACAGCGCCGCGAGCACCAGCTCACCGGTCCTGGGATCGCGCTCGAGCACCCCTTTGTCGGTGATCACCTTGGCGACGCGCTGCCCCGGACTGGTGAGAAAATCGACGCGCTCGGGAAAGACGCGGGGCGACAGCTTCGCGACGATCAGGATGCGCTGCGCGTGAATCGCGATTTCCGCCGCCCCGCCCGAGCCGGGGAGCCGCACGGTGGGCTTCTCGTACGACCCGATCACGGTCGTGTTGATGTTGCCCTGGCGATCGACCTGCGCACCGCCCAGGAAGCCCACCTCGATCCGGCCGTTCTGCAGAAACAGCTGAAACACGTCGGCCATCCCGCACACCATCAGGGAACCGGTCACGAGCGCGGGATCGCCGATCGACACCGGCAGGCGCGAGGGCGTGGCGCCCACCGCGCCCGATTCGTAGATCAGCACGAGGTTCGGCGCGTGCGTGCGGCGCGCGAGATTGCACGCGAGGTTCGGCAGTCCGATGCCGACGAACACGACCTCGCCGTCGACGAGCTCGCGCGCGGCGACGGTGGCCATCATTTCGTCCGGCGTGAAATCAGAAGCCGTAGTTCACTCCCGTGCTGAACTGCTCCCCCGCTCTGAGCCGCTCGGCGAGCCGCGGTTGTTTCTGCATGTATTCGGCGCGGGTCTGGACCCCGTAGACGAATTCGTCCAGATAGTCCGCGAGCTGCGTCCGCTCTTTCGAGATCGCTTCCCACCCCACGTAGAAATCGTTGTCCCGGTCGTAATAGCCCTGCGCATACGAAGGATGCGCACCCCACGGCTCGACCACCACCGCGCTGACGACCGCCGCGGGGATGAGGGTGCGGTTCGGATCGGAGCGGATCACCCGCTCGTCCACCAGCTCCTCCACCACGACGATCACGCGCTCCGAGGCGAACGCCGCCTCTTTCTGGACGCCGAGCAGTCCCCACACCTGCGTATTGCCCTGCGCGTCGGCCCGCTGCGCATGCACGATCGTCACGTCGGGGTTCAGCGCCGGGACCGTGGCCAGCTCCTCGCCGGTGTACGGGCACGTCACCGACTTGATGCGCGGATTGGCTCGCGGCAGGTCGGTGCCGGTGTAGTCGCGCAGGGTCCAGAACGGCAGCCGCGCGGCGCCCGCGAGGAATCGGGCCACCATCCCGAAATGCGAGTACTCCTCGATCTCGAGCTGCCCGCTCTCGACCGCGCGACGGAACGCGAACAACGAGCCGACCCCGGGATTCCCGGCCCAGGAGAAGACCAGCTTCTTCGCGCACCCCGCGGCGATCATCTGGTCGTAGATGAGGTCAGGCGTGAGCCGGCACAGCGTGAGATCGCGCCGGCGCTGCCGGATGATCTCGTGACCCGCGGCGAACGAGATGAGGTGGGTGAATCCCTCGATGACGACGACGTCGCCGTCACGGACCAGCCGCGCGACGGCGTCCCGCATCGACACGACTTTTGACGCTAGTCCGACATCTCGTGCAGGCACTCGTCGATGATCCGGAGAGCGGTGTCTACGTCGTACTCGTCCACGACCAGAGGCGGGGCCAGCCTGAGCGAGCTCTTCCCACAGCCCAGCAGCAGCAATCCCTTGTTGAACGCGCGCGTGACGAGCTCGTGCGGCACCTCGGGCGCGGGCTCGCGCGTGTTCCGGTCCTTCACGAACTCGACGCCGACCATGAGCCCGCGGCCGCGCACCTCGCCGATCGCCGCGTATTTCTCCTGCAGGCGGCGCGCGCCGCTGATCAGCCGCTCGCCCATCGTGTTGACGTTGGGCAGCAGCTCCTGCTCGACGATGTCCAGCGTCGCGAGCGCGGCCGCGCAGCACACGGGATTGCCGCCGAACGTGGTGCCGTGCGCGCCCGGCTTCCATTTCATGATCGATTCTTTGGCGATGATCGCGCCGATCGGCATCCCGCTGCCCAGCCCCTTGGCGGAGAGCAGAATGTCGGGCTCGATGCCTTCGTACTCGCACGCCCACATCTTGCCGCTGCGACCGATGCCGCTTTGGACTTCATCGCACACGAGCAGGATGCCGTAGCGATCGCAGATTGCCCGCAGCTCTCGCAGATACCCGGCGGGAGGAACCACGTAGCCGCCCTCGCCCTGAATCGGCTCGACGAAAATCGCGGCGACGCTGTCGGGGGGAAGCTTTTTCGTGAACAGCTCCTGCTCGATCCACGACGTGCAGCGCGTGGTGCACGCGGACTCGCCGCGGCAGTACTCGCAGCGATAGCGGTAGCCGTAGGGCACGTGATGCACTTCGGGCAGGAACGGCGCGAATCCGGAGCGCTGCACCGCTTTGCTCGCGGTGAGGCTGAGCCCCCCGTAGCTGCGCCCATGGAAGGCGCCAAGGAATCCGAGGATCGCCGGGCGCCCGGTCGAATGGCGCGCGAGCTTGATCGCGCCTTCGACGGCCTCGGTCCCCGAGTTCGACAGGAACACGCGCTTCTTGCTGGGCCCGGGCGCGAGATGCGCCAGCCGCTCGCACAACGCCGCGAAGCTTTCATAGTAGAAATCGCTGCCGCAGATGTGCATGAATTTCGCGGCGGCGTCCTGCACGGCCTTCACGACTTTGGGGTGTCCATATCCGGTCGAAGCGACGGCAATGCCGGCCATGAAGTCGAGGTAGCGGTTGCCGTCCACATCCTCAACCATCGGTCCCTGCCCGCGCGCCACGGCGAGCGGGTATTCCTTGGGATAGGAGGTGGAGGCGAACCGGTCCTGCCGCTCGACGATCGCGCGCGCCTTGGGCCCCGGCGGCGGCACGACGATACGGGGATAGTCTCGGGGCGCGCTCACGGGTCGATCACCGTGCGACTCTGCTCACGCAGGAATTGCGCGACGTAGTAGGGACCGCAGCCGCCTTTGCCGCTCGAGCCCGAGCCCTTCCAGCCGGTGAACGGCTGCGCGCCCGGCCACGCGCCCGTGGTCGCGCCGGTGCGTTTGTTGACGTAGCACACACCAGCCTCCACTTCGTCGAAGAACCGAGCGATTTCCGCCTCGCTCTGCGAGAAAATCCCCGCCGTGAGCCCGTAGTCTGTTTTGTTCGTCTCGGCGATCGCCTGCTCGAGGTCGTTGACCTCGCCGATGGCCAGGAACGGCACGAACAGCTCCTCGCGGAACAGCGATGAATCGAGGGGCAGCCGCGCGATCGTGGGCGCGACGAAGTTTCCGTTCAGTCGATTGCCGCCGGTCACGATCAGCCCTTCGCGCCGCGCCTGAACGACCGCGCGCTCGAATTTCGCAACCGCTGCTTCGTTGATGACCGGACCAAAGAACACATCGCGCTCGGTCGGATCGCCGATTTTCAACGCCCGGGTTCGCTCGAGCAGTCGCTCCAGAAAGTCGTTCGCGACTTTTTCGTGCACGTAGACGCGGGACGTCGCGCTGCACTTCTGGTTCTGCAGTCCGAACGCGGAGCGGGCGACGCCTTCGGCCGCGGCATCGAGATCGGCCGACTCCATCACGATGGCGGCGTTCTTTCCTCCCAGCTCGAGCAGGCACGGCTTGATCCAGCGCGTCGAGAGCCCATGGAAGATCCGCATTCCAACGTCCTTGGAGCCGGTGAAGACGACGCCGTCGATCTCCGGATGACGCCACATCGCCTCGCCCGCATCCGAGCCGTGCCCGGACAGATAGTTGAACAGGCCGGCCGGCAGCCCGGCATCGCGGTATACCTCGTACAGCTTGAGTCCCGTCCAGGGAGCGTCCTCCGCGGGCTTGTACACGACGGCGTTCCCCGCGACGAGCGCCGCCGCCGACATCCCCGTCGACAGCGCGAGCGGGAAGTTGAACGGCGCGATGCACGCGAACACGCCGTACGGCCGCAGCACGTCGGTGTTGTGCTCGACCGGCGTCACCTGCGCCATCTCGCGCACGAACCCCTCGGCGTCTTCGACCTGGCGGCAGTAATAGTCGATCAAGTCGGCGGACTCTTCCGCGTCTCCCATCGACTCGAGCCGGCTCTTCCCCACCTCGAGGCTCATGATCGCCGCGAGCTCGAACTTCCGCTCGCGAATCAGGGCCGCGGCCCGGCGCAGCAGCGTGACGCGCTCGCGCCAATGACGGCGCGCCCAGGCGGGCTGTGCGGCGCGGGCCGCCTTCACGGCGTGGTCCACGTGTTCGACCATCGCGGCGGCGAATCGTCCCAGCACGATGCTCGTGTCGGTCGGTGAGGTATCGACGATCGGCGGCGCGGCGGATTCGACCTCCACGCCGGCGATGTAGAGCGGATGATTGCGGCCCGCGTGAGAGCGGACCCTGCCCAGCGCGTCGTCGAACTCCCGATGAAACGCGTCCCAGTCGACGTTGGCCGACGTGTACGTGACTTTGGATTGTTCGGCCGGGGGCGCGGTGGTGGTCATGTCCTGACTTTCAGTCCGGCGACGGTCCGCTCCAGAGCCGTGCCAAAGCGGCTCACGATTTCGTCGATCTCCTCTTCTTCTATAATGAACGGCGGCGCCACCATCACCAGATCGCCGCTGGTACCATCCGCATGCCCGACGTTGGGCCATACCGTAAGTCCTGCATCGAGCGCGGCTTCGGCGAAGACTTCGGCAAACTTGACGGACCGCGGAAACGGCGCGCGGCTGCCTTTGTCCTCCACAAACTCGATCCCCGCCAGGAGGCCGCGACCCCGCACGTCGCCCACATGCGGCAGGTCGGCGAGCGTCGCCAGGCGCTGGTGCAGCACGCGGCCCATCCGGGCGCAGCGCTCGACCAGCGCGTGCTTCTTGAGGTAGCGCATCGTGGCGACGCCGGCGGCGCATGCGACCGGGTGATGCGAGAACGTCTGCGCGTGCATGAAATTGCCGGAGCCGCCGGCCAGCGCATCGACGATGCGGTTCGGCGCCGCGATCCCCGAGAGCGCCGCGTAGCCGCCCGAGATGCCCTTCCCGAACGTCATGATGTCGGGCGCGACGCCGTACGGCTCCGTCGCCCACCAGGTCCCGGTGCGGCCGACGCCGACGAGCACTTCGTCGGCGATGAACAGGACGTGGTGGCGATCGCAGATCTCGCGCACGCGCCGGAAGTATTCGGGGCGCGGCGTCGATCCGCCCGTCGACGAGCCGCCCACCGGTTCCGCGATGAACGCGGCCACCTGGTCGGCGCCGAGCCGCGTGATCGCCTCTTCCAACACATTGCCGCTGCAGACGGGGCAGTTCGCGCCTTTGCCGCCGCACTCGCAGCGATACGGATAGGACGCGGGAATGCGATGCACGTCCACGAGCCAGGGACGGAACATCGCCTTGTACGCTTCGCGCGCCGACGCGGAGAGCGCGAGCAGCGTGCTGCCGTGATAGCCGGGCGCGAGCGCGATGACTCTGTTCTTGGACGGCTTGCCGCGCTCGATCCAGTACTGACGCGCGAGCTTGAGCGCCGCTTCGACTGCTTCCGAGCCGCTACAGAGGAAGTAGAGCTTGGAGAGATCGCCCGGCAGCGTCGATGCCATCTCGGCGGCGAGCTCTTCGACCGGGCCATGGGTGAACATCGTGCCGGACAGGTAGCCGAACTGCCGCGCCTGCTCGGCGATCGCGTCCGCGATTTCGGCGTTGGAGTGGCCGAGGTTCGCGACATACGCGCCGCCCACCGCGTCGAGGTAGCGCTTGCCGCGCTCGTCGATCAGCCAGCACCCGTCGCCCCGCACGATCTTGGGATACTCGTGCGCCAGTTTTCGATAGAAAACCGGACTCTCGGGATAGCGATGGGCGCTCACGTGAGCAAAGCTATGCCTCGCACGCCGACTTGTTAGGGTAGCGCGAGGCTCGCGGTGTTTCCCTTGCGGCCGCTCGCGTTGAACGCGGCCACGCGCACAGTCCCACGTGCCGAGATCGGCCCATTCACCACGGCACTCCGCACCGTGGGCTCGTTCCCGTCGGTCGTGTAGCGGAGCGTGAAGCCCGGCACCTCGACGCTCGTGTACA
>DATMZX010000253.1:0-3162 GCA_035573235.1 Gemmatimonadales bacterium
GCGCATACCGAGCGGCCGGAAGATGCGCGACTGGATTGCTTCGGCCCACGATTTTCCCGAGGCAGCCTCGATGACGGCTCCCGCCGCGGCATACATGATGTTCTGGTAGATGAAGCCGGCGCGAACCGGATAGGCCGGATCGATGAGACGGACGCGGCGGAGGATCTCGCTGGTCGAATTGCGCTGTCCGTACCAGAGGTAGTCGGCGTTTCCGAGCCCGGCGCGGTGCGTGAGCAGATCGCGCACCGTCAGCTCGCGGGTCACGTACGGGTCACTCAGCTGAAAGTCTGATACGTGTATATACACGTTATCGTCGAGCGACAGCTTCCCCGAGTCGGCGAGCATGGCGACGAGCATCGCGGTGAACGCCTTCGTCGTGGACATGTTGCCGAAGCGCGTGTGGACGGTGACCGCATCGGGTTTTCCCAATTCCCTCACTCCAAACCCCTTCGCAAACACGACCGAGTCGTCTTTCACCACCACCACCGCCATGCCGGGAACACGCCAGTCTTTCATCGCACGCTGTGCGTAAGCGTCGAATCCATTGAGCGGCTGCTGCGCCAGGACCATCAGGAGAGGGAGGATCATGCGCCGGAAAAGAGCGTAGATTCAAAGCCATGACAAGACTCCTCTCTGCAGTCTCGATCGCTTTCCTCTTTACCGCTCCACTCTCGGCGCAGGATCAACCCGATACCCGCAAACCCGCGACCGGCCGCTGGGATTTGAAGATCCAGGCGACCGACGGGGTGCTGCCGTCGTGGCTCGAGGTACAGAAGTCGGGCAACGCCGCCCTCGTGGGCCGCTTCGTCGCCGTCGTCGGCAGCGCGCGGCCGATCTCGAACATCTTCTTCGAGCGCGACACGCTGCGCTTCTCGATCCCGCCGCAGTGGGAGCAGGGCGGGCAGGACCTGTCGGTGGAGGCCGCCGTCGCCGGCGACAATCTCTCGGGGACGATCACCTTCCCGAACGGGGCGAAGATGCCGTTCACGGGCGCCCGCGCCCCTGCCCTGCACGCCGGCAACGTGACGTGGGGCAAGCCGGTGACGGTGTTCAACGGCAAGGACCTCACGGGCTGGCACGCGCTGCCGGGCGGCGAGAGCGCGTGGCAGGTCGTGAACGGCGTGCTCACGAATACCAAGGCGGGCGCGAACCTCGCGACCAACGAGAAGTACGCCGACTTCAAGCTGCACATCGAGTTCCGCTTCCCCGCCAGGGGCAACAGCGGCATCTATCTGCGCGGCCGTCATGAGCTGCAGATCGAGGATCCCGTGCTCGGCGTGGTGCCGATCGAGGGGCTGGGCGCGATCTACGGCTTCATTCCGCCCAACGCGAGCGCCGGGAAGAAGGCCGGCGAGTGGCAGACGTACGACGTCACGCTGGTGGGACGGCAGGTGACGGTGGTGCTCAACGGCATCGAGGTGATCTGCAAGCGCGACATTCCGGGACCGACCGGCGGGGCGCTCGATTCCGACGAGCGCGAGCGCGGGCCGATCTTCCTGCAGGGCGATCACGGGCCGATCGAGTACCGTAACATCGTGATCACGCCGGCGTATTCGCGTTAGCCTGCTGGCTGTTCTGGTGCTGCTCGGCTGCCGTGGCGCTCCACGGGCCGCCGAGCAGACCACGCCGGAATGGCTCGCGGCGAAGCTCAAAGGCTTTGAGGATTCCGCCGCGGTGAACCCACCGGAGTTTGTCGCGAGCTACACGTATCAAGGACACCTGGTCTACTACATCTCACCGCGCTGCTGCGATCAGTACAGCGTGCTGTACGATTCCACGGGCGCCGAGCTGTGCGCGCCGGACGGCGGGATCACGGGGCGGGGTGACGGGCGCTGTCCCGAGTTCGTCGCGCAGCGGACGAATGAGAAGATCCTCTGGAAGCCTCCTCCCCGCCCCACAGCAACCCCATGACAAGGCTCGTTGCCGCAGCGGTCGCCGTCGTCTGCTGGCCCTCCTCGCTGGCGAGCCAGTCCGCTCAGCTCGCGAGCAAATCCGGGCGCATCGAGCGTGCACTGGTTCAGATCCGTGCGCACAACGTCGACAGCGCGGCGGTCTTGCTCGAGCAGATCATCAACTCGTCAGGTAGGAACTCCTCGGAGCGTGCCGAGGCCTATTTTTGGCTCGGCGTCACGACATTTTATCGGGGGACAGACTCAGCGGCGGCAAGCGCGTTCAGGAATTCGCTGCAGATCGATCCATTTGTAAGCGGTGGTGGCACTCTGGCGAGCCTCGATTCTACGCTCGCTGTGCTGTGGGAGCGGGAGCAGACGCTCGCCCTCTGCGGCGAGGATATCGCTGCGTGGCTTCCCGGCGAGGCTCGGGCTCGGGGGGAAGGAAAGCCCATGAATGGGGCTGCTCGACACGCGGAGCAGCGGCCCGAGCTCACGACGATACCCCGGCTCCGTTACCCCGATCAGTTACGACAGGCCGGAATCGAGGGGCATGTGCTCGTGCGCGTCATCATCGATGCTGAAGGCCGCACGGAACCGGCCTCGGTTCAGATTGTCGCGAGCAACGACCATGGATTTGAAGATCCCGTGAAGGACATGGCTCGACACGCTCATTTTAGTCCCGCCATGTCGGCGGGGAGTCGAGTCCGCTCCTGCGCCATCATACCAGTTGATTTCACGATCAAACGGTGACTCGCTCGCTTTGAAGCGTTTCGATTCCCAGGCGCTGTACGCGGCGCTCGACAAGCAGCGCCAGGAGCGCGGCCTCACCTGGCAGGCGCTCGGCCGGGAGATCGGCGTGAGCCCGTCGACCCTCGCGCGCACGCGCGTCGGCAGCCGGCTGGAGGTTGACGGGATGCTGGCGATGGTGGCGTGGCTGGGGCGGCCGGTCGAGGACTTCGTGAAGGAGGCGCCGTGAGAAGCGTCGCGCTGCTGTCGATCCTGCTCGTCGCGTGCAGCCGGGAGTCGAAGCAAGCCCCCGTGGCGCGGCCCGAGCCACCGGACAGCGGCGTAGCGGAAGCGACAACGATCCCGGAGCAGTTTCAGGGGCGCTGGGCCGGGCGTGCGGCCGATTGCGGGCGCCCGGCCGAGTCGAGCCTCGCGATCACGGCGGATAGCGTCAATTTCTACGGGAGCCGCGGCCGCGTGCTCGGCGTCGATGCCATGAAGGACCGGCAGGTCGAGGTGCTGCTCGAGTCGGCCGGTGAAGGTC
>DATMZX010000254.1:0-13846 GCA_035573235.1 Gemmatimonadales bacterium
TGCTGAAATAACTTTTCGCGAGCGGACCGTAGGGCTGATCGAGTCGCACGATGTAATCGCCCGCCGCGACATCCCCGCCACCCGCCTTGAACGCGCGATCGGCGCGATACACTTCCAATCCGTGGAAGCGCAGCAGGTTGACGAGATTCGCGGCCTCGACCGGGCGGGCCTGGGTGGCCGGAATCTGAAACGCGTTGGGCCCGTCCTTGGCGCGGCCGCGCTCCACGGCCCGCACGCCCTTGCGGTAGAACTGATCGAGGTAGCGATGGCCGTTGCGCGCCATGTAATTCAGCGCGACCAGCAGTGCCGACTCCTGATAGTTGATGTTGTTCCGAATGCACCAGCGCACGCCGTTGATCGGCGGATTGGGACGGAACCATTCGATCGACGTTCGCGAAGCGGGAAGCTGCACCGTGTGGCAGTCCGCGCCCCGTGAGGTGTAGGTCTCGTAGAACCGGCCGATCGAATTGTGGCCGTTGGCCACCCAGAACATGTAGTTCGGCGTCCAGCCATCGTAGAAGTCGTGCGTCCACACCCCGGGCAGGCCGCGCTTGGTCAGCTCGGTGATCTCCTGGAACGCGAGCTCATGCCATTCGGTGATGACGATTGGGTCGAGCTCGCGATTGTAGGGGCCCGTGCCGGTGGACGTATAAAGGAATGGGACCGACTCATGGAGGTCGTGCAGGACGGTGGGATGCCAATCGAAGAACGCCTTCATCATGGTCCGGGTCAGCACCTGCGACATCACGATCCCGTCCCGGTTGTTGTCGTGGGCCGTGTACTTGCCCCAGTAGATGAGGTTGGGTCCGTTGTTCTTGTTGGCCTTCCGGTAGCGATAGACGTCAACTTGCCGGTCTCTGCCGTCGACTTCGGTCACTGGCGTTATCAGTGTAATGATGCTGTCGCGAATCTGTCTGATGAACGGCGTGTCCTCGACCGCCAGGCGATAGCCCAATTCCATCAACATCTCGGGGGATCCGGTCTCCGTCGAGTGAATCGATCCGGTCGCGTAGTAGATCGGCTTCCCCGCTGCGATCAGGCGCTGCGCTGAATCGGACGAGAGTCTGCGCGGATCGGCCAGCGCCGCGGTGATGCCGCGATACTGTTCGAGGCGCTCGATCGTCGCGGAGTCGGCGATCGCGACGACGATCATCGGCCGGCCTTCGTCGCTCACACCCAGATCGAACACTTTGACCCGGGGGGAGGCCTCGTCGAGGGCGCGGAAGTAGCGCGTGACGTCCGCCACGTAGGACAGCCGGCCGACGGTCCCCGGGACGTAGCCGAGGACTTTCAGAGGCGAGGGGACGCGCGCGTCGGCCGGGAGATGGTCGGTGAGCTCCGTGTTGAAGCGGGGCTCGGTGGTCAGCTCGCGGATTTTCGCGGTGTAAGCGGAGTCTACGGGCTGCTGAAGCGCGAGTACGGCGACGACGGCGGCGAGTACCATGCGACGTTCTCCGGAATGCGGGACAAACCTTCCTTGAGGAAATCGAGCAGCAGTTGATTCACGCGGTCGGGCGACTCTTCCTGCGGGTTGTGCCCCGACCGCTCGACGATCACGAACTCACTGCGCGGCAGCTCACGCGTGAACCGCGCACCAACGCCCACAGGAATCCACCGGTCTGCATCGCCCCACAGAATCAGCGTCGGGGTCTGCACCCGGGCGAGCCGGCCTCCAAGACTGTCGAACCTGAACTCGCGGAGCACACCTCGCAAGGCGCGGCCAAAATCGGGCCCGGGGACCGGGGCATAGTATTGATCGACGTCTGCGTCCGTGACTTTGGATGGATCGGCATAGGCGGACCGCAAGATCCTCTTCGTGAACCATCGCCCTCGAAACGATGTCGCGATGCCGCCGACGAACGGCCAGCGCGCGATTTTCAGGACGCCCGGCCATCGGATCCCATACCCCGCGGCGTCGATCAATACCAACCCGCGCACACGGTCGGGATGCGTCAGCGCGACCTCGGCCGCGATCGTTCCGCCCATCGAGTGACCGACGAGAACGGCGCTCGAGATCCCGAGCGAGTCGAGCAGCGAGACGACGAGTCGCACGTAGTCCGCGTTGTGATAGCCGTGCGCCGGCTGATCGGAGAATCCAAATCCGCGATTGTCGAACGCAATCACCCGATAGCCCGCGGTTACGAGCGCGGGCAGGGTGTAGCGCCAGTTGTACACTGACGCGCCAATGCCGTGGATGAGGACGACGGGTTGGCCGCTGCCGGTATCGATGAGACGCAACCGTGATCCGTCGATCGTGCGGTACTGCGCGCGGAACGGCGTGCCGGCGGGATACGCTCGCGCTTCGGGAATCGGACGCGCTCGGCACGCGGCGGCGCACACCGCCAGCGCCGCCAGCGCCCCCGCCAGCCGGCGGCTCACAAGACCGGTTGCAACGCGCGCCGGGCGAGCATCACGATCAGCGGATGAGACGTCCAAAGCCCGGCGATCGCCTCGCCTTCCCCCGAGGTGACGATCAGCTGGGCTTCGTCCGTCACCAGGATCGTCGCGAGCGGCGCATCGTCGGCGGCGGAGCTCAGCCACGCCGGGGCATCCGCAGGAAGATCGCCGCGCATCTTGACGCTCAGCTGCGCGCGCTCGCCGGCGCGCCGCCACGCGGGCAATGTCGGACGCCAGAGCTCGGCCGCCACGATTCCTTCTACCCGCCGCTCCGCGCGAGCGACCAGCTGCATGATCAGGTTGGCGACCGCGCGGCTTCCCGCGACCTCCCTGGTCACGGGATCGCCCTGCTGCGCCAGCCCCTTCAGCTCGCGGCCCAGCCGGTCGAGCGCTTCGCCCTGGAGGGCGGCAAGCTGCGCCAGCAGCGCCTGGGGGTCGATGGGGCGGTAGCGTGTCGGTCGGACTGCCGGAGCAGTTCGGGTGGCGGCCCCGCGGGTCACCAGGCCCTCGAGGGCGCCATAGGCGTTGGCGCGGGCCAGCCTGGCGCCGCGCGCGACGGCATAGCCGGTCGAGGGGCCGAGCCGCAGTAAGGTGGTGTAGACCAGGGATTCAGTCTGGGTGAAACCGAATGGCGTAAGATTGATCGCCATAGTAGTAGCAAATACTACTTCTAAATGACGTTAAGCGGAATCCCCAGCAGTTTGGCGATCAGTGAGAGCCGGAACGTGACGTCGGTCTGCCGCTGAGCCGGACTCTTGCCCGGTCCCTCGAGCGGGAAATAGTGCGACACGACGGGGTTCTCCGACTTCGGCATGGCGCGGAGGCCCGAGGGGGACCAGATCCCCTGGTCGTCCACCTCGCTGAACAGGCGCGCGGCCACTCGCGCGGCGGGGCCCACCTGTCGCAGGATGCCGAGCCGGGCCAGCAGCTCGAGCCAGTACAGCGCGAAGGGGACGTCAACGACGTGGCCCTGTGCATCGGCCTGCATGGGCTCCCCGATCACCTCGAACAGGGGAGGCAACTGCTTCTTCCCTGCCAGGATGTAGAACTCGCGCCGTGACATGGGAGTCGAGAAATAGGCCGCCAGGCGCTCGAGAAAGCCCGCCCGCTCCCGCTGAACCGCCGGCATGAACGCGAGCATCTCGATGGAGAAGACCGTCGGCGTGTAGTTCAGGGGATCGAGGACGGTCTTGCCTTGCGCCTTCTTGAAGGGCTTCTGCGCCACCTCGCTGCGCAGGTACATCGAGATATCGCTGGCAATCCGGTGAGCCGCGCCGCGCAAACGCGGATCGTCCTGGTGCGCTCCGCGAGCCAACGCCGCCGCGGCGCCCTGCGCGCCCATGCTCCGCGCCCACAATCCGAGGCCTGGATCCGCTTTGGCGGCGCGTTGAAACTCGACGAGCAGTGCTGGATCGTCATCCCGTGAAAGCAGGCGGAACAGGAACCGGTCGGCGAAGCGGAAGGGCCTGGCATCTCCTGGCCAGCCCAGCTCGAGTAGCCGGCGATACTGGAAGATCGTGCCGGTCTCTTTCCACCCTATCGCTTTCGATTCCTCGGGCGCCAGCAGATTCGCGCCCCACAGGCCCGTCTCTTTCTGCTTGCGGACGATGGCGAGCGCTTCTTTGTAATTGAGAACTTCATCGCGCAGCGCGGCGACACGCTCCTGGTCGCGCGCCGCTTCAGGCACGACTTCCGTGAGCGTTCGATACTGGATCGGGGGACTGGCGGCCTCAAACAACCACGACAGAGGCACCGTGTGAGTGGAGGGAATCTCCAACCGCCGCTCCGGGGCTAGGGGTCCTCAAAAGCGGGGGCAAACTATCCCGCCCCCGCTCAATAGGCAATTCCCGACCACTAACCCTTTGTGATTACGCCTGTTCCGAAGCCCCTCCAGGCGTGCAACTCATTGCACTTACGGCTGCGGTCGCTGGAATTCCGAGTTCGACAGCCAGCGCGGCAGGCTGGGATCGTTGGCGATTGCTCGGGCGATCCGGACGACCACCCGCACCTCCTGCGCCATCCCGGCATAGCGGAATGACGGCTGGTACTCGTCGCTCGGTTGGTGGTAGCGCTGCTGGTTGTAAACGTTCTCTTGCTCTTCGCCCCACCCCTTGGGCCGCCCCACGAAATCATCGCCCGCGTAAATCGACAGGGCCGGCACGCCCGAGCGCGCGAACGGAAAATGATCGGAGCGAAAAAATGACCCGCGCAGATCGGGCTCGTTTTCGACCCTGAGTGATTCGGCGCGAGCGGCCGTGTCGAACATCGGTCCAAGCGTCGAGCGATCGCCGCCGCGCGCACCGATGTCCCGCGTCGCTCCACGGACGTTGGTCACATCGAGATTGAGAACGGCCGCCGTGCGCGCCAGCGGAATCAACGGCTGCTGCACGTACGCCTCGCTGCCGAGCAAACCGCTCTCCTCGGCCGTCGTCGCCACGAACAGAATCGAGCGCGCCGGTCTCGGCAGCTGCGTGAGTGCTTTGGCCACGGCGAGTGTGGCCGCAATACCGGACGCATTGTCTTCGGCGCCGTTGTAGATCGAGTCGCCGCGAATCAGCGGGCCGATGCCTTTGTGATCCCAGTGCGATGTGATCAACACTGCCTCGCCGGCCCGGCGCGCATCGCGGCCGGGAAGCCGCGCCACCACGTTCTCCGACTGCACGCGCCTGAGGGCGCTGTGCACGCGAACCGATGCCTGTAGTCCCGTCGCGACCGGCCGGAAATCGCGCTTTGCGGCGGAGCGGGTGAGTGAGTCGATATTCAGTCCGGCTTTCGCGAGAAACGATCTGGCGCTGCCGTCGGTCACCCAGCCGGCAAACGCAATGCTCGGCGCATGGGGCTGGTCGAGCTTGAACTGCTCGACCGACCACGATCCCCGCACGACCTCCCACGGATAGGTCGCGCTCTCGGTCGTGTGAATGAGAATCGCCCCTGCGGCACCCTGACGTGCCGCCTCTTCCAGCTTGTACGTCCAGCGGCCGTAGTAGGTGAGAATCTTTCCGAGAAAGATGGTCGAGTCGACGAGACCGGGATCGTTGACGAGCATCAACAGCACCTTGCCGCGCAGATCCATGCCCTTGTAATCGTCCCATTGCCATTCGGGCGCGCGGATTCCGTAGCCCACGAACACGACTTCACCGTCTGACGCGATGTCGGCTTCGGGACGCTCCGCCCACGCGACGAACTGCTCGCGAAACGCCAGGCTGTCGAGCTGACCCGCCCCCCCCTTGCCCCAGGTGAGCGTTGGCTGCGGTGTCATTCCCACCAGCGCGACCGGCTGGAAATAGCTGCCGTTCGGTCCGGCGGGCTGAAGGCCCAGCGCCTGGAACTGCGCCGCGATGTATTCGGTCGCGAGCTTGCCGCCGCGCGTCGCCGGCGCCCGCCCCTCGAGCAGATCGCTGGCGAGAAACTTCAGATGCGCATCCATGGCCGCCGTATCGACCTGGATCTGTTGTGCAGCGGCGCTCGCCATCAGAGCCAGCATTGCGACAGTATTCAAGCAGCCTCCCCTAGAAACCGCATTTCACCACGTTGACCGTGCCGTTGTGATGCCGGCTCGCCTCGCTGGTCAGCACGAAAGTGGAATCGGTCAAAAAGGCGATCGCTTCACCGCCGGTATCGATGCCGGCGATTCCGCACGCCTGCTCGCGAGCCGGCGCCAGGCGGCCCCCCACGCCGGGGTAGAACAAATAGATCTCGCCGTAGGTCCTCAGCGCCACGAGCCGACCATCGGGCCGAATCGCGCCGCCGGTCACCACTCGGCCGGCTTCGCGGTTGGGGCGAATGTCGAGTGTCTGCACCAGTGTTGCCTCGACGAGCGGTGTGGTCGTCGTGTCGCGCGGAACCCACGCCTCGCGGCCGACGCGATACAGTCGAATGGCACTTTCTCTCTTGTACCCTTTGCTCACGAGATAGAACGCCGTGTCGCGCGGCGATATGTACACGCCCTCGACATCATGCGGTCCATCGGGGTACCGCAGATGGAGCACGAGGGCCGCGCGCGTCGTGCCGAGTGTGTCTCCGGCGTTTTCGGGCGGTTCGGGCTCGGGTACCGCGTACACGGTGACGAAGGGACGGACTTCGAAATTGTCTCCGGTATCGGCGAGGTACAGGCAGGTCGTCGCGTACTGCCTCGGCTTGGCCTGGAGCGTGATTTGAACGGGGCACGGCCCGATCGACATGTCCTCCCAGTCGATCGCGCCGGCGCCGGCGACGAGCAGCCGTCCGCGGTCCGTTCCATGCAAGTCGGTCGCATAGACGTAGGGGCCATCACCCGAGTCGTTGTGCGACCAGAGCACATCGGGGTAGGTACGGCTGACGGCGACGCCCGAGCTTTCGATCAGGCGTGGACTCTGAAACGTCGCTTGCAAGAGCAGCAGTGCGGTTGCGAACATGAGGCTCCCGGAAGATACTTCGCCCATGCGTGATGCAAACGTTCGTCTGAACGGACGAATTCTTTACCTGACGGAAGATCCCGGCTTCGTGCGGGCGCAGCTGGCGGGGGACAACCCGGCCTGGACGCCGGCGCTTAAGCTGCGCGACGACATTTCGACCGACGAAATCACGCCTGCCTACATCTGTTATTACTACGACGAGACGCTCGGCGAATTCCCCTATCTGGGCCTCAAGTGTCGCGACGAGTTCCCGATCACGCGTGGCAGCGTCAAGAACGGCGGATTCGTCGCGGCCGTGAGCGGGAAGCGCCGCGGCAAAGGCTCCTCGCGCGAGCAGTCACCGTATGCCGAGATGTGCGCGGGGATCAAGCTCGTCGTCGCGGAAAGCATCGAGCGGATTTATCGCGAGAACTGCCAGAATCTCGGCATTCTCACGACCACCGACTTCTCGATCCTCGATAAAGTCCGGCGCGGTGAAGACATCCCGCTCTCCGTCTTTACCCAGGGAGAAGGAGAGATCACGCGCGGCATCATCGAGCACGGCGGTCTCTTCAACTACAACATGGCGCGGCTCAAGGGGAGCGTCGTGCTCCATCCGCCCGCCACCCAGCGCCGTCCCATGACGCTGGGCGAGAAGATCCTCGCGCGGCGCTGGGTCGTGGATCCCGCCAAAGGCAAAATCGGCGTGCCGGCGGTGAAGCCGGGAGACGAAGGCTTCGTCCTGACCGACATCCGCTTCAGCCACGAGTACGTCACTCCGATGGCCGCGATTTTCTTCGAGCAGCTGGTCGGCAGGGACGCCAAGGTCAACGATCCCGGCTCGATCCTCATGTTCCGCGATCATCTCACGTTCCTGCCCGAGGCGATGACGCAGGAGCGCATCAAGGAGGGTTTGCTCGACGTCGCGATGCAGCTCGAGAAGAAACAGCGCGAGTTCGCGGCGGCCCAGGGCGTCAAGCTGTACGGCGAGCTGCGGCTCGGGCATCACGGCTCCGAGGCGATCTGTCATTCGAAGATCCTCGAATCGCACGCGCTGCCGGGGCAGGTCATCATCGGGTCCGATTCGCACACGCCCCACGCCGGCGCGGTGGGGTGTATCGCGTTCGGCGTGGGGACGACGGCGATCTTCAATTCGTGGATCACCAAGGACGTGCGGCTCCAAGTGCCGGAAACGGTCAAGATCGTGATCCGCGGCCAAAAGCCGGACAACGTGACCGCCAAGGATTTCATGCTCGAGGTGCTCCGGCATCCGTACGTGAAGACCGGCAAGGCGATCGGGAAGCTCGTGGAGTATTCGGGCGGCGCGGTCGAGGCGTTGTCGGTGGACGAGCGCGCCACGATGACGAACATGACCGCCGAGGTCGGCGGGTTCACCGGCTACGTCGCGCCGGATGAGAAGACCATCGAGTACCTGATGGACTACCGCAAGATGTCGCGCCAGGAAGCCGAGCGGCTCTGCGACGGTCTGTTCAGCGATCCCGAGGCCGAGTTCTGCGAGGTGATCGAGCTCGATGCCGCGACGATTCGGCCGATGATCGCGCTGCCCGGCGACCCCGGCAACGGGCTCTACATCGACGACGTCGGTGAACGCATCAAGGTGGACATCGCGTACGCGGGCTCCTGCACGGCGGGAAAAAAAGAAGACATGGATATGTATGCCCGCGTCCTGGCCGAAGCGGCGGCGCGCGGCGAGCGAGTGGCGCCCTGGGTGCGCTTCTTCATTCAATGCGGGTCTCAGGATGTGAAGCGCTACTGCGAAGAGCGGGGCTATCTCGATGTGTTCCGGCAGGTGGGCGCGACGTTCCTCGAGCCGTCCTGCGGCGCCTGCATCAATGCGGGACCCGGTGTGTCCAAGACGCGCGAGGAAGTCACGATCAGCGCGATCAACCGCAACTTCCCCGGCCGCTCAGGCCCGGGCCAGCTCTACCTCGCCAATCCCTACTCGGTCGCCGCCTCGGCGATCACCGGCTACATCACCGCCTGGGAGCCGGGAATGATTCTGGAGTCCAGCCCCTCAGAATAGGTTGCCGTGGATCTGCACCTTGATCGCGTGCGATCCGCCTCCAAAATCGAGCAGCGATGTCACCGTGGTGCTGGAGTCGGGCACCGATTTCGCGGTGATCGTGTATTCGCCGCTGAGAGTCCCCTTGAAGACTTTGAACGTCGCATTTCCCTGGGACGAGCCATAGGTGCTCGACGTCGTGCGGAGATGCCCGCCACGCGACAGCCATTTGCTGACGGTGAAATTGCTGAACTGGTGAATCACGAAGCCCGTTCCGGTCCCCGCCGTATCGAGCGTGAAGCGCGACCACAGCGAATCGGTGACGGGGGCCCGTCCTGATCCCAGCAGGAAGTAGACGGAATCGACGGTCGACGTCGTGGAGTCGAAGCCCTTCCAGGCCAGAATCCCCGTCAGATTGCTGACGATGTTGCTGTCGCCCTGCGAGGCATCGATGTCGAACTCGATTCCTACGACGCGCGTGGTATCCCCGCCCTGCGCGATGCGCGAAGCGCGATCGATGAACGGAAACACCAACGCCGACATCAGCGCATAGAGGCCGGAATCGCCGGTAAACGCGGGATCGAGGACGGTGTCGTTGAGGAAAGCGGAATCGAGCGCCGTGCGGACCGCGATGATTTCAGCGTCGCTGATCGCGTCCGCGTCCACGCCGCCCGAGTCTGAGCATGCGCCAATGACTCCCACCGCGACGAGAGCCAGAAACCACAATTTTTTCATAGGGCGACAATATAGATGCTACGGGGCGCCGCCCGTAACTGAGGTCACTTCCCGGTACGGCTTGAGCGAGTCCCGCTGATACACGCTGCGCGGATTCCAGAGCACCCAGGTCTCGATGCCCAGCTCCTCGGCGGCGCGAATCTGCTCGCGGATCTCGTGCGGCGTGTAGCGCGGCTTGCGGCGGCCCAGCGTGAACGCCTGCAGATACGGCCGGATCGTCGCCGCATTCGCGAAGGGCCTGGAGCGCTCTAACGCTTCGGTCAGAGCTTGTCTAACAACTCGGTATGGCTCCGCGTTGGGGACGGCGAGTCCATAACTGCCGCGATAGTAGTGACTCGGGTACACCATCGGCAGCACGACGTCGGCCACGGTGATGAAGTCTTCCCACACCTGACCGATGCCGAGGTCGCCGGTGGCGGAGGACGTGAGACCGAAGATGTCGAACGTCACCGGAATGCCGAGCGGCTGCAGCCGGCTCGTCAGGATCGCGATGCCATTTTGCACGCCGGCGCGCTGTGTCTCGCCCGGCTTGCGGGCCGCGAAGATCGCCTGGGCCATCGCTTCCTTCGGCTCGTCCGGGAAGCGCACGTAGTCGAACTGCACCTCCGAGAAGCCGAGTTGCACCGCTTCGGCCGCGAGCTGCGCGGCGTAGATCCAGACGGAATCGTTGAACGCGTCGACCCACGCGATGTCGATGCGGTCGCGCCACAGCCCGCCGTTCACGTGCTGCACCGACCATTGCGGCCGGCGCTCGGCGAGCAGCGGATCTTTGGCGACGACGATGCGAGCGATCGCATAGATGTCGTGCGCGTGCAGGGTGTCGAGTCGCGATTTCACGTCCTTGGTGCGCACGCACTTGGTCGCGCCGATTTCCTGCGCGACGACGACCTCGGATGGATAGAGCAGGCAACCCGTGTCGTCTTTGACGTCGACGACGAATGCGTTGATCTCGGTGGAATCGGCGAGATGAACCAGCTGCATCAGCTTGGGGGAGCCGAACGCCCAGGCGTTGACGTACAGCGCCTTGACCGGCTCGGCCTCGGACGCGTTGCCGAACAACGGCTCGGGCAACACATAGCGCAGCTCGACTCCGCGCAGCGCCATGCTGTCGGCGTTGGCGGGGAGTTGCTGGGCAAAAAGGCCGCGACTGGTGATCGCGGCCCAGAGCATCAATGCGCTGGAAAACCGAGCCAACTTCATAGGGGCACCCAACATAGGAAAATGCCCCGCGCCAAACAAGAATTAACCCCACTCACCGCGCGGTCAGATGCAAGCTGTTGAATAGCAACGGGTAAGTCGCGATGCTCTGCCCCCGATACTGGGGGCGCATTCCAAACAGAATCACGCGCCCAGACCCCTGACGGACCTCGAGGATGGCGGCTTTCCCGGCGATGCGCTCGGGATGCATCACCCACCCGGACAGGAGCAGCCTCGCCGGATCGTCCGGCCATTTGCCGATCACGTGGGACACGGTGGTGTCGAGCGACTCGAACGCAGGGCTTCCTTGGAACCAGCCGCTCGCATCTTTGGGCATGCCGCGAGCGACGGCCGTCGTCGTGTCGAGCTCGAGTCGAAAGATCGAGCCGGGCGCGTAGAAGTCCTCGTCGGGCACCGCTTCGAGCACGTTGCGCACCGGCAGCAGCAACGCCTGAATCGCGAATCGGCTGGACTCGTTCAGCGCGACCAGCGTTCCACCATCGGCGACGAATTGCCGCAACGCGTCACTGCCTTCGGGGCCGATCCCGCCGGCATACGGCGCCGGATAACGCCGGGGCAGGCCGTCGAGAATCTCGCGCGGCGCCTGATCGGGCAGAATGATCACGTCGAACTGATCGTGCAGCTTGCCCGCCCGGACCACCGAGTCCACCAGCGAGACGTACGGCACTTTCCAGTTGTCGAACACCCAGCGCGTCCATCCCTCGTCGATCGCCGCGTCGTACGATTGGTAGAGACCGATCCTCGGGACGGAATCACCGAGCGCCGGGGGAACGGGATTCACGAAGCGCGGCGTGATTGGCGACGACAGTTGGACTCGCAACGAGTCATTCGCCACGATCGCGTTGACGCCCATCAGCAGCGGCAGCGTGTGCGCGGTGACGTCGTACGGACGCTCGGGCGGTCCGTTGGGATACTGCCGCCGGTCGGGATAGTGCTGCGCCTCGAGCAGCGTCTTGGCGAATGCCGCATACGGCTGGCGCAGCACGACTACGTACGTACCCGCGTTGTAGCGCTGCCCCTGGAGACTGAACGACTGTAACGCCCGGCGGATCTCGACGTCGCCGCGGCGCAAGATGTCGAGCATCGCGCTCAGCGCGACGGAGTCCTGTCGCGCCGGGATGACGTACGCATACGGCCACTCGCGCCAGCCACGGGCCGCGCGCGTCTCGACGGTGAAGAAATTGCTCAGCCAGCGCTCGCGCGTGCGCGCGACCTGCGAGAGCAGCGCGTAGGCGCCCTCGGTCTGGTACGACACGATGTCCCGCAGCGTCCAGCGACCACCGCGCCAGGGGTTCGTGAAATTCCACGACCGCTCGCGCGGATTGAAGCCACGCTCCCGCGCTTCGAGTCGATCGAACGGCACGTCGACCGGCGTCGCGAGATCGGCACTCGCGGTCTCCGAGAGGATGCGCACGCCTCCATGGTAATGCTGGTACGCGCGCGCGGGCGTCCACGCGTCGTACGTGCTGTTCGTCGAGATTCCCGTCTTGCCCTGGCCGGCCAGCTCCCACGCCATCGACATGCCGAGCACGTTCACACCGTCGATCAGCAGGGGATCGACGTTGGGCTCCACGGGATCGAGATAGGGCGGGAGAAACAGCCGCGCGCCGGTCGATCCCATCTGATGGATGTCGTGGACGACCTGTGGATGCCACACGTTGTACAGCGAGTCGACCGTGAGCCGCGTCTCGACCTGCGTGAACGCGTACCAGTCACGATTGTTGTCGTGGCCCGCATAGTGATGGTAAAGCTCGGGCGGCGACAATCCCTCGGCGCCGGTCCCCAGGGTGCGGTTGTACCACTTCGCCACGATCGTCACGCCGTCGGGATTCAGCGACGGGACGAGCCACAGAATCACGTTGTCCAGAATCGCGCGCGTCGCGGCGCTGGTGTCGGTCGCGAGGCGATACGCGAGCAAGACCGGCGACAGATGCCCGCCGACCTCGGTCGAGTGAATGCTCGAGGTGATCAACACGATCGCTTTGCCGTTGTTCAGCGCGTCCCGCGCGGCGCGCGACGTCTTGAACACGCGCGGGTCGGCGAGCCCGGCATTGACCTGCCGGAAGTAGTCCAACCGCTTCAGGTTTTGCGGGCTCGAAATCGCGAGCGCGATGAACGGCGCGCCCAGCGTCGTCTTGCCCAGCTCCCGGTAATCGACGCGATCGCTCGCTTTGGCGAGCGCCTCGAAGTAGCGCACCAGGACCGGCCACTCGACGAGTTTGCGATCGTCGCCCGGCTCGAAGCCGAGGACGGAGCGCGGTGTCGGAATGGCGGGCGGCGCCGGACGGGCGGCGGGCTTCTGCGCGCGACGCTGCTGCGCGAACCCCGGTCCAGCCAGCAGCAGACCTGCCAGCAACAGCCCGCCGCTCCTGCGCAGGATCAATGCTGGCTCGTCGTCGTCGCCGCGGGCGCGGCTTCGCCCGTGCCGATCCAGTACGCGAACCAGGTACGAATCCGCTCGAGCCGGTCGACCAGCAGCCACGGCGGACCGGTACGCGACAGCCCGTGGAACGAGCGTGGGTAGCGCACGAACTCCGCCGGGACGCCGCGCTTGCGCAGCGACATGAACAGCTGCTCGCCGTCGGTGATCGGCGTGCGCTTGTCGTCTTCCGAGTGCACGATCAGCATCGGCGTGCGCATGTGGTTCGCGTACGTCATCGGCGACAGCGCGCGATACAGGGAATCAGACTCCCACGGCGCGCCGTTGAACTCGTAGTCGGTCAGCCCCTGCGCGTCGGAGGAGCCGTACCAGGAATACCAGTTGAAGATCGAGCGGTCGGTCTGCGCCACGCGGAACCGGTTCGTGTGGCCGACGATCCAGTTGGTCATGAATCCGCCGTACGATCCTCCCAGCACCGCCATGCGCGTCGTGTCCACGCCGCCCTTGGTCCGCGCGATCGCGACATCCACCGCCTGCATCAGATCCTGATAATCCTCCATCCCCCAACGCCCGCGCGTCGAAAACGTGAACGCGTGTCCGTAGCCGCTCGAGCCGCGCGGATTGGTGAACAGCATCCAGTACCCCTGGCCCGCCAGGACCTGGAATTCCGGAAACAGCACATTGCCGTAGTTCGAGTGCGGCCCGCCGTGAATCGACAAC
>DATMZX010000255.1:0-6509 GCA_035573235.1 Gemmatimonadales bacterium
CCGCCGCCCCAGTGGCCGCCGCCGCTCACGGATTGAATGCGCTCGCCATCCAGCGTGACCCACGAATTGTCGTAGCCGTACCAGCGCCAGGTGTTGGACGCGCCGATCGGATCCATGATGTATTCGCGCAGCACCTGGGGCAGGGGACGGCGCCACACCTGCAGCGTCGCGTACGCGAGGACGTTGACGCGCACGTCGTTGTACTTGTACGACGTGCCCGGCGCGTTGTGCTTGCGCGCGATGTACTCGGCGAGCGGCTGGTTGGCCGGCGGCCGATCGGCCCAATCGGGCTTGTCCCACAGCGTGCCTTCCCAATCGCTGGTCTGCCGCAGCAAATGATCCCAGGTGATGGCGCGATTGTGCTCCGAATCGAACTCGCCGGTCGTGACGTACGCGCGCACGGTATCCGAGAGATCGTGGATCAGGCCGCGCTCGTAAGCGACGGCCACCGTCGAGGAGAGAAAGCTCTTCGTGACGCTGAACGTCATGTCCACGCGCGACGGCTCACCCCATTCCGCCACGAGATAGCCGCGGCGCACGATCACGCCGGTGGACGGCCCGCGGGTCTTGAACGGACCGATCGGCTCGCTGTGCGGCTCGCGGCCCCAGGTCAGCTGGTGGTTTTGCTCGAGATCGCGCGGCTCGGCCGTCTCGCTCGCCTTGGCGAAGGCGATGGCCGAGTCGAGCAGTGCCGCATCCATGCCAAGTTGCGCAGGCGCGCGGTGCTCCCACTGCGGGTGAGGACCCGGGTAGTAGACCGCCGCGCGCTGCTGCGGCTGCGCAACAGTGAGGCTGAGGAGTAGAACGGCGAGCATCGGTGTATCCCTTCTTAGACTAGGCTTCAAGCGCCACTGAGGGTGGCAGCCTAGCGCGGGAGGTTGAGGCTCCGTAGGTAGTCGGTGACACGGTACGCCGGTACGGCGAAGATGATTTTCCCGTTCGATTCCCGCTCACCGCCATACAGGACGGCAATCACGCGCCCGTCGCGATCGAAGATTGGACTCCCAGACGAGCCGGGCGCGCCGTACGCGTCCACCTGAACCACCGATGTCAGCACCTTGCTGATCGTGCCGACCGTGAGCGTGGGCTCGGCGATCGGCTGGCCGCCCTGCGCTTCCATCGGCAGGTCGAACCCGAGCGGGTAGCCGAGGATCGCGACCGGATCGCCGCGCTCGATGCCCTGGCGGGTGCGGGCAAGCCCGCGCACCCGCGGCGTCCCGCCCTTGATGAGCACCCGCAGCACGCCGATATCGGCGTCCGGCGAGACGCCGATCATCTCGGCGCGCCAGAATTGCGTGCTGCCCGAAAAGATGATTCCGAGCCGCCGCGGCGTCTTCGTCCCGTCCTCGCCGGCGAGGATGTGCTTGTTCGTGACCATCGTGCCCATCGAATCGACCGAGAAGGCGGTGCCGCTGAAGCGCTCGCCGTCGGTGTACTCGACCAGCACGATCGCGACCGCATCCTGGTTCTGATGCGAGAGCGCGCGATAGTCGACGCCCGCCGCGCCGGCGAGCGCGCTCTGGTGCTGCTCGGCCGCCGCCAGCTCGCGGCGCAGCCGCTCCACCGACGCCGCATCGGCGCCCGACTTGGCCAATTCGCCCCGCAACCGCGCGATCTCGTCGTTCGATGCTTGCAGCGCGTCGCGCACGCCCTGCAGGGATGTTTCCGATTGGCGTGCCCGCCGGCGGCCGTCGATCTGAATCCAGGTGAACCCGCTGGCGATGATGATCAACAGCACGAGGAGGACCTTGGTGGTGCGGCGGAGCTGCGCGGTCTGGCGCGCCACTTCGACGGCAATGCGCACGCCGGTGCTCGGCCGCCCCCCTGCCAGCGGTGTGGGCCGCAGCGCCGGAGCGGCCTGGTACACCTCGCGCGGCGCGGACGCGCGCTCGGCCAGCGCTTCCGCAGCCGTGGTGGGCGGCAGATCGTGCTCCGCCTCGATGACGGCGAATTCGATCGCCGGCCCGTTGGCGCCGAACCCGATCACGTCGCCGTCCTTGAGCGGCGTGTCGGCCGTGATGCGCGTGCCGTTGACGAACGTGCCGTTGCGGCTGCCCAGATCCTGGAGGACGAATCCCTCGGGCTTGCGCACGATCGCCGCGTGGCGCGACGACACGTCGAGGTCGCGCTCGGCGTCGAACCGCACGTCCGACAGCGGATGACGGCCAAGACCGATGTAGGCCTTGCGGAAGGCTTCCACCTCTCCCGCCCGGGCTCCGGAGAGAAACTTGAATTGTGCTTTCACTTGGAGCGCGTGAAGTACCAGACCAGCGCGGCGACGATCGCGACCAGCGCGAGCAGGAGCGTGCGGTTCTGCTGCCGCGTCTCCTTGTTCGGCACCGGCGGGCGGCTGCCTTTGTACACGGGGACCGGCTCGGTGCTGGTCTCGGTGTCGATGAGGGGATAGACCTGATGGCCCACGTCTTCCTGCATGCCGCTGCCGGAGAACCGCAGTCCGTCGCCGTCGAACCGCGCGCACACGACGGTGATGTTGTCGGGACCGCCGCGCTCATTGGCCAGCGCGATCAGCTTGTCGCACGCGGCGGCGAGATCGGGCGACTCGGTCACGGCCTTGGCGATCTCTTCCTTCTTCACCTGGCCTGACAGCCCGTCGGAGCACAGCACGAGCACATCGCCGCGCCGCACCTCCTGGTGCGTGAGGTCGACCTTCACCTTGGGATCGGGGCCGAGCGCCTGCAGGATGATGTTGCGGCGCTCACTCTGCGCGGCCTCTTCCTCCGTCAGCTCTCCGGCTTCCACCAGGCGCTGCATCAGCGACTGGTCCTTGGTGATCTGATGCGCCTGGCCGCCGCGAATCAGATACGCGCGGCTGTCGCCGACCTGCGTGAGGTAGAGGTGATCGTTCAGCACCCCCGCGGCGGTCGTCGTCGTGCCCATGCCGCGAACTTCCGGATGCGCTTTTGCGTGCGCGTGAATGTTCGCGTTGGCGACCTCGACCGCCTCTTTCAACCGGTACGCAAAGCGCTGCGGCGTGATTTCCTGCTCGGCGTTCCAGGACTTCACCAGATGGTCGTAAATCGTGTCGGCCGCCATCTGGCTGGCGAGCTCGCCCGCCGCCGCGCCGCCCATCCCGTCGGCGACGACCAGCAGCGTGCCGCGCGGGCCTATCGTGTGCTGCCGCACATCGGGCTGCAGCGACGCCGCCTTGCGCGTCAGGTCCGCGACGAGGAACCGATCCTCGTTGTGGTCGCGGGTGCGGCCGAGGTCGGTCTTGCCGAAGATCTCGACGCGGATGGCTTTATTCGAGAAGCCGAACATCAGTTACACTGCTCCAGGAGTCTGGGGTACGTGGCGTCGCCAGGATCGAGGGTCGTGGCGGTGCGAACGTAACGACATCCGGTTGCTCGGTCTCCCGACTGGAAGTATGCGTTCCCCACGACGAACGCCGCGTACGCCTTGTCCTTCTGGGTGATTCCTTCGGCCGTGTAAAACTTCATGGCTGAATCCCGAACCATCGACGCGGTCGTGGGTCCGAGCTTCTCGAGGAACAAGTCGTCCAGCGCGTTGCGGGCCTGTGCCAGGTTGACGTTGCTGCTCGCCGCCGGCGGTGGCGCGGCCGGTGGCGCCGTTGGACGGGGATGCGTGACGACCCGTGACGTACTATCGATGCGCCCGCCGAGTCTCGCCGTGTCGCGCGACACGGCGCTCGAGTCGCGAGACGCGGTGTCGGGCTTGGCGCCGGCCCCCTTGAGCGCCATCCAGGCGCCGCCGACTCCGACCACGGCCACCACCACGATCGCGACGGGAATCAGCGACCGCTTCTTGGCGGGCGCCGGCCGAACCTGCGCCGAAATCCGTGTCGTCGGTGTCGCCGCCGTGTGATCGAGCAGCTGGGTCTTGCCCTCCGTATCCGTGCTGCCGCGCGTCAACGGCATCGACGTGGTCGCCGAGCGGCCGGTGACCGATGCGACATCCGCGGCGAACTTCGAAACGTTCTGGTAGCGCTCCGCCGGCGTGCGCGCGAGCGCGGTGTCGAGGACCGCCTGCAGTCCGGCCGGGAACGACAAATCGGGGCGGGCGTCGGCGAGCTTGATCGGCTCGTCGGTCAGCCGCTTGATCATCGTCTCCTGCACGGTGGTCGCTTCGAACGGCAGCTTGCCGCTCAACATCCGATACAACACGAGCGCGAGTGAGTAGAGGTCGCTGCGCCCATCGAGCGAGTCGCCGGACAGCTGCTCGGGACTCATGAACTCGGGCGTGCCGATCACCAGCCCCGTCTTCGTGACCTTCTGGCCGGCGTCGTCGCCGCCCACCGCCTTGGCGATCCCGAAGTCCACGACCTTCACCAGGTCACCGCCCGTCTTCTTGCGGCTCAGCATGATGTTGTCGGGCTTGAGATCGCGATGCACGATGCCGAGATCGTGCGCGACCTGCAGCGCGTCGGCGGTTTGCCGAAAGATGTCGACTGCGCGCGCGACCGGGATCGCCCCTTCACGCTCCAGCAAATCCGTCAGCGGCTCGCCCTCGATGAATTCCATCGCGAGATAGATCAGCCCGTCGGACGTCTCGCCGAAATCGTAGATGGCGCAGACGTTGGGATGATTGATCCGGCTGGCGTTCGACGCTTCGCGATTGAACCGCGCCACCGCATCGGGGTCGTGCACCATCGAGGGATTCATCACCTTGATCGCGCTGCGCCGGCCCATCTTCACGTGCTCGGCGAGATAGACCTGACCCATCCCGCCTTCGCCCAGCTTTTTCACGACGTGGTACCGATCGGCGATGACCTGTCCCATCAGATCGCCCGCCGGCGCCGCCGAGCGCAGCGTCTGCCCGTCGTTGGGACAGAACTTCACGTCATTGGGATATTCGGTATTGCAGACCGGGCAAATCTTCATGCGGCGGCATCCGGGAGGGGGGCCCCACCCGGCAGCTCGATGCGCAGCAGCTTGTCGCCGACCATGACCCGCGACCCGTGCCGCAGTGCCATCGCCCCGCGCGCCGCGATCGCGACGCCGTTGCGGCTGTGGTCGTCGACCAGGACGAAATCGGCGTCCTCGGAGCGCACGGTCGCGTGCTGCGCGCTCATCGATGGATCGTAGGGGAAGATCCAGTCGCCGCGCTCGCGGCCGATGTGGACGTCGCGCCCGGGCGACAATTGAATCACGTCGCGCGAGCTGCCGTCGGTGCGGAGCTGCGTCAGGCTGGCGATGTCGGCGCTCGGGGTCATGCTGCCCATGCGCTTGGTCGCGTCCGCTTCGGCCGCGTGGGGCCCGGGATACCCGAGCCGGCGGAAGCGCAGCACCTGTCCTCCAATGAGAATCAGGTCGCCATCGCTGAGCCGATACGGTGCTTCCAGAAACACCCACGTGTTGTTGCGGCTGCCGAGATCGCGGATGAAGAGCCCGCCTTCTTCCCACGTGATTTTCGCGTGCAGGGGCGAGAGGAACTGATCTTCGGGAAAGCGGATATCACCTTCCGACCGGCCGATCGTCGTCGCGGCGTGTTTCCGCTCGAACCGCGCCACCTCGGTGGCCATCTCGGAAACCAGAACCAGTGTGAGGGAATGATCGAACCGCCTGTCGTGACTCGAACGCCGGTCACCCACGCTGTGCCGTGCGGGAACCGTACCGCACAGAGGGCAGGGCGCGTCCCCGCTGGCGGGCTCACCCCCGGCGCCGGGCCCGCTGGTCCGGGACACGAGCCCCCCCCCGCCCCCACCGCCGCCGGCGGCGACGGCAGCCCGGGCCTCCGCTGCCTTGGTCAGCGGTTTGCCGCAATCGGAGCAGAATTGCGCCCCGGCGTCGTTCTGCCGGCCGCAATAATGACAAGTGCTAGGGGTCATAAAGTCAGGTGGCCCAATCTATTGCTCGCCGCTAGCTTGCGCCACATGCGACTCGTTTGGGCCGCGCTATTCGTCGCCGCATCGTGGGGATGCGCCACGCGTTCCCCGTCCCCAGTACCCAGTCCCGAGTCCCCCAGTCGCGATTCATTACACATCACCATCGTCTATCCCGATACCGCCGACCCGATTCAAGCCCAGGACTCTTCGTTCATATTCGGCAGCGTCGGCCGCGGCCGTGGGGACGTCGCGCTGTCGATCAACGGCTTTCCCGTCCGCGTGTTCTCGAGCGGTACCTGGCTCGCGTGGATTCCGCTGCCCGCCGACTCGATCGCGCGCTTTCAGATCGTCGCGCGGGCCGGTGCCGGCAGCGAGCAGCGGGAGACGACATTCGTCGCGCGCATCGTGCAGCCATTCCGCCCCCCCGCGGGCGCCGCGGTCTGGATCGACACCACGAGCTTCGCGCCGACCGACACGCTGGCTTTTCCCGCCGGCGAAGGCCTGCGACTCAGCGTGCGAGCCACGCCCGGCGCGCGCGTGCGCCTGCGTGCGGAGGGATCGAAGGAAGTGGTGTGGTTCGTCCCGGACACGCTGCCTGAAGAACCCGCATGGGGCATTCGTGCCTTCGGAACAGATACCGCCTCCTACCGCCTCCCTCCCGCCGCTGATCGATACGTCGCGTGGGTCCCGGCGCGTCCGCTGTGCG
>DATMZX010000256.1:0-3703 GCA_035573235.1 Gemmatimonadales bacterium
AAGCACCCTGTCGAACCGGCCATCGGCCCCCACCGGCACCCGCCAACGGTGCTTGTGCGACACCACCACCAGGGTGCTGCCGGCGGGCGCGGTGCCGCGGACGCGGCCGTCCCACAGCTCGTAGGGCTGCGGCTGGGCGACGCGCACCGATGCCGGATCGGGTGGCGGCGCGGTGACCAGCGCGGCCAGCATCAGCATCAGTCGCACCATGGCCGGTCAGTGTATGGGTCGGCGCGGCCGAGCGCGCCCCGGATCCCGGATAGCGGAACAACGTCGATGCTCGATCGGTACCATCGACACCCGTGGCCGAGGGCGTCGTCATCCGTCCCGAGCGCGACGCGGACCATCCCGTGATCGCAGAGGTGGTCCGTGCGGCATTCGTGGGACACCCCGACGAGGTCGCGTCGTTCGTCGAGCGCATTCGGGCGTCGGAGCAGTTCATTCCGAAGCTGGCGTTGGTCGCCGAGGACTCCTCCGGTGTGATTGCTCACGTGATGCTCAGCTGGGTCGGCGTTGAAGGCGGATGCCGTCCCAGGATCCTCAATCTCACACCGATGTCGGTTCGGCCCGACCGCCAGCGCATGGGTGTGGGGGCACGGCTGATCCGAGACGCGCTCGGCCGCGCCGAAGAAGCAGGCGAGCCTGCCGTCATGGTCGAGGGCATTGCCGCGTACTATCCTCGCCTCGGCTTCGAGCGGGCGAGCGCGCTCGGCTTTATCTCCCCGCATCCGAAGATCCCCGACGACGCGTTCATGGTCAAGCGGCTCCCGGGATACCGTCCCGACCTCGCCGGTCGGATCGTCTATCCGGCCGCGTTCGACGCGCTCGGGTACTAACGACCGGCGAGCGCCGACTTGAGCGGACTCGCTCACAGTTGTCGCGGGGCCAGCGCCGACCGTGCTGTTGGGAGGGCTGCCCTCACCGCGAAAAAACCGGCAAGTAGCGCTGGGAGGTCGAGAGTTGCACTGGTAGTTTGGCCCCAACCGTCGCCACGGGTGGCAGCGTGAGATTGACTAGCGCCTGATGATGTTGTGAACCTCGAAGACCTCCGGCTCGCCCGAAAACTGGATTCCAACATCCGCCAGGATCGGCATCAAGAACTCGCCGTACGCCAGTAACTGCTCCAGCGAGTCCCAGATTTCACTGACTCGTAGATCTCCGTCAGTTCCGAAGCAGATGTGGTATTCCCTGCCGTCCGGTGGAAACTTGGCCCCTGCGCCTTTCTCGCGCCGTACCACCTCTTCGTACTGCGCGATGGTCACGTTCGTCGGATGAAACCGGACAACGATGCTCATGACGCGATCCTCCGTAGGTGGGGGACACCAGCCTATCCTGCATCTCTGGCAAAGCGGCGGCAGTGGCGCTCAGCGAAGAGCCTCCTCGAACCGCGGGTCGTCGCGCACTGCGGCGAAGTCGTCGTCTCTGCGCGCGTCCTCGCGGAACTGCGGGCGCAACTCGACGGACCGCCGGAGGTGGGCGAACGTGTCGTCGCTGGTGTCACCGGCGAGCGTTGCGAAGCACGCGTAGTTGTAGTGCAGGCCCGCGTGCTCCGGAATGTGCTCGAGGGCAACGCGGACAGACTCGAGCGCGTCGGCATACCGCTGTTCGCTATAGGCGGTCATGGACTCGCTGTGGAACTGCCACGCGTCACCCCAGTCGATCCCCTGGTACGCCTCGCCCGGAGTGGCGCCGACGACGAGGACGGTTCCTTCACCGGTCACCTTCCGCCGCGCCTCCGGCGCCACGTAGACGAGTGTTCCCGGCTGGGCGTCGACCTCCTCGCCGTCGACCTCGAACGTCGCCTTGCCGTCGAGCACGATGTACAGCTCCTCCTGGCCCGACCCGGCCTCGTCGTGCTCATTGACCAGCGTGCCGTCGTCGCTGGGCGTGAAGGCGTTGATCCCGAACGCGTGGATCCCGAGCTGCTCGCGCACCGGAATATCCCTGCCGCGCCGCTCGATGTCGTCGATGTGCGCGACTTTCCAGTTCGGCTTGTCGTTCATCCGATCACCTCCCGATAGCGAGTACGCACAGTAGCCCGTGTTAGGCCGCGTCTTCGCGCTTTCCCGGCAGGCGCCGCGTAAACCAGAACGAGAGCACCGCCAGGAACGCGACGGCCAGCATCGACGTCTTCAGCGCGTCGAGCTGCGCGCCGGCATAGTCGTCGGTGACCGTGGTGGCATCGGCCGACGAAAGCCCAGCGTCGCGCAAGGCCTTGTATGCCTGATCGGTTGTGACGATCGGGATGCCCGACGCGGTGGCCTTGGAGATCTGCGCCTTCACGTCAGCGGGCACGGCCGGGTTCTGCTGGATCCGCGTATTGAACCCGGTCAGGAGCCCGAGCAGCAGCACGGAGCCGATCAGCGCCGTTCCCAGCGACGCGCCCAGGTTCTGCGCCGTCCCCTGGAGCCCCCCGGCCTCGTTCGTCTGATCGGCAGGGGCCGAGGACATGATCACGTTGCCGAGTTGCGACATCAGGAGGCCGGCGCCGATCCCGAAGAAGATCAGCGACAACGCGAAGGCCGTGCCGTGCAGGGTCACGTCGATCGTGCCCACGAGTACGAGTGCGGCGATCGCCATCGCGCCGAGACCGACCTGGACGACCGTCCGCGGGCCGCGCCGCGCTGCCACCTTCGGTCCGGCGAGCGCGGCGGCCAGCATCGAGACCGACATCGGGAAGAGACGCTTCCCCGTCTCGAACGCGTCGAAGCCGAGCACCACCTGGAGGTACACGGGCAGGACGAAGAACGTGCCCATCACGATCAACTGCTGCGCGGCCAGCGAGGCGAGCCCGGCGCGCAGCGTCTCGATCTTCAGCAGCGCGCGGTTGAGGAGCGTGCTCCTGCCGAGCCGCTCGCGGCGCTCCTCCCACGCGAAGAAGCAGCCGAGCACGACCAGGCCGCCCATGATCCGGAACGGCACTGCCGAAAACCCGAGCGGCGTGATCTTATGCCCGTTGATCGACGGCGCGGCGACCGGCCTGATCCAGCCCCAGGTGCTGCTCTTCAGGATCCCGAACACGATCAGGCCGAACGCGACCGCCGAGAGCGCCGCGCCGGCGTAATCCAGCGTCGGCGGGCGCTGGGGCCTGGGCGCGCGCTTCATCATCCGGTGGACCGCGAGCACCACGATCACCACCACCACCTCGCCGACGAAGACGTACCGCCAGCTCCAGGTGGTCGTCACGTAACCGCCGATCAGCGGTCCTGCGGCAATCGCCGCGCCCGCTGCACCGCCGATCATGGAGTAGGCGAAGGCGCGCTCCTTGCCCTCGTAGTTCGCGGCGGTCAGTGCCGCGATCGCCGGGATCACCAGCACCGCGCCCAGCCCCTCGATCCCCGACCAGCCGATCAGCAGCACCGCGAGGTTCGGGCTGAGGGCCGTGATCAGCGAGCCGAGCCCGTACACGCCCAGCCCAAGACCGAACGCCCGGTCACGACCCAGGATGTCACCGAGCTTCGCGCCGACCAGCATGAACGCCGCCATCACGAGCGTGTACATCGTGATCGCGCTCTGCACGCCGGTGACCGTCGTGTTCAGATCCTCGACGATCTGCGAGATCGAGACGTTCATCACGCTCGAGTCGAGCACCATGATGAACTGGGCCGACGCCAGGATGATCAATGGCAGCCACTTGCGCACCCGGCCGACTGTACGCGAATCTAGGGAGACCATGACCACGCTCGCGAACCGTCCGCACACC
>DATMZX010000257.1:0-2678 GCA_035573235.1 Gemmatimonadales bacterium
CGGTGGCGCGCTCTCGAGCAGCGCGCGCGCCAGCGGGCTCAGCGACAATGCGGCGCTATTGGCCGCGCTGTCGACCGTGATGAGAATCGGATCGGTCGAGACGACGCTCGATCCCTGCCGCGCGCGCACGGGACCGATCAGGAGCGCGCCGGCCTGCTGCGCGCGGAGCTGCAGCTCGCGCACGGTCGTGCGCACGGAGCCCGTCCCGCCGCTGAACGCGACTTCGGTCATGTCGCGCGAGCCCACCACCGCGAATCCGGTCAGTGTGGGAAGAATGATTTCGACCGCATCGGCGGTCCGCGTGCGCGCCCGCACCGTGAGCAGCAGCGCTTCGCCCACGCGCAGCCGCGTGCGATCGACACTCGCGGTGACCTCGGCGCCCTGCACCAGCGTCAGCGCCGCCAGCAGCGCGACGATCACCAGTCTTTCACTCCCGCGGCCGCGGCGCGGCGCGTGCGGCCGGTGCGGTCGCGGCGGGTGCGCAGCTCTTCCTGGCCGATCGACTTGAGCACCTGATCGGCCTGCGACTCACTCATGCCGCCGCTGTTGGACTGCGGAGGCGGTGGCGGCGGCTGACCCGTCCCTCCACCTCCTCCCCCGCCGCCGCCATTCCCCGGCGAGGGTGGCGGCGGTGGATTGGGCTTGTTCTCACCATCGGAGCCGCGCATCCGATTGACCAGCTCGAGATTCCACTTCGCGCGGAGATGGAACGGCTTGAGCAGCAGCGCTTCGCGATAAGCGCGTTCGGCATCGGCGAGATGTGTTTCGCGGTTGGCGCTGTCGGCGCGCGCCTGGAGCAGCGCGAGCAGGCCGAGATTGTACAGCGCGCGGAATCGGAGATCGGGATCGAGCGAGGCCGCGGCGCGCGCGAGGCTCGCCCGCGCCAGCGTCGGATCACCGGCCGCCAGCGCCGCGGTGCCCGTGTTGTACCACGCGGTGTCGTCCTCCTCGTTCGCCTTGAGGTCGGTCAAGTACGCGGCGGCCGCCCCGCGCACGTCCCCCTTGTCCCACAGCCTCTCGGCCTCGTTGCGCGGACGCGTGGGTACGGGTGGCGCCTGCGCGTGCAGCGCGGGTGCCAGCACCACCAGCAAGCCGACGAGGGCGGCCGTCCGGCGCGTGACCGTCTGCGTCGCCAGAACCAGCCCCGCGAGGAGCAGCGGAATCCAGGCGCGCGGGCGTCCCCGCTGCGTGCGGCTCTCGGTCGCGGTCGCGCGCTTGTACGAGGCGACGAGGTCGCGCACGGCGCCCGCTTGATCCGGCAGCTCGGCCGCCACGATCGTGCCCTGCGCGGCATCGGCGATCGCGCCGAGGACGTCATCGCGCCGCGACGTCTCGATCGAATTCCCCTCGAGATCCTGCTGCCACGCCACGAGCGTCCCCCGCTCGTCCCGGACGGGAATGCGCGCGGGCTCGCGTCCACCCTCGGCGACGAGAATCAGATGAATGCCGAGGTCCGCGAGGCGGCGCGCTTCAGTGATCGATTGGTCGAGCGTATCGTGCGCTTCGCCGTCGGTGAAGATGACCAGCACCCGGTCCGCGATTTCGGGGCTCGCGTGCAGGAGATCGATGCCCTGCGCGATGGCGGGGGCCAGCGAGGTCCCGCCTTCCGACGCGATGTCGGGATCGAGCGCATCGAGATAGAGGGTCAGCGCCGATCCGTCCACGGAGAGCGGCGACAGGATGTAGCTCGCGCCGGCAAAGGCGGCGAGCCCGAGCCGGTCGCCATCGAGATCCTGTACCAGCCGGCGCGCTTCGCGCAGCGCGCGGCCCAGGCGGCTCGGTTTCACGTCTTCGGCGAGCATCGAGCGCGAGATATCGACCGCGACGACGAGATTGAGCCCGCGGGTTTCCGTGACGATGCGCTCTTCACCCCAGCGCGGCCCGGACAACGCGATGGCCGCGAGCGCGGCGGCGAGCCCCAGCGCCGGAGCGCCGAGCCGGCCCGCGCTGCGCGCGATGCGCGCCGTGGCTTCCGACCAGGCGGCGGCGCGCCTGATCCGCGCGCGCCGTGCCCACGAGGCTGCCGCCCAGACGACGGCCCCGAGGATCGGGGCGAGCACGACGACAACCGGCGCGTCGAATGTGATCACGGCACGCGCACCGCGAATGTCGCCGCCACCACGATCTCGAGCGCCAGCGCGAGCAGCCCGATCGCCAGCGGCCAGCGATACGCCTCTTCGTACCGTCGATAGACGAGATGCTGCACCGGCGTTTTCTCGAGGCGATTGATCTCGCCAAAGATGTTCGAGAGCGATGCGGCGTCGGTGGCGCGGAAGTAGCGGCCGCCGGTCGTGCGCGCGACTTCACTCAGCAGCGGCTCGTCGATTTTCACCGGCATCGTTTCGTACCGCAATCCCAGCGGTCCCTGCCCCGTCGGGACGGGCGCTTCGCCGACGGTGCCGACGCCGATCGTGTAGATCCGCACGCCGAACGCGGCCGCCGCCTGGGCCGCGGTGCGCGGATCGACCGTTCCTTTATTGTTCTCGCCGTCGGTCAGCAGAATGACGACTTTGCTCTTCCCGGGCGCGCGCCGCAGCCGGTTCGCGGCCGTCGCGATCGCGGTGCCGATGGCGGTACCGTCCTCGAGAATCCCGACCCGCAGCTGCCGGATCGCCTCTTCGAGAACCTGGTAGTCGGTCGTGATCGGTACTTGCGTCAGGGCCTGCCCGGCGAAGGCG
>DATMZX010000258.1:0-2266 GCA_035573235.1 Gemmatimonadales bacterium
GTTCTCGACGCTGCTGTGCACGCCGGCATCGCTCTCGCAGGAGGTTGGTCTGGCGTTGGGTGCGCAGGCCGGCGAGGCCCGCATCAAGGAGGTCGTGCAGGCCGGCGGCTTCAGCCGCTTCCGCCGCGTGGCAGAGACCCCATTCAACCTCGTGTTCGAAGCGCGGCCGTGACCACCGCCGCCGAGGAGCTGCCGGCATCGGGATCGGCGGTGCGAACGGGCCGGCGGCGCGGTGCTACGGGATAAAGCACGTGATCCCGCGTGGTCTGGAAGCTGCCGCCCTCCGTGTCCCGAGACGAATGCGGGAGCGTCTTCGGATCGACATCTACGTCGTGAGCGACGATGGTCAGGTTGAGAAGTTGTCTGACTGAACTTCTCCGCCCTTCAGCAACGCTCGATCGATCCGCCTCCGCAGAGCGGTGCGTGCAGGCGCAGGCTGCTCATGTGGCCGCGACGCGCGGTGGTGCGAGCCGTGTCCTAGTGGTAGGCGTGGACGACGGCGTGCCCTTTGCCCCGGGCAATGAGTGCGCGATTCACTGGGAACGCAGCCCAGAAGGCCACGAACAGCGCGCCCGCGAGCGAGCCCCAGAACAGCGGGTCGCCGACCCCGGCGTTCATCGCGCCCGGGACGATGAAGATGATGAGGGTGTCGAGCACCTCCATGGTCGCGATGGAGAGGGTGTCGGATGCGAAGGCCAGCGCCAGCGAGCGCCGCAGTGTGAGCCCGGCTCGCAGCAGCGGCGGCATCGTAAGCGAGTAGCCGAACACGAACGCCAATGAGACCGAGAGCGCGACGTTGCCGGTGTTGCTCCACCCCCACCACGTCGAGAGGACCATGCCGAGCACCTCGCCGATTGCGCAGCCGGTCAAGCAATGGATGGTCGCGGAGAAGGCGGTGCGAGAGAGGCTTGACCCGGCGCCGTGATGGTCCGGGCGTTGGTGGGGTGCGTGAGGTGGTGCGGTGGGCATGATGCGAGTATATACCCCCTGGGGGTATTACTCGTGGATGAGGCGCATGACGGCGCGCCCGCGCGGCTTCGGCGAGGGATGGCAGACCCAGTGCCGGTCGTCCTCCTGGCGAGGCTTGCGCTTGACCGGGCTGAGCGCGGGGCGGGCCTCGGCGGCGATCTCTGCATCGACGCGCTTCGGCGGTGCGTACGCGGCGCACGCGAGTTCGGTGCGCGGGCGGTGGTGGTGGATGCGATCGATCAGAACGCTGCCGCGTTCTATCGCCACTTCGGCGTTCTGGAGCTCGAGGGCCTGAGGCTCTGACGCCGAACTTCCGACGTTGAGCGTGCGCTCGCTCACTGATCTGACGATCTCCACAAGTCGGCCGTCGGTTGCCGGCCGTGTCAAACATGTGTCAAACGAACGGCGCGCCGGAAGGTCGCGGGTTCGAATCCCGCCCCCGCTATGAGAAAAGACCTGCAGAGCAGGTCTTTTTTGTGCCCGGATTGTGGTTGAGCCATCAGGCGTGAGGAACTCCTAACGCCATGGATGTGCACGAGTTGTGAAAATGCCGGGAGATGGACTGGTCGACCGTTCATTCGCTCAACGGATTCCTGGCGCACCACGACGTGATCGAGGACCCGCTGATCACCTACATACAAGCGGCGGAGGCGCTGTTCCTGCTCCTGCTGGTGGTCATGATCGTCTTCGCGCGCCACGAGCGCCTCGCACCGCTGCGGCGTGCCGCGGTCGCGGCGGCGTTGAGCGCCGGCCTTGGGCTGCTCGTCGTCAAGCTCATCACTGAGTTCTACGATCGCGCTCGCCCGTTCGTCGCCCATCCGGGCGTGCTCCACCTGTTCGCCAAGCATGCCGCGGACGCGAGCTTCCCCAGCGATCATGCGACCGCGTCGATGGCCATCGCGGTCGCGTTCCTACTCCGCAGGCAGTTCGGCTGGGGGGCGCTGACGTTCGTGTGCGCCGTGATCCTGGACTTCGGTCGAGTGGCCGCGGGCTTCCACTACCCAAGCGACGTGCTCGGCGGCGCGGCGCTGGGCGCGCTGGCGGCGCTGGCGCTATGGGCGCCGCCGCTCCGTCGATGGATCGACTCGCTGTCTGACTTCGTCGGGGGCTGGTGGGACCGGATCCTTGACGCGGTGCTCGCGCGCATCCTCCCCGCCACCTCCTGAGCCGCTCCGTAGCCTCGCCGCCAGGATCGCCGCGTTCATCCCGCCGGTCGCGCCGATGGTCGTCCCACGCGCATGGTGATGGGCGATATGGGTGCCTTCGCAGTGAGCGGGACAACGAGATCGCGGCCGCG
>DATMZX010000259.1:0-17305 GCA_035573235.1 Gemmatimonadales bacterium
GTGGCAGCGCGTCGCCACCGGCTCGCGCGCCGAAGGCCCCGACGGACTTGGCGCCGTCGTCGATCTGCTGGATGGGTACCAGTTGGCTGCTGGAGCGTGGGAGTCGGAAGTGCTGCCGGCGCGCTTGACCGACTACGACCCGCTGTGGCTCGACGGTCTCTGCCTCTCCGGAGAAATCGCATGGGGCCGGCTGACGGTCGACACCAAGAGTCGCAAGACCGGCCCGGTGCGCGGCACGCCGATCGCGCTGTACCGGCGCGAGCGTGGCGAGATTTGGCGCGCCGGGTTCCCCGAGGTCGATCCCACGGCGCTGCCACTCTCGTCCACCGCGAAAGCGCTGCTGGGCGCGTTCGATGCGCGTGGGGCGCTGTTCTTCGGCGACCTCGTCAACACGACGGGCCTGCTACGGACCGAAGTGGAGAAGGGCCTCGCGGAGCTGGTGGCGTGGGGACTCGTCTCCTCGGACAGCTTCGCGGGATTGCGCGCGCTGCTCGTGCCGTCCGATCGGCGACGCCCGCTCGGGGGCGGGTACCGGCGGCGGGGCCGGATTGCGCCGTTCGGCGTCGAGAACGCGGGCCGCTGGGCGCGGACGCACGGACGCCCGGCAGTTCCAGAAGAGCAGGTCGCGGAGGCAATCGCCTGGCAGCTGCTGCGCCGCTATGGCGTCGTCTTCCGCAAACTCGTGCAGCGTGAGACGCTGCTCGCGCCGTGGCGCGATATCCTCCGCGTCTACCGCCGGCTCGAAGCTCGCGGCGAGATTCGCGGCGGCCGGTTTGTCGGCGGATTCTCGGGGGAGCAGTACGCGCTGCCGGAAGCGATCGGGCTGCTGCGGAGCACGCGCCGGGAGCAGGGAGCGGACGAGCTGATCGCGGTCAGCGGCGCTGATCCGTTGAATCTCGTCGGCATTCTCACACCCGATGAAGCCGTCCCCGCCATCACGACGAACAGGATTCTGTATCGGGATGGTGTGCCCATCGTGGTGAAAGAAGGTGACGGCGAGCGCTTCCTGGTCGACATCCCGGCCGAAGAGCGCGACATTTTGCGCGGCGCGCTGATGCGGCGCCGGCCGGCGCCGCTCGTGCGCACCTACCTGGGGAAAAGCAAGGCGGCGGGCTAGCGCGGCGGCACGATGTCGATGCGGTACGCCACCACGCTCCGCACCGGTTTCCCGCCGACACGAGCGGGGCTGAACACAACGCCCTTCATCATCTGCTTCAACGGCACCACGAAGGTCGAATCTGGAATCGTCAGCACCTCGATGCTGCGCTCCTCCACGGACCCGGACGTATCCACGACCATCCGTACGATCGCCTCGCCACGGGCCGGGCCGATGAAGTCCGGTCGCGTAATCCAGCGCGCGGGTTGATCGAGATCCCAGGTGCTGTACGTCCGATTCGCGCGGAATTCACGATCGAAGAGAGCGGCCAGCTCGGTTGAAATCGTATCGAGCGAATGGATGCCCGGATCGGGATGCAGCGCGAACGCGCGCCGGAAACTCAGCCGCGCGAGCTGTTGCCGGCCCTGCTGGTACTCGAGCACGCCGCGCCAGACGTAGGTCCAAGCGCTGTCCATGAGATAGGGAGCGGTCTCGAGGGCTTCAGAAAGCGCCGCGTCCGCGCTGTCCCATTGCCGGGCAGCAATATGTGAGCGCGCTGTTGCGAGGAGCTGCGCGCTGTGACTCTGCGCAGCGATACCGGCAGCAGGGATCAGAAGCCACAGTGACACGCAGCAGACTCTTCCCGGCATATACGGACAATAGCCGCCGGGAACGTCTAGTGCGACGCCAGGAATCTCCCGACCACTTGATTGAAGTAGGCGGGATTGCCCGCGTTGGGGGGATGTCCCGCGCCGGGAATCACGACCGTCGTGTCGCTCAGCAGGCAGCGCGCCAGCTCGTCACTGATGAGCTGGAACACCGGCGGGCTGTTCTCGCCGCGGATGATCAGCACAGGCGTCGTCACGCGGCTCAGCTCGCCGCAGGAAATCGGAGGCATGTACTGCTCTCGGGTCGTCAGCATCTCCTGGCGCATTTCAAATGAATGCGCGAGCACGTCGGCACGCGCCGGGGCAGGCAGATTGTCGAACGCGCCCCGACCGTGGATCCCATCGTAGTAGGCCCGCAGCGCGGTGACCGAGTCGCCGCGCGCAAACGCGCGGCGCGTGACATCGAGCACGTTGGTCGAAAACGCGCGCCGCTGCGCGTCGCCGGCCTCGGAAATGGTCAGCAGATGCAGGATCGGCGGCTCGGCGAGGACAATGGACCGCACCAGGTTCGGATGCTCGCGCGCGAGCACCAGCGCCGTGTACGCGCCATACGATGCGCCCACGATGTGAGCCGGCGCGAGGTCGAGCGTGAGCAGCAGGCCGGCCAGATCTTCGGCATGGACTTTTGGAGAGTAGGGCTGGTTCGTGTCGGCCACTTGCGGATTGGGATAGTGATACCGCCGGCTGTACACCAGGACGCGGAAGACTTGTGAGAACGCATTCTCCTGACCGCGCCAGGAGCGGAAGTCGCCGAGCGTGCCGTGCACGAACACAACCGGCGCTCCACTGTCGCCGCTGAGGCGATAGGCCAGTCGTGTGTCATTGACGTCGAGGACGTTGAGCGGGCGCTCAGTCGGACGGGGAGTTGCCGGCGGCGGCGGAGGAGGCGCGACGACCGCGGGCGCCGTCTTTTCGGGCGCGGGACTACCGCCGCAAGCGGCGAGACAGAAGAGGAGCGCTAGCCCCAGTCTTTGGAGTCGGGGGCCACGCGGCGCATCGCCCGCAGGAAGCTGAATGCCGCGGGAGTGTGCCGAGGGGCTGGATCCTTGGAGTCTTTGATGTCGCATTGTAATCCTCGTACCTCTTCGGCCAGCACGTTTACCGTCCCATCGTCCTTGGCCAGCTTGCCGCGGACCAGGACGAACGGCTCACCGCGGATCGCCGCACGATAGCGGTCGTAGACGTCCTTCCGCACGATCACGTTCGTCATGCCAGTCTCGTCCTCGACCAACAGGAACACCGTCCCCTTGGCGGTCTCAGGACGCTGACGGGCGACCACGAGTCCGGCGACGAGACAGGTTATTCCGGCCTTCAGTTTGTCCAAATCCCGGTTCAGCGTCAGGTCAGATGGTAAAGCCTTACGTACCAATGACAAAGGATGCTGGCTCGCTGAGAAGCCGAGGGTGGCATACTCGGCCAGGAGGCGCTCATGGGCGGCCAAACCGCCGAAATGGAGCTGCTCGTGGGGGTGATTCAGGGCCAATTCGAGCTGCCGGCGCCCCCTGCCATCGCCCGAGCGGGACGCTTTGGGCGGCAACCACAACCCCACCTGCCAGAGCAGCTCCCGCCTGGTTAGGCCGAAGCTGTCGCAGCCGCCGACCCACATCAGTGCCTCGATCGCGGTGCGCTTGAGCTTGGCAGGTGCTCGGCGGACGAAATCGCCGACACTTTTGAACGGGCCGTGCTTTTCGCGCTCCTCGACCGTAGCCGTGGCGGTCTCTTCGCTCCAGTGGCGGACGAATCCCAAACCGATTCGGAGAGCATCCGGGTGCCCCGGGGCGTGGCCCCGGGGCACGTTACCCTGGCTGGTTTCGACAGTGCACCAGACATCGCTCTGGTTGATATCCGGGAGTCGCATATCGATCCCGTTGCGCATGGCGTCGCGGCCGAGGGCATCGATCGAGTAGAAGCCCATCGGCTGATTATTGAAAAGGGAGACGTAGTACTCGACGGGATGGTAGTGCCTGAGCCAGGCGGACTGGTACGCGAGCAGCCCGAACGCGGCGGCGTGTGATTTCGGGAATCCGAACTCGCTGAACGCGATCACCTGGGCGAACACCTTCTCGGCGGTCTTCTCCGGGACGCCGCGCGCCATCGCGCCCTGGCGGAATTCTTCCCAGAAACCGGCGATCAGGTCGTGTGAGCGCCGGCGGCTCATCGCCCGGCGCAGCGCTTCGGATTGGCCAGTCGTGAATCCCGCGAGCGCCTGGCACACCTGCAGCACTTGATCCTGATAGAGAATGACGCCGAGTGTTTCGGACAGACAGTCGCGCAGCAGCGGGTGATCGACGGGCGGCTCGTACGGCAATCCGGCTGCGTGCGCGCGGCGCTGCTCTTCGCGGCGGCGCACGTAGGGGTTCACCGCGCCGCCCACGATCGGTCCCGGACGGACGATCGCGACTTCGACCGCGAGGTCCTCGAGGTTGCGCGGGCGCGCGCGTCGAATCATCTGGATCTGGGCGCGGCTTTCGATTTGAAAAAGTCCTATCGTGTCGCCGGCGCAGATGCGGTCGTAGATCGACGGGTCCTCGAAATCGATCCGCGAGAGGTCGGGCGGCGTGCCGGTGCGGCGCGCGATCAGCTCGACGCATTCTTCGACGAGCGACAACATGCCGAGCGCGAGGAAATCGATCTTGATGAAGCGCGCGTCGTCGCACGAGTCCTTGTCCCACTGGCACACGACGCGGTCCTCCATCGCCGCGCGCTCGAGCGGCACCAGCTCCACGAGGGGCCGCGACGAGATGATCATCCCGCCGGGATGCTGCGACACGTGGCGGGGCAGTCCGCGAATCTCTGCCGCCAGCTCACACAGCTCTTTCCAAAGGGGTGCATCCTTGCGTCCCGCGAAGCCGGGAAGATGTTGGAGCTCGTCCGACAGTCCGTCCGTCCGACTGTCCGACAGCTTTGCCACGAGCTCGATCTCGCCGAGCGGCAGATCGAGCGCTTTGCCGATTTCGCGCACCGCCGAGCGCAGCCGGTAGGTGGGAAAGCAGCACACGAGTCCCACATGCTCGTCGCCGTAGCGTTTGTAGACTCGGCGGATCAGCTCCTCGCGGATCTCGCGCGGAAAGTCGAGGTCGATATCGGGAACGGACGCGAGCGTTTCGTTCAGGAAGCGGCCGAGGAAGAGCTTGTTGGCGATCGGATCGATGTGCGACAGGCCGAGCAGGTAGCAGACGATGGAAGAGACGGAGGACCCGCGGCCCCGGCCCGGCAGCAGGTTGCCGCTGGCGCGACGGGACCCCCTGCGTACGTCGACGGCGACCTCGCGCGCGAGGTCGAACAGGTCGTGATAGACCAGAAAGAAGCCGCAGAGCTTGTGGAGCTCGATGAGCTTCAGCTCTTCCTCGAGCCGGCGCACTGCCTGGGCGTGATAGATGGATTCAGGAGGGTAGCGCTCGACGAGTCTGGCGAGACACAGGTCGGCCAGAGCCTGGGGAGCGGGCGCGCGCTCGGAGCCGCGGAAGTCGGGGAAGGTGTAACCGAGATCGCGGGTGATATCGAACGCCTGACAGCGCTCGGCGATGGCCAACGTCGTGGCGACAGCACCCGGACAGTCATCGAACAGCGAAACGACTTCGTCCAGTGGCCGCAAGTAAAATTCGCTGTTCGGATTCCGGACCCGGTGTGAGCCGTCGAGCGTCGTCCGGTGGCGGATCGCGGTCATCACATCGTGCAAGCGGTGAAGGTGGCGGTGGTGATAATGAACGTTGCCAGTCGCGACGACGCTAAGTTGTACGCCTTCCCCCACGTCGATCAGCGCGCGTGTCACGGCCAGATCCCCTCGAACGCGGTTCCTCTGGATCTCCACATAAAACCGGTCTCGTCCGAACATCTCTCGAAACTGCTCGGCGAGCTTACGGGCTGCGCTTACCCCTTCAGTCTCCAGTGTTCGCGGCAGCAACCCATCCCGGCGGGATCCCGAGAGAATGATCAGCCCCTCCTGACGCTCCGCGATCGCGCTCAGCGCCAGTCGTGGGTCGAGACGTTCGGCGCCGAGGTGTGCCTGCGTGATCAACCGGCACAGGTTCGCGTATCCCTGCGCCGATTCCGCGAGCAGAATGAGCTGAGCCCCATCGCTGAGAGTGATTTCGGCACCGGTAATTGCCTGGATGCCGAGCGGCTGCGCCGCGTGCGCGAATGCGAGTGAGCCGTAGACCCCGTTGCGGTCGGTCAGCGCAAGGGCAGGGTAGCCGAGCCGGTGTGCTTCAGCGAGGATCTCGTCTGGCGGCGAAGCTCCATCGAGGAATGAATAGGCGGAGTGACAATGGAGCTCTGCGTACACGGCGGTTAGGGCTGCTGCAGATACCAACTGCCCGTGATCAAGTCCAGGAACAGCACCACTCGCTTTCCTCCTTCTAACATCACCTCGTAATACAAGCGCGAAATAATTTGACGCCACCATTCATCATCAATGCGCCAGGTCTCATTGATGGATTCAATTCTTCCATCCGCCAAACCGCCAAACCGCCCAACCGCCACTGGTGCACCGGTCCCATCAACCTCAACCGTGACCTGGCGAGGCTCATTTACGGCTCGAAGTCGATCAGGGCGTAGCGGCGCTCGGGCAGGCGCGACCATGGCTGAACCTCGATGATGTGATACAGGGCCGCGCGCTTCACTCTCAGGCGAATTTCTCGCGCGGCACTCCTCAGTGCGCGCTGCTGTCCCGCGCGCGCGGCTGCCTGCGCATCGCGCGCGAACAATTGCAGCTCCGTCGTTCCGGGAGCGAAGCCGGTGAACTCGAGGACCAGCCGCGCGACCGCGCCGGTCGGCGGCGACTGCTCAAGTCGTATCTTGAGCGGTGCGAGGATACGGCCGGCGTCGGCGCTCGGCTCTTTGAGCAAATGCGCGGTGAGCCACGAGCCGCCGCCCTCGAGCTCGGCGCGCACGCGCAGCGCATGTACGCGCCAGCCGATGCGGCGCGGATGTTTGAGCGCGCGCGCGATCAGCTGCTCGAGCGCGTGCACGATGAGCTCACGCTCTCCGACTGGAGAGAAAAACTCGAGGGCGGCAGCGATCGGCTCGGGCTCGACACGTCCCTGGACGGGTTCGATGACCCGGCCGGCGGCCAGCTGCCAGATGCGTTTGCCGGTCGTGCCGAATTGCGCCGTGATCGCCGCTTCGGGCAGCGTCGCGAGCATGCCGAGCGTACGGATGCCCAGCCGGCGCAGCCGGCGATGCAGGTCGGTGTCGAGCGGGAGAACGGCGATGGGTTGGGAAGCGAGGAAATCCCGTTCGTGTCCCAGCGGGACCACGACCGCTTCGCTTGGCCTGGCGCGGCTTGCGGCCACCCAGGCGGTGAATTTTCCCACTCCCCAACCCAGGCGGACGGTAGGACGGTAGGACGGTAGGACGGTCTGACAAATCGCCTCAATGATTTTTTCTGCTGATCCATAAATCCCCTGCAAGCCATCGACGCCCACATACACGAGGCCCAGCTCTCCCGCTTCGACCACCGGACTCACTTCGGTCAGGGCGGAGAGCAGGGTCGCGAACTGTTCGTCATAGTGGACCGGATCGGGCTCGATCAGCCGCAGCGTGGGACAGATCCCAATCGCCTGGCTGACGGTCATTCCCGGCTTTACACCGGTATGGCGGGCCTGCGAGGATACCTGCCAGAGCTTGCGCGTGGTATCGGGGGCGAGCATGGCCGTCGGGAAGCCGGCCAGCCCTTCATGGCGCGCTTCTTCACACCGCAGCGGGAAGAGCGGGATCCAAACGCAGGCAGCGAGCGAGCTCGTAGGACGTCGAGACATTGCCAAACCCCCAAGGGGACCCGAATATATCCCGAAACCTGCAAAGGCCGCAAGCTCCCCACCAAGGAGTTAATCGATTGGTATATTTGAACTTCGCATGAGCCAGCCAGACTTATTCGGCCCCGAGACACTCCCACCTCCGAGCCGTGAGGTGATCGATCTCGCCGAGCGAATTCCGACGACGATCCGGTTCGGCACGTCCACGTGGACGTATGACGGCTGGTTCGGCGACGTCTATCACCGGCCCTATCGCGGGCCGCAGCCCGCGCGGCGGCTCGAGGAGTATGCGCGCTATCCGCTGTTCCGCACGGTGGGGATCGACAGCGCCTTTTACGATCCGCCGTCCGAAGACGTGCTGCGCTCCTATGCGCAGGTGCTGCCCGCGGGCTTCCCGTGTGTGAGCAAAGTCTGGGATCGGATCACGGCGAAGCGGGGCCTCGCGGGAACGAAGAATCCCGACTTTCTGGACGCGAAGCTGTTCAAGGAGAACGTGCTGCGCCCCTATGAGAAGGTCTTCCGCGATCACGCCGGCTGTTTCGTTTTCGAGTTTCAGTCGATGCGCGGCAAGGATCTACCCGATCCGCTGCAATGGGCCGATCAGCTGGACGGTTTTTTCAAACAGCTGCCGCGCGACTATCGCTACGCGGTCGAGCTGCGCAATCGAGAGCTGATGACGGGGCTGCACGGCGAGGTATTGAAGCGCCATCGCGTGGCGCACGTGTTCAACTCGTGGACTGAGATGCCGGCGATCGGCGAACAGCTCGACTCGTCGTGGACCTGGTCGACGGATTTCACGGTCGCGCGCGCGCTGCTGAAGCCCGGGCGGCGCTACGCCGATGCGGTGAAGCAGTTTCAGCCGTACGATCGCGTGCAGGAGCCGCTGCCGGAGCTGCGCACGGATCTGGTGCGACTCGTGAGCGAGGCGTTGCGGCGGCGGGTGGAGGCGTTCATCCTGGCGAACAATCGGGCGGAAGGAAACGCCCCAGGGACGATCAAGGCCGTCGCGCGGCAATGGCTCGACGGTGACGCGGAGCAAGGCTCATAGGGTAGGTACGGTATGCGACCTTCATTGTTTGTAGCGTGTCTCGGTGTTCTCGTCGCTTGCGGGCCGGACATGCAGGTGACCTCCACCAGTGTGGGGTGGATGGAGTGGCCGGCCGAAGTCGCCGCAGCGACGCCCTTCCCGGTGCGGCTCCGCGGCGGCGATAACCTTCCATGCGTTCGGCGTGAGTTCGTTATCGCGCCGCAAGTCGATTCCTCCCTGGTCACATTTGAGCCGTACTTCCTTTATCGCGCAGGCGAACAGCCCTGCAACCCGCTGGTATCTCTTGTGGCGGTCTACTGGGACACGACGGTAAGTATGCCGGGATTGAACGCCAGTTTCAGCGGGTATGAAATGCGCGCGAGCAGCGGCGACATCAGAACGTTTGGCGAGGTCCTCGTCGGCGCAGTCTCGACCGGCCGCACCAACGCGAGTGGCGGTGCGAGCGTCGAACGGGACACAAATGGTTGCATGCGCGTGAAGCCGGGGGGACTATCGACAGGTTACGTGCTCGAGAACCCACCGGACACCGTGTCGCAATGGAGCGCGTTCGTCCAAGGATATCTCTACGACACGACGACTCCGTTCTGCGGGGAGTCTAGGGTCTTTCACCTCGTGGCGCGGGACTAGGGCAAGCTGCCGCGCAGATTGAGCTCCCCTTGCACCGGCATCTTCGCCGGACGATAGCGCTCGAACATCGCGCCCTGATTCCTGAACCCGTGCTTCCTCCGCAGCTTCTCGATACGGCGCGATAGCGCCTTCGCATAGTCGCGCGGCGCATACCCGTGCCCCTTATAGGCGCGTTCGTACTTCGGCACCAAATCCGCGAAATGTTCGCTGAGTACCGGGAGGAAACGATCGCGAATGGCGGGATACAGCCGCAACGCCCCCGCGTGAATGAACCGCGCCCCCGCGCGCCGCGCGGCGGCGAACAGCGCATCGAGCTGCGCGACATCGTCGGTGATGCCGGGAAGCACCGGTGCGATGATCAGCCCGGCGTTCACACCGGCGTCCACGAGCTTGCGCAGCGCCCGCAAGCGGGCATGGGGAGCCGGTGAGCGCGCTTCCAGCTTGCGGGCGACGGCCGCGTCGGCGGTAATGAGCGAGACGTGGATCTGGAGATCGTTACGCTCCTGCAGCCGCACCAGCAGATCGCAGTCGCGCGCAATCAGTGGACTCTTGGTGATGATCCCGAACGACAGCCCTTCGCAGCGCACGAGCCGCTGCAATACGGCGCGCGTGAGCCGGAACTTGCGCTCGGCCGGCTGATACGGATCGGTGGCCGTGCCGATCACGATCGTTTGACCGAGCGGCACACGCTTGAGATCCACGTCGAGCGCGCCGACCAGCTGCTCCTTGACGAAGATTCGCTTCTCGAATGCCTCCCAGCCGTGCGCGCCGCGATAATCGGCGAACTCGGCATCCGTCAGTTTGCCCGCGTCATGCGCGCGCTCGACGACATAGCGGTGCGTGTAGCGCGCGTAACAGTAGCTGCAGCCGAACTCGCAGCCGACGTACGGATTGAGCGACCAGTATTCCATCCCGGTCGTGCTGGGGGGGTTCAGCACGCGCTTGGGGGTGAGGGAGACGAACCTGGTGCCGCGGAGACGCTCGTCGAGAACTTGGGCGGTTAGGCGGTTGGGCGGTTTGGCGGTTTGACCGAGTGGCAATTCCGGCGCGTTTCCAGCCGCCGAACCGCCCAGCCGCCCTATCGCCTTTCTAGCCACAGCGAGCCCAACCGCACTCCAGGCAGACCAGGCAGCCGGATTGGGGCGCGGCTTTCGCCCCACATTCGGGGCAAGTCGGTGTGCGAGGCGGCTTTGCCGGGGGTTTGGTCCGTACAGCCATACCCCCGAATATAACCCGAAGCCTGCTAGGCGGCCATCCGTCTCCAGCCGTAGTACACAGGCACGCCGAGCAGCACCAGGATCAGCCCGAGCATCGCGTAGGTACGCGTGGCGTCCTGGATGAGCAGGTTCACCGCGATGAGTCCGGTCAGCGCGATGTAGAGCGCCGGCAGCGCGGGATATCCCGGCGCGCGCACGGGTCGCGGCAGGTCGGGACGGGTACGCCGCAGCCGGAACAGGCCGATCGCCGTGACCGCGTAGAACGCGACGGCCGCGAAGATCACGAAGTTCAACAGCTGACCGTACGTCCCGGACAAACACAGCACGCTGGTCCAGATCGCCTGCACGATCAGCGCGAGGGCGGGCGTCTTGTATGTGGGATGGAGCGTTCCCGCCGACTTGAAGAAGAGATTGTCGCACGCCATGGCGTAATAGACGCGCGCGCCCGACAGAATCAGTCCGTTGTTGCAGCCGAACGTCGAGATCATGATCGCGACGGCCATCATGTAGAGTCCCGCGGGGCCGAACATCGCCTGCATCGCCGCGGTGCCGACGCGATCCTGCGGCGCATTCGCGATTGCATCGATCGGGAGGACGTTGAGGTACGCGACGTTCGCGAGCACGTACAGCGACGTGACGGTCAAGACACCCATCGCCATCGCGAACGGCAGGTCCTTCTCGGGATTCTTGAGCTCGCCGGCGGCGAACCCGACGTTGTTCCAGGCGTCCATGGAGAAGAGCGAGCCGACCATCGCGGCGCCGACCACCGGCAGGATCGCCAACGACAGCCCGCCGGCAGCCCAGAAGTTCGATCCAAAATTGGCGGCGAGCGCCGCCGCGTTGCGGCCGATCGCCAGTCCCAGCAGAATCAGGGCGGCCAGGGCGGCGGTCTTGATCGCGGTGAGCGAGGTCTGAATGAAGGCGGCGGTGCGAACCCCGCGCAGATTGATCCACGTGAGCAGCACGATCGACGCGATCGCGAAGAGCCGCTGCGGTGACAGGCCCACATTGATCGTGCCGATCGGCTGCGGGAAGGCGATCGTCGTGCCGAGGAACACGTCCGGCGTCAGGCTGGGCCAGAGGACCGACGTGAACCGCGCGAAGGCGACGGCGACGGCGGCGATCGTACCGGTCTGAATCACGACGAAGAGCGTCCAGCCGTACAGATAACCGAACAGCGGCGAGATCCCCTCGCGCAGGTACACGTAGTTCCCGCCCGCCTTGGGAAACATCGCCGCGAGCTCGCCGTAGGTGAGCGCCCCGAACAGCGTGACGACCCCGGACAGCAGCCAGACCGTCAGCAGGAGCCCCGGAGAATGGACCTGGCGCAGGATGTCGGCGGATACGATGAAAATGCCGGATCCGATCATCGATCCGACGACGAGCGCGGTGGCGTCGAGCCGCGTGATCGCCTTGACGAACTCGATGCGCTGTGCGGGTGGCAGAGGGGTAGTGGACATGGACCGATAACCTATATCTTTTCCCAACCCTTCGCCCGCGAGGAATCGTGCGCCTCCTGCCGCGTGAAGAAGAGTTTTTCACGCTCTTCATTGAAGTCGCCAACCGCAACAAAGAAGCGGTCGAGCACTTGCGCCAACTATTCCAGGCGGCGCCCGATCGCCGCACGCCGCACGTCGAGGCGCTGAAGCGGCTCGAGCACGAAGCGGATCAGGTCACGCACGAAGTCGTGAATCGTCTCGACCGTACCTTCATCACGCCGCTCGACCGCGAGGACATTCACCAGCTCGCCTCGGACCTCGACGACGTGATGGACGCGATGGACGGCACCGCGCGCCGCGCCCAAATCTTCCGGCTCGGCGTCTCTCCGCAGGGCGTGCTGCGGCTCCTGGACGTGCTCAAGAACATGATGAACACGCTTTCCGAGGCCGTGAACCGGCTCAAGAAGGGCGACGACGTCATGCGGTATTGTGTCGAGGCGAAGCAGCTCGAGGAAGAAGGCGACGCGATCTACCATGAAGCGCTCGGCCAACTGTTCGAGAAGGAGCGCGACGCGATCGAGCTGATCAAGTGGAAGGAGATTTACGACAATCTGGAGAGCACGCTCGATCAGGCGGAGGACGTCGCGAACGTGGTCGAGTCCATCACGATCAAGCACGCCTGATGGTAGCCTCCGTCTGGTTCGTTTTTTCGATCCTGCTGGTCGCCCTCGCGTTCGACTTCATCAATGGGTTTCACGACGCGGCGAACTCCATCGCCACCGTCGTCTCGACGCGCGTCCTGTCGCCCACCGCGGCGGTGATCTGGGCGGCGTTCTGGAACTTCGTGGCCGCGTTCGTGTTCGGCACCGCGATCGCGAAGACCATCGGCAAAGGGATGATCGATCTGAGCGTGGTGGACTCAACCGTGGTCCTCGGCGGGCTCTTGGGGGCGATCATCTGGGATCTGGTGACGTGGTGGCTCGGGCTGCCGACCTCCTCGTCGCACGCGCTGCTGGGCGGGTACGGTGGCGCGGCGATCGCGAAAGCGGGATTCAGCGCGATCATCGCGAGCGGCTGGATCAAAACTCTCGTCTTCATCGTCGTGGCGCCGCTGATGGGACTCACGCTCGCGCTGCTGCTCACGGTGGCGCTCTCCTGGATCCTGCGACGATCATTGCCGCGCAAAGTCGATAAGGCGTTTCGCGTGCTTCAGCTCGTGTCGGCCGCGGCGTATTCGCTGGGCCACGGGACGAACGACGCCCAAAAGACGATGGGGATCATCGTGGCGCTGCTCGTATCGAGCCAGGCCCTGTTCGTGAACTTCCCGATTCAAGCGTTTCATCTCACGAGTGCGGACCAGATCCCGACGTGGGTGATCCTCTCGGCGCACGCCGCGATCGGTCTCGGCACGCTGTCGGGAGGCTGGCGAATCGTGAGGACGATGGGTCAGCGCATCACCAAGCTCACGCCGTTCGGCGGATTCTGCGCCGAGACGAGCGGGGCGATCACGTTGTTCATCGCGTCGCACTTCGGCATTCCGGTCAGCACGACTCACACAATCACCGGCGCGATTACGGGCGTGGGTGCGGCGCAGCGCTTCTCGGCAGTGCGGTGGGGAGTGGCGCAGCGAATCGTGCTGGCGTGGGTCGTGACGATTCCGGCATCAGCGGGAATCGCCGGACTGTCCTATCTGTTGCTACGGGCGATCGTCTAAGTCGTCAGTCCAGCTTGAGCGTCAGGACGCGCTGCTCCGTCATCTCTTCGATCGCGTAACGCACGCCCTCGCGGCCGAGTCCGGACGCCTTGGCGCCGCCGTAGGGCAGACGATCCACCCGGAAGCCCGGAATGTCGTTCCCGTTCACGGCGCCCACATCGAGCTCGGCGTGCAGCCGGAACATCGTCTTGAGATTGGACGTGAACACGCCCGCCTGCAGCCCGTAGGGCGACGCGTTCGTCCACTGGACCGCGTCGTCCAACGACCGGTACGGCGTCACGGTGACGAGCGGCGCGAACACCTCCTCGCAATTCACCTTCATTTCCGCCGTCGTGTGCAACAAAACGGTCGGCTCCAGGAACACGCCGTTGCGCTTGCCCCCAACCGCGATCTCGGCGCCGGCCCGGACCGCTTCGCCGATCCAGCTCTCGACGCGCTCGGCCGCGCCGAGGTCGATCATCGGGCCGATGTCGGTCTTCTCATCCAGCAGATCCCCGCGTTTCAAGCCGCGAACCCGCGGCAGAAAGTCGTCGAGGAACTTCGCATAGATGGATTCGTGGACAAAAATGCGTTGGGTCGAAATGCAGGACTGCCCGGCGTATGTGAAGCCGCCAACCGCGCAGCGCGACGACGCCCAGGCGATGTCGGCATCGGGCTCGATGATCACCGCGGCGTTGCCGCCCAGCTCGAGCAGCACCCGCTTGGTTCCCGCCTTGGCCCGGATCGCCCAGCCGGCTTTCGCGCTGCCGGTGAAGGTGATCACGCGCACGCGCGGATCTTCGATCAAGATCTGCGCGACTTCGACGTGGCACGGCGTGATGTTCACGCCGCCCTCGGGATATCCCGACGCCTTGGCCAGCTCGCCGAGCCGCAGCGTGGTGAGCGGATCCTGCGGCGGCGGCTTCACCGTAATGGTGGCGCCGCAGGCCATGGCGGGAGCGATTTTGTGGGCGGCCAGCAGAATCGGAAAGTTGAACGGCGTGATCCCGACGACCGGAGACAGCGGGAACCGGCGCGTGATCCCGATGCGTCCGGTCGCAGCAGGCACGACGTCGGCCGGGAGCACTGCGCCCGCGATGCGCGTCGCTTCTTCAGCGGCGTCGCGGAACACAAAGATCGTGCGATCGAGCTCGAGCTTGGCCTGGGAGATCGGCTTGCCGGCTTCGAGCGCGAGGGTCCGCGTCAGCTCGGCGCGCGCGGCCTCGAGCCCATCCGCGATCTTGCGCAGTGCAGCGGCGCGCGCATGCGAAGGCATCTCTCGCGCAGCCCGCGCCGCCGCCACGTTGGCATCGAGCGCGGCACGCACCTCTTCGGGGCCGGCGAGGGCCGCCACGCCGACTTCACTGCCATCGTGCGGAGCGCGGATGACCGCGGTCTCTCGATCCTTCTGCTGCTGCTTCGTCGGCATGATCAGTCGCTGAACAGGCGCCGCAGCCCGCGCTCGGTTTCCGCCAAGGCTTCCTGGAAGTGCGACAGCTCGCCGCCGTAGCCGAAGCGCAGGAATCCCGGTGTGCCGAAGTGATCACCCGGGCAGAGCAGCACGCTGTGCTGCGCGCGCAGCTTCTCGACGATCTCCTGCGCCGGAATTCCGCCGCGATAGCGCGCCCAGCAGATCGCGCCCGCCTGCGGCTCGTTCCAGCTGAACGTGTCGCCGAAGTTCTTGAGCCACGCTTCCATCACGGGAAAGTTCGCGTGAAGAATCTTGCGCGTCCGCTCGATCAGCTTCTCGCGCACGTGCGACTCGAGCGCGACGGCGGCGAGGTGATCGGTGGGGCCCGACGGGCCGATCGTCGTATAGTCGTGACGCGCCCAGACTTCCTGACTGAAGGCCGGCTGCGACACGATCCAGCCGATGCGCAGGCCCGGCAATCCGTAGGCCTTCGACAGGCCGTTCACGATCACGAGCTTGTCGTACCCGCTGGTCCAGAATGACGGTGTGGTCTTGCCGCTGCGCTCGGCGCCGGTATAGACCTCGTCGGCGAGAATCCACGCGCCGACTTCCGCCGCGCGCTCCAGAATGACTTTGCGCGCCTCGTCGCCGAGCACGTGGCCCGTGGGGTTATGCGGATTGGTGACGACGACCAGCTTGGTGCCCGGAGCGATCGCGGTGCGGATCTCCTCGGCGTAGGGCTCCCATCCCTCTTTTTCCTGCAGCGCGAAGGGACGCACCTGCGCGCCGAAGTTCTGCGTCAGGCCGGCGGTCTGCATGTAATTCGGCATCATCACCGCGACCTTGTCGCCGGGCTCGATCAGCCGCCAGCAGCTGACGAAGTTCGCCTCGGAGCTGCCGGTCGTGACGAGGATCTGATCGGGGGAGGCGCCGGGGTACAGCGCGGCAATGCGCTCGCGCAGCAGGTCGCTGCCGTTCGACTGCGCGTAGCCGAGCCGGATCTCGAGCAGCGGCAGGGCGGACGCGCCCGCGAGGCCGAGCAGCTCCTGGATGGACAGCGGATGCACGCCGGATTCGGAGAGATTGAACCGCACCCGGTTTTCCCAGGTGCTCTGCCAGCGTTCCAGCTCGAAGGGGACGAATTTAGGGGTCATGGTCGTAAAGCTGTCGCAGGTCCTCGGGTTTCTCCAGCCAGTAATCGGGCTTCAAATCCTCGAGATGCGCCCGGTCGAATGGGCCCCACAGCACGGCCGCGGTTTGGACGTGCGCCGCCCGGCCTGATTCCATGTCGTGACGCGAATCGCCCACAAAGACCGTCTCGGCCGCTTTGGCGCCGAGCTCGTCGACGGCTTTGAGGACCGGTTCGGGATGGGGCTTGGCATTGGTGACGTCGTCGCAGCCGATGACGATGTCGAAGACGTCGTCGAGTCCGGAAATGCGCAGGCCGCGCATGGCGCCATCGCGCAACTTGCTGGTGACGACCCCAAGCCTTTTGCCGACGTCTTTCATCCTGCGGATTTCTTCGACGACTCCTTCGTACGGTTTCACCAGCGCATCGTGGTGCGTGAGGTTGTACGTGCGATACGTCTGCACCATCCGCTCGATCTCTTCCTTGTCCTCCGTGATCTGGCCGAACTGGGCCCAGAGCGGCGTGCCGAGGCCCTGGATCCACATGTCGTCGGGCGGCAGCGGCTCGTTGCAGCGGTGCAGCTCCATGGTGTGGCGGTAGGAGCGCAGGATCAGCTCGATCGAATCGATGATCGTGCCGTCGAGATCGAACAGAAACGTGTCGAGGCCCATCGCTAGCAAGCTAGCTGGCTTGGGCGGAGCGAACGAGTAGGGCGGCGACTAATTCCACGCTCACTGCCGGTTCCGGCTTGTCGGCGACCGGTAGGCGCCGGTGCCACGCCAGTAAGTCGCCGACGACCAGCGGACTGCGGCTTTCCAGCAGCTCTTCGAGCAAGAGCTCTTCTCCGGCGGTCATCCCCGATGCCAATCGCGACACCAGCGTATCGAGCGCGCTCAGTTGCTCGCCGTCGCCACGGCGAGCAGCGCGGCGCGCCGTTGATAACACCCAGGGGATCAGACGTCTGGCGAGCCGGTCGCGATCACTCGCGCGCCAGCGGGCATCCTGAACGGCAGCCAGGCGAGAACGAATCAGCGGCATCGCGGCCTCGGTGGCGCGTTGCAACAGCGGCTGATCCAGATCGGCCGGCTGGACGGTTCGCGCGGCAAGCAGTAGTCGCGTGGCGGCAGCAGGATTGGTGCGCGCGACGCCGTCTTCCACGACGATCGCTTCAACGAGATTCGCGATTCGGACAACGAGCACCGTCGCAGGTGTTTCGCCCAT
>DATMZX010000260.1:0-7132 GCA_035573235.1 Gemmatimonadales bacterium
ACGATGCCCTTCTGGCTGTCGCGCTCGACGTACAGCATCGCCCGAATATATACCGGCTCCGCACCCTCCCGGAACTCATCGATCTCGCAGGCTATGCTGTACGGCAGCTCTTCGTGCAGCTGCTCGAACGCCGCTTCGCGGATGAATTCCGCGGCAAAGAAGCGCATCGGCTGCGTGGCGAGCTCGTCAGCGTCATAGTGGAAGGGACTCTCCGGCAACCTCCCGGCGAGCGCGGCGAGGAATGCGTCGATGCCTTCGCCGGTCTCGGCAGAAACGAAGACGTCGGACGGTTGGACGGTTGGACGGTTGGACGGCTGGACCAGGTCCGCTTTCGTGTAGACCGTGACGATCGGCGCGCGGGGCGCGCGTTCCAGTCCCGCGACGCGCGCCAGCGGCGGCGCGGGATGCTCACTGAGCGGATGCAGGTACGCGATCACTTCCGCATCGTCGATCGCGCGCAGCGCCGCCCGCCGCATCACCTCATGAAGCTGATACTCGGGCTCGAGCAGCCCCGGCGAATCGGTGAAGATGTACTGCGTGTCGTTTTTGGTGAGCAGGCCGACGACGGGCAGCCGAGTCGACTGCGGTTTGGGAGAGACGATCGCGAGGTGCTCGCCGACGAGCGCGTTGAGCAACGTCGATTTTCCGACGTTGGGTCGGCCGGCCAGGACGATCGTTCCGCAGCGAGGCATCCTCCCAACATAACACGCCCTACATCAACGGGATCCCCTTGGCGAGCTCATAGTTGAGGATGGCGCGGATCTTGTTCTCGATCTGGTAGTAGCGGGCCACCTTCAGCGGCGGCAGCACCGCGCCGAACTTGGGGCGGTACGATTGCAACAGGGCGGCGCGGTCCCGCTCGATAGCGATGAATTGATCGAGCATCCGCGTCGCGGCGGTGTCACTCATCGAGCGGTAGTTGTTCCCGTAGTACGTCACCAGGGTGACCGCGTGGTCACTGAGCTTGGCGAGGTCCGCCTGAAAGGCGTCGTACACCGGCCAAAACGCGGTGGCCTCGGCCTCGGTCATCTGCATGTTCTGGGCGACCAGGAGCTTCTTGTCGGCCCGGAGCTTTTCGCGAACCAGATTCATGTTGTCGGCCGGCGCGGCCGGCGGGGCTGCCGGCGCCTGAGCCGCGATCGACACGGCCGCCGTGAGCGTCAGGGCGCTGAACAGCAGGAGCCATCGCGTCAAAGACTTCATGGTGGTGATCCTCAAGGCCTGGGTGAACTGAGAAACATCGGTTATCGCGCCGGGGTCGGGAGCGAGAGCGAGTCCGTCACCGGATCCCACCCGCCGCCCAACGCCCGGTACAGCTGTACCACCCCCACGCGCTGCTGGCGCTGCAGGCTCGATTCCCCGAGCTCGGCATCGGCCAGCACGCGCTGCGCATCGAGCAACGTCGTGTAACTGTCCACCCCGCCCTGATACCGATCCGCCGCCAGCACGACCGCGCGCCGCGCCGCCGCCACCTGACGCACGGCCGCGCTCACCTGAATCTGCAGCTGCTCGAGCGAGACCAATCCGTTCTCGACTTCGCGGAACGCGTTCAGCACCACCTGGTCGTAGCGCGCGACGGCCGCTTCGGTGCGCGCGCGCTCCAGCGCCACCTGCTTGCCGCTGCGGCCGGCGTTGAGGATCGGCAGCAGCACGTTGGTCGCGAGATTCCAGAAGCCGGTTCCCGCCTTGAACAGATTCTCGATCCCGTCCGTGCGGGTCCCACCCGCGCCCGTCAGGGAGATCGTGGGGAACCGTGCCGCGATCGCGGCCCCGATCATCGCGTTGGCGGCGCGCAGCTGCTGCTCGGCCTCGCGGACGTCGGGACGCCGCGTCAACAGCCCCGACGGCAAGCCCGGTGGAATCTCGGTGCGGAACTGTTGATTGATGAGCGCGGCGCCACGCGGAATCGTCCCCGGCATGCGCCCGAGGATGAAGCTGAGATTCTGCTCCGTGATCGCCGCCTGTAACCGGATATTCGCGACCCGCCCTTCCGCACGCGCGAGCTCCGATTCGCCCTGCCGCATGTCGAGCTCGGACGTCAGTCCTCCCTGAAACCGCGCGCGCGCGAGCTCGAGCGACTGCTGCCGCGTTTGCACGGTCGACAGCGCGATGATCGTCTGCTGATCCAGATCGCGCAGCTCCAAATACACCCGGGCCACGTCCGCGACCACCGTCATGATCGCGGCGCGCCGCGCGTACTCGGTCGCGAGCAAGCTCGCCTTCGCCGATTCATTGAGCCGCCGCAGCCGGCCCCACAGATCGATCTCCCAGCTGATGCTCGCGCCGACTTCGTAGAAGCCGTATTGCCCGGTCCGCAGGCCGAGCAGCGAGTCATTGACGTTCACCGTCCCCAGCGTCGCGGTCGCGTTGATCTGCGGCAGCATCTCGAGCCGGCGGATCCCCAGCTGCGCGCGCGCTTCGTTGACGCGCGCGAGCGCGATCCGCAGATCGCGGTTCTCGCGCAGCGCCGAGCGCACGAGCTCCTGCAGTGTGGTATCGCCCAGGACTTGCCACCACGGGAGGTTCGCGTAGGACGAGTCTTGCGTGGAAATCGTCGAGTCGCGCCACTGCGCCGGCACGGCCACGTTTTCCGGGACTTTGAAATTCGGGCCCATCGGGCACGCCGCGAGGACCAGAGCGACGAACGGGAGCCCCAGCCGGTACGGGAGCGGGCGCGCCATCAGTGCGAGCTCTTCGCTTTTGTGGCGAGCGCGGGCTCCGGGGGAGCAGGCGTGCGTTCGGCGGCTCTGCGCTCAGCCGACTTCTTGCCGAAGCTCCAGCGCTGCGTCCAGGCGAACAGTCCGGGGATGATGAACAGCCCGACGACCGTGGCCAGCAGCATCCCGAACACCACCGCGGTGCCCATCACGTTCTGCGAGGCCGCGCCGGAGCCGCTCGCGCGCATCAGCGGCACGCACCCGAGAATGAACGCGAACGCGGTCATGAGAATCGGGCGGAACCGCAGCTTCGCCCCTTCGAGCGCGGCGTCCTCGATGTTCGCCCCCCCGTCCTGTTTCATCTTCGCGAACTCGACGATCAGGATCGCGTTTTTCGCCGCGAGCCCGATCAGCATGATCAGCCCGACCTGGACGTAGACGTTGTTGTCGTAGCCCATCACCCAAGCGCCGAGGAACGCGCCCAGCGCGACCAGCGGCGTGTCGAGCAGCACCGCCCACGGCAGCCGCCAGCTCTCGTACTGCGCCGCGAGCAGCAGGAAGACGAAGACGATGGCGAGCACGAACGTCGGGGCCGCGGGCGGCGCCACCTTCTCCTGGTACGACATGCCCGAGTACGCGTACCCCATTTCCGACGGCAGCACCGATGCCGCCACCGACTCGAGCGCCTTCATCGCCTGCTGGGAGCTGTAGCCCGGCGCGGGCACCCCGGTGAGCTCAACCGAGCGGAACAGATTGAACCGCGTCGTGATCTCCGTCCCCGAGGACGGCGTCACCCGCAACATCGTGGAGAGGGGCGCCATGTCGTTCGTCGTCCGGCTCCGGACGTAGAGCTGGCCGATGTTGTCGGGACGCGACCGGAATTGGGGCTCAGCCTGCACGTACACGCGATACAGCCGGCCGAACCGGTTGAAATCGTTGACGTACGCGCCGCCCATGAAGGCCGAGAGGCTCTGGAACACGTCGTTGATCGGGACGCCCAGCTCGCGAGCCTTCTCGCGATCGAGGGTCACCGAGATCTGCGGCGTCGTCGGATTGAACGAGGTGAAGAGATTCGCGAGCTCGGGTCGCTGGCGCGCTTCGGTGAGGAACGCCTGCGTCTGACGGCCCAGATCCTCGACGCTCATCGTCCCGCTGCGATCCTGCAACAGGAAGTTGAACCCGCCCGCGGCGCCGAACCCCGAGATTGTCGGCGGCATGAACGGGAAAGCGACCGCGCCGGGGAGCTGGGCGAGGGCCGCGCCGACGGTTTTCTGAATCCCCGCGACGTGCAGCGCTTTCCCCTTGCGCTCCTCCCACGGCTTGAGCCGGCAGAAGAACGACCCGAACTCGGGACTGAAGCTGTTGGTGAGCATCCCGAGTCCGCCGATCGCGTTGCAGGCATCGACGCCTTCGGTCTGCGCGAGGATTCCCTCGATCTGCCGCAGCACCGCGTCGGTGCGTTGCAGCGAGGAGCCGAGCGGCAGCTGGACGTTGATCATGAAAATGCCCTGATCCTCGTCCGGCACGAATCCGCCGGGGAGCACCTTGGCCAGGCCCCCGGTCAGCACGACCGAAATCGCGATCACGCCCAGCGCGAGCACCGCGCGCCGCACGAAGATGCGCGACACGTTCACGTACCCTGCCGTCGTGCGCTCGAACACGCGGTTGAACCAGCCAAAGAACTTCGCGAGGAGCTTGGCGATCGGATTCTTGGCTTCCCCCTTGCTCGCCGGCTTGAGGATCATCGCCGAGAGCGCCGGCGAGAGGGACAGCGCGCTGAACGCCGAGAGCAGCACCGAGATCGCGATCGTGAGCGCGAATTGCTGGTACAGGCGTCCCGTCAGGCCGCCCAGCAACGCGACCGGCACGAACACGGCGCACAGGATGAGCGCGATCGCCACGACCGGCCCCGAGACTTCTTTCATCGCCTGGACCGTGGCCTCGTGCGGCGTCTTCCCGTGCTCGATGTGATGCATGACGGCTTCCACGACCACGATCGCGTCGTCCACGACGATGCCGATGGCGAGCACCAGCCCGAACATCGTGAGCGTGTTGAGGGAGAAGCCGAGCAACGGGAAGAAAATGAACGTCCCGAGCAGCGAGACCGGTACGGTGAGCAGCGGAATCAGCGTCGCGCGGAAGTTCTGCAAGAAGATGAAGACGACCAGCGTGACCAGAATGAACGCCTCGATCAGCGTATGGAGAATCGACTCGATCGACGCCTCGACGGCGGGCGTCGTGTCGTAGGTGATCTTGTAGTCCATGTCCGCCGGGAAAAACGCCTTCAGCTCGTCCAGCGTGTGGTAAATGCCTTCGGCGGACTTCAGCTGATTGGCGCCCGGGAGCAGATACACGGCGAGCACGCCCGCCGGCTTGCCGTCCAGGCGCCCGAACGAGCGATAGTTCTCGCTGCCGAGGGTCGTGCGGCCGACGTCTTTGATGCGCACGATCCCGCCCACGGTCTGGCGCACGATGATGTTGTCGAACTCTTCGGGCGTGACCAGCCGGCCCGGCGCGCGCACCGTGTAGGTGAACTCTTGCCCCGGCGGCGCCGGCTCATCGCCCACTTTGCCGGCCGGCGCCTGCAGGTTCTGCTCTTTGATCGCGGAGATGACGTCGCTCGCCGTGAGCCCCAGCCCCGCGAGCCGGTCGGGCCGCAGCCAGATGCGCATGCTGTACTCGGCGCCGCCGTACAGGTCGACTTGCGCGACACCCGGAACGCGCAGAATCGCGTCGCGCACGTTGATCATCGCGTAGTTATTGAGGAACTGGGCGTCGTAGGTCCCGTTCGGCGAGTACAGCGACACGACGTTGAGGATGCTGGGATTGATCTTCTTGACCGTGACGCCCTGTTGCGTGACTTCCTGCGGCAACCGCGACTGCGACTGCGACACCCGGTTCTGGGTGAGCACGTTCGCCATGTCGCGATTCATCTCGACCTCGAACGACACGTCGAGCAGCATGCGACCGTCGCTCGTGTTGAGCGACTTCATGTAGATCATGTTGTCGACGCCGTTGACCTGCTGCTCGATCGGCGTGGCGACCGACTGCTCGACGACTTCGGCGGAGGCGCCGGGATACGTCGTTTCGACGCGGATCGTGGGCGGGGCGAGACTGGGATATTGCTCGATCGGCAGCTTCTTGAGCGTGGCGAGGCCCAGCAGCACGGTCACGATGGCGATGACGATCGCGACCGTGGGCCGGCGGATGAAAAAATCAGCCATGGGTCAGGGCCGTTTGGAGGTGTCGGAGACCTGGGTCGCGGCGGCCTGCGTCGCCCGCACTTTCACGCCGGGCCGCACTTTCTGCATCCCCTCGACGACGATCACCGTGCCGGCGACGAGCCCCGTATCCACGATCCAGTCGCTGCCGACGCGCGCCCCCGCCTTCACGGGACGAATCTCGACGGTGCTGTCGGGCTTGAGCACGCCGACGCTGAACGTGCCCTGCATTTCGCGCACGGCACGCTGGGGCACGAGGATGGCGTTGGTGCGCGTCGTGACCGGCGCGCGCACGCGGCCGAACTGACCGGGCCGGAGGAAACTGTTCGGATTCGGGAAGAGCGCCTCGATGCCGAGCGTGCCGGTCGCGGGATCGATGTTGCGGTCGACGGTGACCACCTGACCTTTGTGGTCGTAGACCGATCCATCGGCGAGTACGAGCTCGAGTCGCGCGGGGCGCCGCACCGCGGTGCTCACCGTGTCTCCCATCGCGCGCCGCAGGATCAGATATTCCTGCTCCGAAATGCGGAACTTCACTTTGATCGTATCCACCTGGGACACGGTCGTCAGCAGCGTCGGTCCGGGGCTGCCGACGAGTGAGCCGACATCCGCCTGCGCGACGCCGGCCAGTCCCGTGATCGGGCTCGTGACTTTCGTGTAACCCAGGTTGAGCTGCGCATTGTTCATCGCGGCGCGCGCCGCGGCGACCTGACCTTCAGCGCCCTGCTGCGCGGCGACGGCATGATCGAGATCCTGGCGGCTGACGGCGTTGCGCTCGACCAGCGGCCGCAGCCGCGCGACGTCGGCGTTCGCCTTCGAGAGGGAGGCCTGTGCTTCACTCAAGCCCGCGCGCGCCTGCGCGACCGCAGTCTGGTATTCCTGCGGATCGATCTGAAACAGCAGATCGCCGCGGTGCACGACCGAGCCTTCCTTGTACACTTTGCCGGTCAGGAAACCTTTGACGCGCGCGCGGATCTCGATGTCGTTGGCGCCGAATGTCTGCGCGGCCCACTCCTGCACGATCGGCACGTCACGGACTTGGACCGGCGCGACGACCACATCGACAGTACTCGGACCCGCCTTGGCGCCGTCTCCGCCGCACGCCGCAATCAACAACGCAACGGCACCGCTGACAGCAGTCGCCCGGAGCATCACGGCCATGGCAAGTGCTCTCCGTTGGAATGAAAGGTCGGTTATGAAGCCAATGTCACTTGCGGTATAAGGAGATGGAATAGAACAAAGGTCCAATACAGG
>DATMZX010000261.1:0-3534 GCA_035573235.1 Gemmatimonadales bacterium
GCCGACGCGCCGGCGGCGGCGAGCGCCTCGGCGCGAAGCGCGAGGTGGAGCTTGATCTCGTCTTCGACTTCTTGCTCCCAGCGATCGCGCCGGCGAAGGGCGAGCAGGAAGGCGCGGCGAATGTCGCCCCGAATCACGTGCCCGCCGCCGGCACGGCGTCTTTTCCGGCAGTGAGGATCGCCGTCACCGTGCTCGCGTACTGCATCCAGTTGCGCGTCTCCGCGCGCAGATGGGTCCGGCCGGCCGTCGTGAGCTTGTAGTAGCGTGCTCGGCGATTGTTCTCGGTGACTCCCCATTCGGCGGCGAGCAGGCCGCGCTCCTCGAGGCGATAGACCGCCTGGTAGAGCGCGGAATCATCGAGGTCGAGCGATCCGTTGGCGGCACGCTCGAGCCAGGAGACGATCTCGAAGCCGTGCATCGGGGCCCAGCTGAGGGCGCGCAGCACGAGCAGATCGAGCGTGCCCTTGAGCACAGGGAGGGACGGGGCGGGCGAGGCGGCGGATCGGACCATGGAGATGCTCTATCGAGAGTCTGGAGAGAAGATGCACGCGTCGGCCCGTTCGCGCAAGGGCGGTGCGGCGCCGTCCCGCGGCCGGAAGAATCGCCCCGTCCGTCCGCTCGTGCCTCGAAGACCTTAGCTTTCCGCAACGGCAGCTTTCAACGGCGAGCGCTCCGGCGTCCGCCGACCGCCGCACCGTCGTCGTCCATCTCTGGAGCCTTCCCGCGTATGTCGGATACATCTCGCCAGCCCGTGATCGTTTCGGCCGCCCGCACGCCGATTGGCAAGTTCCTCGGCGGCCTCGCACCGCTCACCGCGCCGGAGCTTGGTGCCGTCGCCATTCGCGCCGCCGTGCAGCGCGCGGGCATCGACGTGGCCGACGTCGAGGAGGTGATCATGGGCAACGTGATCCAGGGCGGCGTCGGTCAGGCGCCGGCGCGGCAGGCGGCACTCAAGGGCGGCGTGCCGGCGACCGTGTCGGCGCTCACCATCAACAAAGTCTGCGGCTCGGGGCTCAAGGCCGTGATGCTCGCCGCGCAGTCGATCAAAGCGGGCGACCGGCAGGTGATCGTCGCCGGGGGGCAGGAGTCGATGTCGAATGCCCCGTATTACAACTATGGTATGCGCGGTGGCGTGAAGCTCGGCGATCAGACGCTCGTCGACGGGATGATCAAGGACGGTCTCTGGTGTGCCTTCTGTGACATCCACATGGGCGGCCACGCCGAGTATACGGCGAAGAAGGCCCGCGTCTCGCGCGAGATGCAGGACGAGTTCGCCGCTCGGTCGCACGCGAAGGCGGTGGCTGCCATGGAAGCCGGCAGATTCAAGGACGAGATCGCGCCCGTGCAGATCGCCAGCCGCAAAGGCACGACAACGGTCGACACCGACGAGGGCCCGCGCAAGGACACCACGGCCGACACGCTCGCGAAGTTGCGGCCGGCATTCCCGCCCAAGGGCGGCGCGACTGGCGAATTGACGGTGACGGCGGGCAACGCGTCGAGCCTCAACGACGGCGGCGCCGCGCTCGTCGTGGCGTCCGAAGAGTTCGCGCGCGCGCACGGCCTCACGATCATGGCGCGCATCGATGCATACGCCACGGGCGCGACCGAGCCGCAGGATCTCTTCTTTGCGCCGATCCGTGCCGTCGAGAATCTCATGCGCAAGAGCGGCACGAAGATCAGCGACTACGATCTGATCGAAGCGAACGAAGCGTTCGCGTCGCAGGCGATCGCCGACGGCCAGGGTCTTGGTTGGAGCTGGGATCGCGTCAACGTGAACGGCGGCGCGATCGCGCTCGGCCATCCGATCGGAGCCAGCGGCGCGCGCGTGCTCACGACGCTCCTCTATGCGTTGCGCCAGCGCAACGTGCAGCGTGGTCTGGCGACCCTGTGCCTGGGCGGCGGCGATGCCGTTGCGCTCAGCGTGTCTCGAGTGAACTGACATGATGACCTCTACCCAATCGTTGACGCGCGACCTTCGGCCGGGCTCGCGCCGCTTCACGCTGATAGGAATCGCCGGTTTCGCGGGGGCGCTCGCGGCGGCCTCGCAGATCGCCATCCCGCTTCCCGGCACGCCGGTGCCGTTCACGCTGCAGCCGATGCTCGTCGTGTTGGCGGGAATGTGGCTCGGACCGGTGGCGGGCGGCGCGAGCATGCTGCTGTATCTCGTCGCGGGTGCAGCGGGGCTTCCGGTATTCACTCCTCTCGGTGCGCCGGGTCTGGCGCGGTTCGTTGGTCCGACCGGGGGCTACCTGATCGCGTATCCTGCGGCGGCATTCATCGCCGGCGCGGCGACGCGGCGCGCGCGAACGGTGGCGCTGCGCTGGCTGGCCGCGGCGGCCGGCATGGCCGTGATCTATCTTGGCGGAATCGCGCAGCTCTCGGTGATGAGCGGGAGCGTATCGCGAGCGATCGCGCTCGGCGTCACGCCCTTTGCCGCGCTCGATCTGATCAAGGCGTTCGTCGCAGCGGCCGTGAGCGGCCCGAGGTTGACGCGCTTCCGCGCGTGAACCCAACAGGCATCTTCTTTACTGAACGCGGGGCGCTGCGCGCGCCCTGGCGCATCGCCGTCTTCGCGGCGCTTTCGCTCGCCGGAGTCGTGGTGCTCGCGTCGCTCGCGCAGCCGCTGCTCGGCCGAGTATTCGGGCCGATGGCGACGATGAACCTCACCGTGCAGGTCTGGCTCGAGACGCTTGGCGTGCTCGCCGGCACCGCGGCCACCCTGCGTCTCGTCGACCGCCGTTCCTGGGGCGACGTCTGGCTGGATCGAGCTGCGGCTCGCCCGTCGCTGCTCGGCTTCGGTTTCATGATTGGCGGCCTGGCAATCGGCCTTCCGATTCTCCTGCTGCTCGTCGTGCACTGGCTGAAGAACGGTGGCAGCGCGCCGGGTTCGTGGATCGCGGCGGCGGCGCGGCTCACGCTGTTTCTGGCGCCGGCTGCACTCCTCGAGGAACTACTGACTCGGGGCTACATCCTCTCGGTGATCCGCGAATCGTGGGGCTGGGGGTGGGCCGTCGTCGTGACGAGCCTGGCGTTCGGGCTGCTCCACGTTCTCAATGCCGGCGTCACGACCGGCTCCGTGCTCCTCGTGACCCTGGCCGGTTTCTTTCTGGCCGCGGTGCTCTACGCGACGCGCAGCCTATACGCGGCGTGGATGGCGCACCTGGCCTGGAACTGGACCATGGCGGTGATCTTTCACGCGGCGGTGAGCGGGTATCCGATGGAGGCGCCCGGCTACCGTTATGTTGATGCGGGGCCCGATTGGGCGACGGGTGGACCGTGGGGAACGGAAGGTGGGATACCGGCCGGGCTCGGTATGTGTGCGGGCATCGCATATCTGCTCATCCGGCGCCGCCGCTCGGACTCGATCGAGCGGGAGGGGAGTGATGCACGGGGCGACGCAGTGGACGACACGAGACGACTAGCTGACCAGGAGACGTAGCAGATGGCCGAACGCGTGGCCGTGATCGGTGCAGGGCAGATGGGGAATGGAATCGCGCACGTGTTCGCGCAGAACGGATTCGACGTCGCGATGAT
>DATMZX010000262.1:0-2393 GCA_035573235.1 Gemmatimonadales bacterium
CGGCGATCGAAGCCCCGGCCCGGCCGTTGCTCGTGCTCGCCGGGCCTGGCGCCGGCAAGACATTCTGCCTTATCGAGCGCGTCCGCTATCTCATCGAGGCGCTCGGAATCGAGCCCGCTCGGATCTGCGTTTTCACGTTCACCAACAAGGCTGCCGGCGAGATCGCCGAGCGCTTGCATCGCGAGCTTGGCGACCGCGTCGACCGCGTAAAGCGGGGCACGATCCACTCGTTCTGCGCCGAGCTGCTCCGCGAATTCGGTGAGCGAGTCGATCTGCAGCCCGGTTTCGGAATCGCCGACGAGCCTTACCAGAAATCGGTCCTGCGCCGGCTAAGAGTTCCGCCCAAAATGCAGAAGAGCGTCCTCGAGGCATTCTCGCGTTATCGGTTTCGCGGCGACGCGCTCGGTCAGCGCTACCAGAAGTACTACGACCGCTACCAGCGGATGACCGCCGAGCGCAACGTCGCCGACTTCGATACTCTCGTTCTCAAGACGGCGCAGCTGCTCCGCATGGACGATTTGGCGTTGCAGGTGCGCCTGCGCTGGGATGCGATCCTCGTCGACGAGTTCCAGGACCTCAATCCGATTCAATACGCCATCGTCCGGCGTCTCGCCCAGGATCACCATCACGTATTTGCCGTCGGTGACGACGAGCAATCGGTGTATTCATGGACGGGCGCCGACCCCCGCGTCTTCAGCTCGTTTGAGCAGGACTTCTCGATTCCTGACGACAAAGTAGTTCACCTCCGTGACAACCACCGTTGTCCGTCAACAATTCTCGACGTGGCGAGGCGGCTGATCGGGCACAACATCTCGCTGTTCGCCGACCGGAAGATTCAGCAGACGATCCATCAGTCGCCTTACAAGGTGGAAGCAGTAGGGTTTCCCGATGACGACGCGGAAATCGACTGGATCATGAATGATCTCCGCCGCGACCAGTCGGCTCACGACGGCGAGCTGGGCTGGGGCGATGTCGCGCTCCTCTATAGAACCCACAGGATCGGCAGTGCCGTAGAATCCGCGTTCCTCAACGCGGGAATCCCCTGTTGTCTGGCGCAGGGACGAGCTCTCGCCGACGACCGCGTGGTTGCCTACGTGCTCGCCGCGCTGCGCGTGATCGCCAATCCGGGTGACGAGATCCAGCAGGAGCTGTTCTACCAGGCGGTCCTTCCTGATGCTCTTTTCGACAGCGCCCGCGCCTGGGCCGAAGAGGCTGGACGCACCCTGATCCACCAGCTGGAGCACATGGCGCGCACGCTCCCGCGCGATCACAGCGACGCCAAAAAAATCTGGCGCGGCTTCTACGCTCTCAAGAATCTCGACGCACTCGGTCAGACCCACACATCGCTCGGGACGCTGGTCGAGAACATCCTGTCGGAAAAGGTCGGCACCTATCGCACGATCCTCGAAGAGCACCAGGAGGAGCTGAGCGATCCTGCTTCGCACGAGGAGGTCGTCCTGCTCGCCAACCGACTGTTGCGCGCCGCCGAGGAAGGGAAGGCGGTTTGGATTCCGTCGTGCGGCGGCGGCGAGATACCGGCGCGGAAAATGGTGATGGAGATGGGCGTCAGATCGGTCGCCGTGGGTGGATCGCCACCGGCTGATTGCGTCCGAATCACGCCGAGCGATCTGCCGACACTGGGCCTCGGATTGGGTCTCTTCAAGACGGCGCAGCTGGTGCGCACGCGAGGTTTCACCAACTCCTTCCGCGATTTTACGGCGATCGATCTGGAGACGACCGACAAGGATGTTGATCGCGCCGAGATCGTCGAGTTGGCGGCGGTGCGCGTGCGTCACGGCAGGGTCGTCGACCAGTTTCACACCCTGGTGAAGCCGCGCGTCCCCATCACCGCCGGCGCACTGAGCGCACACGGAATATCAGAGAGCGATCTCGCCGACGCTCCCTACTTCGAATCGATGTGGAAGGAATTTCGCGAGTTCTGCGGGTCGGATGTGCTCGTCGCCCACAACGGCTACATGTTCGATTTCCCGATTCTCCGGCGCATGGCGGCGAAGCTGCCGCGGGGCACGGACTTCTCGACCTACGACACTCTCCCGCTGGCGCGTACTCTGCACGCCACCAGCAGACGGCTGGAGCATCTCGCCAAGCGATACGGCATTCACGCGGGCCGCTCGCACCGCGCGCTGGACGATTGTCAGACGCTGGCGAAAGTCTTCCCCGCCCTGAGCGAGACGCGCGTCGAGTACGCTCGCAAGACGGCGCTGGTGAATCTGCTCGATCAGCTCGGCGTCGCGCTCGCACTCAGCGACCGTGACTCGCTCTGCGACGAGGCGCGCAAGATCTTCGACCTCATTCCTCCGTACTCACTGGGCAGGCACAGCGACTGTCTGGAGTTCTATCAGGGGGAGGCCGGAGCATGCGGTGATGAAGAT
>DATMZX010000263.1:0-12784 GCA_035573235.1 Gemmatimonadales bacterium
GGATCCGGAACTGCGCCGCCAGCTCGGCATCACCGCGCGACGCGGCGGCACCGACCGCCGACAGATAGCGCAGCAGCCTGACCTCCAGCGCGCGCCGCACCTCCGCGCGGTGCTCGGTCGCGCCCCGCGCCGCAACAACGCCCGCGCGCTGCTGCGCCGCCATCGACTCGGCGCGCTCGACCAGCTGCTCCAGCTTCGCAACCGCGCCCTCCTGGGTTGCGCCGGCCGTCTGATGAGTCCGGAAGAAGTCACGCACTCGGACAGCCATCTCCAGTCGCCTACGTAGATCGGTCCGCATACATCCTCCAATCGTTGCGGAGTGTCCATGGCACGATGTCGGGGATCGTGTCGCCGTCGTGAAGTTCCCGACACCGGGTGCGTAATGAATTTTGCGTGCCACACGGTCCGAGCACGGCGACGCCCGGTAACGAGCGTCCGTCGTCCTAAAAACAGGACGCTCGTCGCGACAGAATTTTTTGGTGTGAAAGAATCGACGTCGCTACGTCAGGGAACCACGCGACGTCGCGACCGAACTCGCGATCGTCGTCCGGTCATACCTCGGCGAATGTCGGTGAGCGCCTACATCCAACCCGAAATCATCGAGCTACGTGCGGTAATTGTTCGGGTAAAACGCGTCAGCGCGAATCTCCGAGCGGTAATGCGGCATCTCATCCCGGTTCTGTCGAAGCGGTGCGTATATTCCTCGAACCTCTGCTCAGGATTCGCTCGATGGTTCGCTCGAGTCTGCTCGCTCTGCTCGGTGTTGCCGCGGCGGTGCCGCTCGCTGCCCAGGCGTCGAAGCCCGTCTGCGCCGCGGATAACGCCGGCCTGAAGCTTCCGCCCGGTTTCTGCGCCCTCGTCGTCGCCGAGTCGATCGGACCGGCACGGCACCTCGTCGTGCTGGAGAACGGCGACCTGCTCGTCGCGACCGCGGGACCGAACGGCGGCGTACGGCTGCTGCGCGACACCTCGGGCGACGGCAAAGCCGACATCGTGCGCGCCTTCGGCGTCGGCGGCGGCACGGGCATCGCGTTCCACGGCGAGTACCTCTACTTCGCGACCAACAACACCGTGGTGCGGTGGCACTGGAAGATCGGCCAGCTCGAGCCGCCGGCCCCCGGCGCTCCCGACACGGTGGTCACCGGGCTCACGATGCAGCGCAGTCACGCCGCCAAGAGCATCGCGATCGGCTCGGACGGCCAGCTGTACGTGAACATCGGCGCGCCCTCGAACTCGTGTCAGGTTCAGGATCGCGCGCCCGACTCGCCGGGACAGGATCCGTGCCCGCTGCTCGACAGCGCCGGCGGGATCTGGCGCTTCGATCCGCGCCGCTCCGGCCAGCGCCAGTCAGAAGGACAGCGCTACGCAACGGGACTGCGCAACGCCGTCGCGCTCGCCGTCGATCCAGGCACCGGCTCGCTGTTCGTGGCGCAGCACGGCCGCGATCAGCTCGCCGCGAACTGGTCCAAGTTCTACACAGAGGCAGCGAGCTCGGAGCTGCCGGCGGAAGAAGTCTTCCGGCTCGAGGCGGGCGGCGACTACGGCTGGCCCTACTGCTATTACGATTGGCGCCGCCGCACGAAGGTCCTGATGCCGGAGTACGGTGGCGACGGCCGCACCGTGGGAGAGCGCTGCGAGTCGGTGTCGAAGCCGGTCGTGGCGTTTCCCGGCCACTGGGCGCCCGACGGGATGACGTTCTACAACAACCGCACCTTCCCGCTCAAGTATCGCGGCGGCCTGTTCATCGCGTTCCACGGATCGTGGAATCGCACGCCGGGTCCGCAGCAGGGCTACAAGGTGATGTTCGTGCCGATCGCGCGCGGCGTCGCGACGGGACCCGCGGAAGTTTTTGCCGACGGCTTTGCGGGAGAGACGATCACGCCGGCCGGCGCGCGCGCCCGCCCCGTTGGATTAGCGGTGGGGCCGGATGGCTCGCTGTACGTGACGTCGGACCAAGGAGGCGGTGCGGTGTTCCGGATTGTTGCCAGGGATTAGGGACTACCGCGCCAGCCTCGCACGCGTCACTGAATCCGCCGTCGCGAGCGCGCGGTCCGAGTCCCACTTGTAATAGAGAGTGAGACAGGACGACAGATTGAAGTCCTTCTTCGCCATGCACGTCTGCAGCTCGCGGCGATGCTGGGGCAGGTTGGCGGTCCAGATCGAGTCGTTCGCCGCGCGCGCGCGCGAGAGCGGCCAGCCCGCGACCAGCAGGCAGTCTTGCACGGGCTCGCTGCGGCTGGTGCAGTTCTTCACGTCGGCGTGGTGTTTGGCGGCGTCCAGCTTCCACACCGAGTCTTCGCGCCACGTCTTGAGCGAGTCCAGCTCGTGCGCGCGATTCTGCGCGGCGCGCGTCGCGTCATCCACCTTCCAGTGATAGAGCTGGACCAGGCACTGGGTCGTGCCTTTGGCATCGAGCGAGATGGAGCTGCACTCGACGATTTCGTCGCGCTTGGTGGTCTTCTTGCCGCACGCGGCCAGGACCACGAGGAGCGCGATGGCGCTGGATTGGAGAGCCCGGGATTTCATGGGCCCCAAGATACAAAATGGTCTAGCGAAGCAACAGCAAAACGTCGTAGAGTGCGTGCGTCCAAGCGGTTATGCCGAAGCCTCGCGTCAGGTACAAGGCGCTGAAAAAGAGGCCCGCGATCGTCCGAAACACGAACGAGAAGACGTTCCAGCGATCGCCGAACGGGCCGATGTAATGAAAGGCCGAGAAGATCAGCGCGCCGAGGATCGCGGCGACGATGCCGGCGAACAGCGGGCGCCAGCCGAGCAGCTTGCGGCCCGCCCAGGCGAACGCACCCACGAGCACGACGCGGAACAGCAGCTCTTCATATAGCCCCGCGCCGATCGACAGCATCAGCATCGTGCCTCGGCCCAGCCGCACCTGACCCAGACCGATGACTTCGGGTGGGGGAGGCGCGCCGAGCAGCGCGACGGTCAGGCCGCTTACGACCACGCCGAACACGATCGACAGCAGCACCGCTTCCACGAACATGCCGCCGAGCACGGCGGGTGAGAGCTTCCCGGGATGACTGCGGATATCTTTGGCGATCAGCCAGGCGCCGACGCCGATCAGGCAGAACATGAAAATCCGCGGGCCCCATGCCCCCGCGAGCCAGACGAAGGCCGATTGCAGCAGGACGTCGGCGCCGTTGCGAACGTCGACGCCGCCCGGTCCGGCGGAGACGACCAACGTGAGGATCTGATAGACGATGAGCAGGGGTAATGCAAACAGCACGCTGTAGCGCGGGGCGCGGCTCGACTGCCAGTACGTGGAAATCATGGCGTGAATCTTATCCCTCACCCGGTTTCGTATAGAGCCCTACGTGAGCTTCACGATTCTCGTTGCCGCCGTCCTCGCGGTTCAAGCTCCTTCCCCTGGCGACACCAGCGGCGCGTATCTCGATGCCGAGGCGCGCCGGCTCGTCGCGGCGTCGCGCTCGCGCCGCGAGACGATCGACCGGTCCATCAGCGCCTACCAGACCACGATGCGCGAGCGCATCGGCGTGGGCATCCGCGCGCTGCGCCGTGACCGGCTGCTGTACCGGCGCGAGCTGGCGTTGCGCATCAACTGGCGGCGCGACTCGGCGACCCAGATCGATGTCTTGGGCGCGCGGCAATCGGTGCCCGCGGCGGTCCCCAAGCCGGAGCTCCCTGAAGACCTGAAGAGTGACGTGCCGGACTACGCATTCGATCCCGCCGATGACCGGCTCACGATCGGCTTCTCTTCGCGCCGGGACTCGTCGTCGGCGCGCGATTCGACCAGCGACTCGACGCACCACCACGACGGCATCGACTTCAAGCATCCGCTCGCGCCGGGGAGCGAAGCGAACTATCGCTTCGCGAGCGGCGACTCGAGCACCGTGTCGTTCCCCAACGGCCGCACCATCCGGCTGCGCGAGCTGCGCATCATCCCGCGCCGGCTCGACGTGCGGCTGCTCGCGGGCTCGTTCTGGATCGATGAGGAATCGCACGCGGTGGTGCGGGCGCTGGTCCGGCCGGCGCGCGCGTTCGATCTGGAGCGCGACGTCGAGGACGACAACGACATCCCCGGATTCGTGAAGCCGATCCGCGTCGAGTTCCGTTTCCTCACGATCGATTACGCGTTGTGGGAAGGCCGCTGGTGGATGCCGCGGCTCATCGCGATGGATGCCGTGGCGACCGCGGGGTCGTTCCTCCAGATGCCGATGCGCTACGAGCGTGTGTACGACGACTACGAGGTGACGGGCGATACGACGCTGCGTCTCGCCGTGCGCCCGCCGCCGCCGACCGCCGCCGAGGATTCCATCGCGCGCGCGGCCTGTCACAAGCGCGAGGAAGCCGAGGGGGTGTCGTGCCAGTGCCGGGACGGGCGCTGCCTCGTGTACCAGGTCAACATCCCGACCGATACCGCGGCGCTGCTCGCGAGCACGACGTTGCCGCCTCCGTTTGGCACGAAGGACGATTCGCTGATCTCGGCGGGTGACATGGAGGCGCTGACCGGCGCGATCGGCAAACTACCGGTGGCGCCGTGGCAGTTTCAGGCCCGGCCGCCGCGCTGGGGTTTGGCGCGGTTCAACCGCGTGGAAGGACTGTCGCTGGGCGCGCGCGGCGAGTTGGACCTGGGCCGGCTGCGAGTCGACGGCACGGGCCGCATCGCCACCACGAATGCGGCGCTCGATGTCGAAGCGGGCGTGCTGCGCGAGCGCACGTCGACGCGCATGCGCCTCGCGGGTTACTACCGGCTCGCGGCGGTCGATCCCACGGCCCGCTCGCTCGGACTCGGGAATTCCCTCAATGCGTTGTTCCTCGGTCGCGACGACGGCGACTACTTCCGCGGCATCGGCGCCGAACTGACGATCTCGCCGCCGGTCACGCTGCCGCCGAGCTTTTCGATTCGCGTGTATGCCGAGCGGCAGCGGCCGGTGGAGAAGGAGACGGACGCCTCTCTGCCGCACCTGTTCAACAAGGATCACCTGTTCCGGCCGAACATTGCCGCGGATTCCGCGGATCAGCTTGGTGGATCCATCACGTTCCGCTCGCAGCGCGGCATTGATCCCGAGCGCAATCGCTGGAATGCGGACGTCACCGTGGACGGTGGGGCGGGGACATTCGAGTTCGCGCGCGTGAGCTCGACGCTGCGCATCACGGCGCCGCTGGGGCGCATGGCCGCCGCGCTCGAGCTCGGCGGCGGCATGTCGACCGGGCGCGTCCCGGTGCAGAGCTACTGGTACCTCGGCGGGCCCGGTACGATGCGCGGCTACGACGGCAACGCGCAGAGCGGCGATGCGTTCTGGCGCGGCCGCGTCGAGCTGGGGAATCAGTGGCCGGCCGCGCGCCTCGTGCTGTTCAGCGACGTCGGCAGTGCGGGATCGCGCGAACATCTGTCGGTTGCGAAACACCTTGCCGGCATCGGTGTTGGTGCCAGCTTCCTGGACGGCCTGGTACGCATCGATGTCACGCGCGCGACGCGCTCTCCCTCCGGATGGCGCGTGGACTTCTACAGCGACGCAGCCCTCTGATTTGCGCCAAAACAGGACCAGCCACATCGTTGTGTAGTTCACACCCTAAAGGGTGTGCTCGGCAATCACTGTCCTGAAGGACACTCTGCCACAATCTGAAGTCGCCGATCTCAAGCGCGAGCTGACACTGCTCGATGCGGTCATGATCAACGCCGGGACGATGATCGCATCGGCGATCTTTCTGGTCCCCGCGGATGTGGCCGCGGCCGTTCCTGGTGTCGGCCTGATGACCCTCGCGTGGGTGCTCGGTGGGGCGATCTCGATACTCGGTGCGCTTTCGGTGGCCGAGCTCGCCGCCGCCTATCCGGAGGCAGGCGGCCAGTACGCGTATCTGCGCGAAGCCTACGGACCGCTGTGGGGCTTCCTCTACGGCTGGACCGCGCTGCTCGTGATCAACCCGGCGTCCATCGCGGCGGTTGCCGTGGCGTTCGCTCGCTACGTTGGTTTCTTCACGCCGCTGTCCGAGCCCGCGATTCGCACCATCGCGGTGTTGTCCATCTTCGCGCTCACGCTGCTCAACGCCCGCGGTGTTCGGCTTGGCGCCACGACGCAGAATATCCTGACCTTTGCCAAGATTGGCGCGCTCGTGGTCATGGTCGGCGCCGCGTTTCTCTTGCCGGGAGGATCGGCGGCGAATCTGAGCCAGCTGTGGCCGCCGGGCACGATGGCGTCGTGGATCGGTCCGTTCGGCGTCGCCATGGTGGCCGTGTTGTGGGCCTACGATGGCTGGATCGAAACCACCTACGTCGGGGGGGAAATCCAGGACCCGGGCCGCAACCTGCCGCGGTCGATCATTCTGTCGACGCTGATCGTGGTCGCCCTCTATACGGTGGTGAGCTTCGCGTTCGCCTACGTGTTGTCGCCGGCGCGGATGGCGGGGTCGAAGGTCGTCGCGTCCGACGCGGCCGCGGTGGTGCTCGGCGGGGGCGGTGCCGCATTCGTCGCCGTCGCGATTCTCATGTCGACACTCGGCTCCAACAACGGCCAGATCCTCGCGGGGCCGCGGATCCCGTATGCCATGGCGCGCGGCGGACTATTCTTTCGCTCCCAGGCCCACGTGCACTCGCGATACGCGACGCCCGTGGTCGCGCTCTTGACGCAAGCCGTGATCGCGTCGGTGCTGGCCGCGAGCGGTACGTATAACACGCTGTTCACCTATGTCGTGTTCGCCTCGTTCCTGTTTTACGGATTGTCGGCAGCGGCCGTGATTCGGTTGCGGCGCCGTGCTCCGGCGCTGGCGCGACCGTATCGCGCATGGGGATACCCGCTCACGCCGCTCATCTTCATCGCGTTCGCGGCGTGGCTGGTCGTGAGCACCGTGATCGCGACGCCACGCGAGTCCGCGGTCGGGGCGGGGCTGATCCTGCTCGGTCTGCCCGGCTATTACTACTGGCGGCGCGCCGGGGCGGGGCGGGGCGGCCTGTAGTCGATCAGCTCCGCCAGTGACGGCGGAATGCGCTGGCCCCACACATCGCGCGTCGGGACGGTGACGATTTGCGGGCGGGTGCCCGGCTGACCGTCGCGTCCGTCCGGACCCTTGGCGCCCGCGGGACCCGCGGCTCCGGCCTGTCCCGCGACGCAGCGTGGATCGTTGGCGGGATTGGCCGCGCCACCTTTACCACCGGCACCACCTTTGCCGCCGTTGCCGCCGTCGCCTCCTTCGCCACCAGGAACCTGCGCATCGATGAGGCCTGCGAGGAACGGCTCTTCGGTCGGCGCGATGATCGTAACCTGCCCGCCCCGTCCTCCCGGCCCGCCGGCGCTGCCGTTGCCGCCGGCACCGCCGGGTCCACCAGCGCCGCCCGGGCATCCGGCCTGACCCGCGGTTCCCGCGACGCCGTCGGTGCCGTCCGCACCGCGCGCGCCGCGTGAGCCGCGCGCTTCGATCACCAGCCAATCGGACGGGGGCACGGCCCGCGCATCGGCGAGCACATACATCGGCGGCGCCTCTTCGACCTCGATCCCCGCGACGAGCAGACGGTCGTAGTACGGCGAGCGCAGGATGCCGAGCCGGACGGTCACCTGGGGTCCGCTGTTGCCGGCGCCGGCGCCGCGGAATCCGAAGCTGTGCTGCAGGCAGCTGTAGTCGGGAGTGATCACCGTGGACGTGCTGACGCTCGGCTTCGCCTTGAGCGCCGCCGTGAGCCGGAAGCCGGTGATGGCCGTGGCGAGGGGATCACGCGCGGCACTCCAGCCGCCGCCCTCGAGCGGCGTGGCGTCGTCGCTCCAGCGCGTCAGGAAAATCACGTGCAGCCGCGGCGGATTGTCCTCGTCGTAGCGCGTCTCGAACGGGACCTGCGAGCCGTCGTTCAGGACCGCGACGTACGTCGCGCCGAACGATTCGCCGGGGCAGGCCCGCGTGCTGGTCGACATCCTCAGCTCGCGGATCTGGTCGACCAGCCCCGGATCGGGCGCAAAGGAGGGCGGTGGCCGCTTGGGACCGCATGCCGCCGTCAGCACCAGGGCAATCAGGACGAGACGCCTCAACCGGGCCTCCTTCAAAAAGGTCGGCCCAAATGTAGTATTTCTCGCAGGAACTATGGCCGATCTAGGGCTGATCGAGACCATGCGGGCGCGGGACGGCCGCCTTCCCTGGCTGAGCCGCCACCTCGCACGCCTGCACGCGTCGGTGGACGCGCTCAAGGTCGCGCCTCCGCCTGACGACATCGTCGACCTCGTTCGGATCGCCGCCGGCGGCGCCGACCGCGTCGTGCGGCTCGAGCTCCGCAACGGCCACGTCGAGATCTCGACTCGCGCGGTCCCGGAGCAGCTGCCGGTGCGGGTCGTGGTTTCCGAGGAACCGCATCTTCCTTATCCCCACAAGACCACGCAGCGCGACGCGTTCGGCCGGGCATTCGCCAACGCGCGCCGCGTGGGAGCGCACGATGCGTTGCTCGTGAATGCCGAGAATTACGTGACCGAAGGAACCGCGTGGAGTCTATTCTGGTGGAAGAACGGAACGCTGTGCACGCCCGCCGAGGAGCTGGGGATTCTGCCGGGCGTGGGACGCAGCCGGATCATGGAGCTGGTCGGGGTGGAGGAACAGCGCGTGCAGCCCGCGGAGCTGGCGGGACGCAGCCTGTTCCTGGTCAATGCCGTGCGAGGCGTTGTGGAGATCAGCCGCCTGGAGGGAGAACCCGTACCCCGCGATCCGCGCACTGCCGAACTTTCAGCAAGCTTCTGGCCTGATTAGGTTTGTCACTGCTAGACGTCTCGACGTCGAGACGTCTAGACGTCTAGTACTACGGTGGCTGTAGCTCAATTGGTTAGAGCGCCGGACTGTGGCTCCGGAGGTTGCGGGTTCAATCCCCGTCAGCCACCCTCTCGAGACTGGTGACTATCCCATAATCCGCGTCCAACATCTCGTTCGCACCTTCGGCAGCGTGACGGCGGTCAACGACGTCACGTTCGACGTCCGCCGGGGCGAGACGTTCGCGTTCCTCGGCCCCAACGGGGCCGGCAAGACCACCACGATCAAGATGCTGACGACGGTGCTCCGGCCGACGAGCGGCTCGCTCGAGCTCGACGGTCTGAATCCCGTCACGGACTCGACCGAAGTCCGGAAACGGATCGGCGTCGTGTTCCAGGATCCGAGCCTCGATTCCGAGCTGACGGCGTGGGAGAACGTCGACATTCACGGCGTGCTCTACCATGTGCCGCGCCCGGTGCGGCAGGAGCGGGGGGAAGTGCTGCTCAAGCTGTTCGAGCTGTGGGACCGGCGCAACGATCTCGTCAAGACGTTTTCGGGCGGGATGCGGCGCCGGCTCGAGATCGCGCGCGGGTTGTTGCACACGCCGAAGGTGCTGTTCCTCGACGAGCCGACGCTCGGCCTCGATCCGCAGAGCCGCAATCAGATGTGGAGCATCGTGAAGAACCTGAACGTGAGCGAAGGCGTGACGTTCTTTCTGACGACGCACTACATGGACGAGGCCGATCGCGTGGCCGATCGCATTGCCGTGATCGATCACGGCAAGATCGTGGCGACAGGCTCCGCGGCCGAGCTCAAGCAGCAGACCGGCACCGAGTCGCTCGAGGCCGCGTTCCTGAAGCTCACCGGCACCACGATCCGCGACGAGGCGTTCAGCGCGCAGGATCAGATCCGGCAGGTCTCACGCGTCTGGAGGAAGTAGCATGAGCGTCATCTACATCCTGTGGCTGCGTGAGCTCAAGAAGTACCTGCGGTCCAAGCCGCAGATCGTCGCGTCGCTCGGCACGCCGCTCATGTACCTGGGCGTGCTCGGCTTCGGGCTCGGTCCGGTGTTTCGCCGCGCCGGCGAGGGGAGCTATCTGCAGTTCGTCGCGCCCGGCGTCATCGGGATGACGGTGCTGTTCACGGCGATGTTTTCGGGCATCGCGATGCTGTGGGATCGCCAGTTCGGGTTTCTCAAGGAGACGCTGGTCGCGCCGGTGCCGCGCATCCAGATCATGATCGGCCGTACACTCGGCGGCGCCAGCGTCGCCGTGCTGCAGGGCACCATCATCTTCGCCGTCACGCTCATTGCGGGGTTCCGGCCCGCGAGCGTGCTCGCGGTGTTGCTGGCATTCGTGCTCATCATGCTGATCGCGGTGGTCTTTTCCGCGCTCGCCACGGCGATCGGCTCGACGTTGAAGGAGATGGCCGGCTTCCAGATGGTGATGAACTTCCTGGTGATGCCGATGTGGTTTCTGTCGGGCGCGCTGTATCCGTTGCAGGGACTTCCGACGCCGCTCGCGGTGCTCACGCGCATCGATCCGCTCACCTACGGCATCGACGGCGTGCGCGGCACGATGGTCGGGACGTCGCATTTCGGCGTGCCGCTCGATGTGGGCATTCTGCTCGGCGTGGGGGTCGTGTTCGTGATCGCCGGCGCGTGGAGGTTCTCGAAGCTGGAAGTGTAGATATTCCCTTCATTACCTCCCTTCGCGGGGGGAGGAATTCAGCTAGGTTAAGGACCATGAGAATTGCCACAAACGGTAATCTGCCGTCGAGCGAATTCGGCCTCGCGTTGGGATTCGTCGTCGGACATCACTTCCTCGGCATGCAGGACCTGCATTACGGCTACTGGCCCGCAGGGCTGGCGCCGGTGCCGCAGAACCTGGCCCAAGCGCAGGCGAACTACACCGACTTCCTGATGTCGCACATCCCGTCCGGCGTGAAGTCGGTGCTCGACGTGGGCTGCGGCGCGGGGAATACGGCGCGCAAGCTGCTCGAGCGCGGGTTTACGGTCGACTGCGTTTCTCCCAACGGCGTGCTGACCGATGTCGCAAAACAGGTCCTGGCCGGCCGCGGCGACATCTTCGAGACCCGGTTCCAGGATCTGCAGACCGACCGGCGGTACGATCTCATTCTGTTCAGTGAGAGCCTGCTGTTCATTCCGCTCGAGGAAGCGTTCACGAAGGCGTTGTCGCTGCTGAACCCGGGCGGCCACGTCCTGATCACCGACATCTTCCGCGTGCCGGCGGAGGGCAAGAGTCCGATCGGCGGCGGCCACGAGCTGCCGCGGTTCCGGGAGACGATCGCGCGTTTCCCGCTCGCTCCCACGCTCGATCTCGACATGACCGACGGGATCGCTCCCACGTTCGACCTGCTGGATGCCGCGTACCGCGAAGCGATCCAGCCGGCCTATCAGCTGATTTTCGCGCGGCTCGAGGCGAAGTATCCGTGGGTCATGAAGCTCGTGAAATGGAAATTCCGGAAGAAGCTGCAGCGCGCCGAGGAGAAGCATTTCAGCGGACGGCGCAACGGCGCGAACTTCAAGAAGTACAAGGCGTACCGGCTGATGCTGTACCGCGCGACGGCCAAGCCCGCGCTCAAGGGTGACCGCGCGTCGAGCTCCGCCGCAGCCGAATACGCGTCATCCACGGATCGTGCGTAGCTAGTGTCCGCGCCTGCCCGGAGCCCTGCCACGCTGCAGTAGCGCCGGCGCGCTCGAGACTCCGAGCAGCGCGGTCGAGACTCGCCTCATCGGGAAGCTCGATCGTCCACTCGAGCAGCTGCGCGTCCTGCTCTGCCGGCGGCGTGGCGCTGCTTCCCGCCCACGTGTTGGTCCCCAGGTGATGGTGATAGCCGCTCGCCGCGAGGAATAGCGCGCCGGGATAGTGCCACACGGTGCGGTCGAAGCCGAGCGCCTCGGAATAGAACGCGGATGCCGCGGTCAGATCACCCACGTGCAGATGCATGTGCCCGATCACCGTCCCGCGCGGCAGCCCGATCCACGGATCCGATCCCGCTTCGCGCACCAGGCCGGGCGCGTCGAGCGGGTCGGTCGCCATCATGAGCTCTCGGCCGACGCGCCGCCACAAGTCGCGGGGACGATCGCAATACACTTCGATGCCGAGGTTGTCCGGGTCCTGCAGATAGAGCGACTCGCTGACGAGATGATCCGCCGCGCCCACGGATGCGCCGATCTCCGCCAGGTAGCGCACGTACCGTCCGAGCGACGGCCGATCGGGCAACAGAATCGCGAAATGATAGAGGCCGAGCCGGCCGCGGCGCGGGGCGGGCCGCGCTCCCGAACGCTCGTGCAGCTCGACGAGCGGCACTTCATCCTGCCGCGCACCGAGGACGGCATGGGTGGCATCGCGCTCCAGCACGCGCATGCCCAGCGTGTTGTCGTAGTAGTCGATGGATCGGCTCAGGTCGGCGATCTGCAAGCGCACCGGTCCGAGCCGCGTCCCCTCGGGTAACCGATAGCCCGAGGGCGGCTCGCCGTAGCTGCCCGGCGTCGCTGGCTGCGCGCCCGTGCCACCGCTGAAGATCCCTATGCGCCCGTGATCCTCGACGGGAGCGTGAAGCGAACGATGGTCTCATGGCCCTCTTCGCTATCGAGCTCCACGGTGCCTTCGTGAGCCTCCACCAGTGTCTTCACGATTGCGAGGCCGAGGCCACCCGCGTCCTTCTCGAAGACTTTGTGGAGGAGATTACGCGGTATCCCTGCGCCGTTATCGCTCACCCAGCACTCGATCGTGCCGTTAACGTCGCGCGCGCCGATGCGGACTTCACCCCGAGGCGTATGGGCAATCGCGTTATCCAGGAGGTTTTGGAAGATGCGCCTCAGTAGACCGGCGTCGGCGAACACGACCAAGTCATCAGGCACCATGTTCATGAGACGAGTGCTCGCTGTTCCGGCGATGGGCTGAATATCCTGGATGACAGCATGGACGAGCGGCCAGAGATCAAAGGAGCGCCGTTCGAGTTTGAGGTCACCTTCGACTTCGGGATTCTTGTTCTCCTCGAGCACCTTGCCTACGAGTGCCTCGAGCCGCCGCACGTTGCGTTGCAGAGTCTTGATCATCGGGGT
>DATMZX010000264.1:0-11722 GCA_035573235.1 Gemmatimonadales bacterium
GCACCGAGGCGGTGCGAGATTTGACGCTGTTCACGGGGATGCATCGCTTTCTGCCGACGCTCGTCAAGATGAACGGCGGCACCGTGACCGAGATCGCAGTGGGGCATCGTCCGCGTAAGCATGGTGTAACCAAGTACGGTATGTGGAACCGCGTCTGGCGGTCGCTGCAGGATGCGTTCGCGGTCCGCTGGATGCAGCGCCGCGCCCTGCGCTATCGCATCCGCGAGGAGGTGTGAGTGGCGGGACCTGATACGTCGCACCAGCAATGGCTGGTCCAGATCGACGCCGAGCTGGACGGCGAGCTGTCGCTCGTCGAGCGGGCGGCGCTGGCGAAACATCTCGCGACCTGCTCGCACTGCGCCGGCGCGCGCGCCAGCCAGCTCGAGGTCCGGGTCGCGCTCGCGCGCTCCGCGGGAAACCCGCATGCCTTCGTGGTGCCACGTCCGTCGATTCGCACCGGCACGCTGATGTTGTGGGTGATCGCCGCACTGGCGCTCGGCCTGCTTGGCGGGTGGCTCGCGAACCGCCGCTGGGGCGGACCGGGCAGCGGCGCACCACTCGAGGAAACGCGTGGCACTATCGTCGTTCAGTAGCCTCCTCCTGGCCGCCGTGACCCTGCAGGCCCCGGGGACGCGGCTCACCTATCGCGTGCGTGTGATCGAGCCCGCGGCGGTCGCGCCGCGCATTCTTGCGAGCGGCGCCATCAGCGGCCCGCTCGACAATGAAATGCGCCTCACCCTGCGAACCGACACGACTGAAGTCGAAGCGCTGTTCCACCTGACGCCGTTCGGCGACACCGTCAGCCTCGGCGCCGATTTCTTCACGCGGCGCCAGGTCGGCCGCTCGCGCCGCGGGCTGCCGCTGTGGGAAGAAGACACCTACCGGCGTCTGGTGCGGCTCGCGTGGAGCGACACCGCGCGCATCTATCCCTTCGGCGACAGCCGCCGGGGCGGGGTGTGGGTCGAGCTGATCCTCGAGCGGCAGTTTGCCGGCGGGGAAGGGCGGGCCGGCGAACAGTTCGATCTGGCCGACTCGACCCGCGATCTGCGCATGGAGGCGGTCGTCCGTCCGCGGCGGGCGCGCGTCATTCTCAACCTGGTGCGGGGCGACACCGTGAGCGGGCCGCGCCCCATGGATCTGGTGCTCGACGAGCCGCCGCGCGTCGTCCAGCTCGTCCTGATGGGCCGCGCCACGACGCTCGTCGTCAGTATCGCGCGCCCCGAGCCGCCACGCTCCTCGCGCGACCGCGCCCTCGCGCTCGATGCCGATGTGCTCTGCCTGCGGGTGTCCCCACCCGACGCGCCGCAGCCGTACGGGACCGTCTGCGGCCACCTCAACAACGTTGCGCGCCAGCTAGCGCTGCCAACCGGCGATACATTAGCAGCAACTTTCGCCTGGCCTGGCGCGCGCTGATGGCACGACGGAAACGCCTCGACCCCGAAATCTTTCACCTCCCCGTCGACAAGATGCGGGAAGGCTATTACTCCGACAAATACTTCGTGCGCGCGCGCGAGCTGCTGCGCAAAGACAAACACCGTCCCCGCGTCACCATGCAGGTCTTCGGCAAGTCGCACGCCTATCTCGGCGGCATCGACGAGGCCATCGCCATTTTGAAATTGTGCGCCGAGCGCTGGGACGAGCTCGTGGTGCACGCGCTGTACGACGGGGAAGAGATCCAGCCGTGGGAAACGGTGCTGACGATTGAAGGGCCCTACGACGCGTTCGCGGTTCTGGAGACGCTGTATCTCGGCGTGCTGGCGCGCCGCACGCGGGTCGGCACCAACACGCACGCGGTCGTCGAAGCGGCCAGGCCCAAGGAAGTGATGTTCTTTCCCGCGCGGCACGATCACTGGCTCGTACAGACGGGGGACGGCTACGCCGCGCACATCGCGGGCGCGATCGGCGTCTCGACCGACGCGCAGGCCTCGTGGTGGGGCTCGGAAGGCGTCGGCACGGTGCCGCACGCGCTGATCGCCGCGTACGGCGGCGACACGGTTCTGGCCTCGCGCAAATTCGCGGAGCTGTCGGACCCCGCGATCCGGCTCATCACGCTCGTCGACTTCGACAACGATTGTGTGGGGACGTCCCTCGCCGTCGCGCGTGACCTCAAAGACCGGCTGTACGGTGTGCGGCTCGACACGAGCGAGACGCTGGTCGATCGCTCCGTGGTCCCGCAGATGGGCACGTTCAAGCCGACGGGCGTCAATCCGCAGCTCGTCCGCAACGTGCGGCACGCGCTCGATTCCAACGGCTACAAGCACGTGAAGATCGTCGTCTCCGGCGGCTTCACCGTCGAAAAGATCCGCCAGTTCGAGGACGAGGGCATTCCGGTCGACGTGTACGGCGTCGGCTCGAGCCTGTTCCAGGGCCGGTTCGATTTCACGGCCGACGTCGTGATGCTCGAGGGGAAGCCCTGCGCCAAGGTGGGACGGGCCTATCGGGCTAATCCGAGACTGGAGCAGGTGGAATAGGATCTTGCATCACCGGCGGGTTCTGCATAATTTTCCGTTCAAATGAATAATCATGCATCCGTCCCGGTCGGCGTCCTGGGCGCGTCCGGCTATGTCGGCCAGGAGCTGCTGCGGCTGCTGCGCGGCCATCCCGGTGCCAGCGTGGCGTTTGCGACGGCCGAGTCGGCCGCGGGTGAATGGGTGGACGGCATCGAGCTGATCAAGGCCGCCGACGCGCCCTGGCAGCAAGCCGAGATCGTTCTGTCCGCGCTTCCACACGGCGTGTCGGGCCGTTACGTGAACGAGGCGCGCGCCGGCGGCAAGCGCGCGGTCGATCTGTCGGCGGACTTCCGCCTTTCTCCAGATGCCGTGTACGGCCTGACTGAGTTTACCCGCCCCCGTCTCGCGGACGCGGATCTCGTGGCGAATCCGGGATGCTATCCCACGGCGGCGCTGCTCGCGCTGATTCCGTTGGCGCAGCTCGGCCTCATCGATCCGTCGCGCGAAATCATCATCGATGCCGCGTCCGGCGTCACCGGCGCGGGCCGCAATCCCAAACGCGAGCTGTTGTTCGGCGAAGTGGCGGAGGATTATCGCGCCTACGCGATCGGTAATACGCACCGGCATCTCGCGGAGCTGAAGCAGTCGCTTGCCCGTGAAGGAGGATTCACGGGCGATCTCGTCTTCACACCGCACCTGTTGCCGGTGAAGCGCGGAATCCTCGAGACGATCCACGTCCCGCTCACCCGCGTGCTCGATCAGTCGACGGCCGAAGGACTCTACACGGCGACCTACGACGGCGAGCCCTGCATTCAGGTCATGCACGGCACGCTGCCCTCGCTCAAGGACGTCGTGTACCGCAACCGCGTCGCGCTCGGCGTTGCCGAAGTCATCGACGTGCGCCGGCCGCGCCTGACCGTGATCGCCGCGATCGACAACCTGGTCAAAGGGGCGGCGGGGCAGGCGATCCAGAACATGAACGTGATGCTCGGCCTGCCCGAGACGGCGGGACTGGCATGCTGAACGTGAAAGTCGTGAAGATCGGGGGCAACGAGCTCGATCGGCCCGCCTGGGTCGATGCGTGCGCGCGCGCCCTCAAAAACATTGGCGCTGCGGTCGTCGTGCACGGCGGTGGTCAGGCGGTGAGCGGCTGGTCGCGGCGGCTCGGCCTGCCGGTCGAAAAGCAGGACGGCTTGCGGCGCACCACGCCCGAAATCGCACAGGTGGTCGAAATGGTGCTGGGCGGCCCGATGAACCGCCTGCTCGTCAGCGCCTTGCGCCAGGCGGGCCTCGATGCCATCGGCCTCTGCGGCGTGGACGGCGGGCTGCTCACGGCGCAGCCGTTTCAGAATGGTGAGCTCGGTGAGGTGGGCGAGATCGTGAATGTGCGGGCGTCGCTGCTGCAGAGTCTGCTGCTCGCCGGCCTGACGCCGGTCATCGCGCCCGTCGCGCCCTCCGCCACCAATCCAGGCCGGCCGCTCAACGTGAACGCCGACCAGGCGGCCGCCGCGGTCGCGGCCGCGCTGGGTGCCGAGGAGCTCCTCTTCGTCTCGGATGTACCGGGTGTGACGATCGACGGCGTCGCCCAGCCCACCCTTGCGGCGGCGGAAATTGAGCAGATGATTGAGGCAGGCGTGGCCACGGGCGGCATGGCCGCCAAGCTGCGCGCTGCCGCATCCGCTTTGCGGGCGGGTGTCCGGGCCGTACGGATTGGCGATCTCGACATGCTCGAGCACGCCACCGCCGGCACCCGCCTGCTTTCATCTCCTCCGGTCGTCCAACCGGCGTGACCACTCCGCACACCTTGGCGTCTGCGGACGCCACGGCACTGCTTGGTGTCTACGGACGCGTCGGACCGCTGTTCGTCGCGGGCGAAGGCTCCGAGCTGATCGCCGAAGACGGCACGCGCTATCTCGATTTTGTCGCCGGGATCGCGGTGAACGCGCTCGGCTACAACCACCCGGTGTTCCGCGACGCCGTGCTGCGCGCGCTCGACACGGGGCTCGTCCACGTCTCGAACCTGTATCGCACCGAGCCCGGCGAGCGGCTCGCCGCTGAGCTCACCAAGGGATTCGGCGGGCAGGCGTTCTTCTGTAATTCGGGCGCCGAAGCCAACGAGGGCGCGTTCAAGTTCGCGCGCAAATGGTCCAAGCAAACCGGCATCGTCGCGTTCAACGGCTCGTTCCACGGCCGGCTGTTCGCGTCGCTTGCGGCAACCGACCGGCCGGACTATCGCCGCCCCTTCGAGCCGCTGCTGCCCAACGTGCAGATCGTGCCGCTCGATCGCGAAGCCGCGGCGCAGGCGATCACCGAGCGGACCGCCGCCGTGATCGTCGAGCCGGTGCAGGGCGAAGGCGGCGTGCGTCCCGTCCCAACCGACTTCCTCGCGTTTCTGCGCGCGCGCTGCGATGCCACCGGCAGCGCGCTGATCTTCGACGAAGTGCAGTGTGGCCTGGGCCGGACCGGAACGTTGTTCGCGGCCGAGCAGACGGGCGTCGTGCCCGACATGTTCACGCTGGCGAAGCCGCTCGGCGGCGGCCTGCCGATGGGCGCGATTCTGGTCAGCGAGCGCATCGCGGCCGCGCTCGCGCCCGGTGATCATGCGACGACGTTCGGCGGCGGTCCCTTCGTCGCGACCGTGGCGCTCGAGGTGTTGAAGACGATCTCTGATCCCAGTTTCCTCGCCGATGTCCGCGCGAAAGGTGCGTGGTTTGGTGAGCGGCTCAGACACCTGGCACCTCGCACCCGTCGTGTTCGCGAAGTCAGAGGCCAAGGCCTCATATGGGGACTCGAGCTGAACGAAGTGGCGGCGCCCGTTGTGGCGGCGGCCCGTGAGCGTCATCTGCTCGTGCTGACCGCCGGACCGAATGTGATTCGCATTGTTCCGCCGTTGACGATTTCGCGCGACGATCTCGAGCGCGGTGCCACGATTCTCGACGAGGTGCTGGCGTGACCAGTGTGTCCGTGAAGACCGGTATCCGACTGCGTCCGGCGTCGCTCGCCGATGTCGCCGCCATGGAGATCCTCATGGCGCCGTTCATCGCGACGGGTGACCTCTTGCCGCGCTCCAATTACGACCTGTGCCGCCACATCAAGGAGTACGTGGTCGCCGAGGGCGCCGATGGGAGCCTGGTCGGCTGCGGCAGTCTCAAGGTCTACAGCACGGGGCTCGCCGAGATCGCCGGGCTCGCGGTCCGCGACGACCAGCAGGGGCGCGGTGTCGGGAAAAAGCTCGTCGAAGCGCTGGTCACGGATGCGCGCGCGCTTGGTCTCAATGAAGTATTCGGGCTGACGCGCAAACCGCTGTTCTTCATGCGACTTGGCTTCCGCGTAGCGGAGAAGGAGCAGTTCCCCCTCAAGGTCTGGGCGGACTGCGTCCGTTGCCCTCGGCAGCACGCCTGCGACGAGGTGGCTGTAGCGCTGACGCTTTAGCCAACCCTGTTCTAGATTTCCCGTCCCATGCCAAGCTCTCGCGTCATCTTCTGGGACGTAGACACCCAGTACGACTTCATGAAGGCCGACGGCAAGCTGTACGTGCCCGACGCCGAGCAGCTCATTCCCAATCTCCACAAGCTCACGGACTACGCGCACGGCCACGGCATCCGCATCGTCGCCAGCGCCGACGATCACGTGCGTGAGCACGACGAGATCTCCGCCGACCCGGACTGGAAGAACACCTTCCCGCCGCATTGCCTGCGCGGCACGCCGGGTCAGAAAAAGATCGCGGAGACGACATTGCGCGATCCGCTCGTCATCGAGCCGGAGCCGCAGGACGCCGCCACCCTGGCCGCGCGCGTGCGCAACCACCGTGGCGACATCCTCTTCCATAAGTATCGCTTCGACGTGTTTTCGAACCCGAATGTCCTGCCGGTGCTGGACGCGCTGAACCCGCACGACATCGTGCTGTACGGCGTCGCGCTCGACGTCTGTGACAAATACGCCATCGAGGGACTGCTGCAGCACCGTCCCCAGGTCCGGCTGTTCGCGGTGGTGGACGCGATGAAGCCGATCGATCGCGACGTGGCGGAACACTTACTCAAGGAATGGGGCGACGAAGGCGTGAGACTCGTGAAGACCAGCGAAGTTGTCGTGGGCGGCTTGGTAGAAGAGTTATCCCGGGTCAGTGCATGACCGCGACCGCCGCTCCCCCGGCATTCGGCAAGTTCTTCCTCCCCGGACCAACCGACGTTCACCCCGACGTGCTCGAGGCGATGATCCGCCCGATGATCGGCCATCGCTCCGGGGGCATGGAGAAGCTGCTCCAGAACGTCGCGCCCAAGCTCGGCCTGCTCGCCCGCACGGCGCGGCCGGTCTTCGTTGGAACGAATTCCGCGACAGGGTTCATGGAGATGGCGGTGCGCAACGGCGTGAAACGGCGCGCGCTGTCGCTGGTGAACGGCGCGTTCAGCGAGCGCTTCGCCGGGATCGTGAGCGCCTGCGGCAAAGAGTGCATTCGCCTCGACGTGCCGCTCGGCTCGGCGATCGAGCCCGACATGCTCCGTGACGCGCTCAAGCGCACGCCCGTCGACGCGGTGACCTGCGTGCATTCCGAAACGTCCACCGGCGTGCTCCAGGACGTCGCGGGCTATGCCGAGGTGGTCAAGGATTTCCCCGAGGTGCTGCTGCTGGTCGACGCGGTGACGTCGATGGCCGGCTCACCCGTCGAAACCGATCGCTGGAACCTCGACTTCGTCTTCACGGGCTCGCAGAAGGCGCTGGCGCTGCCGCCGGGTCTCGCGCTCGGCGTCGCGTCGGAGCGGCTCGTCGATCGGGCGAAGAATCTCGAGGATCGCGGCGCCTACTTCGACGTCATCAGCTTCCTGACCGCGACCACCAAGTTCCAGCCGACCAACACGCCGGCGATCTCGCTGCTGTACGCGCTCGAGGTGCAGCTCGGCCGCATCGAGCGCGAAGGCGGGATCGAGGCGCGCTGGAAGCGGCATGACGCGATGCGGCGCCGCGTCGAGTCGTGGGGCGCCGAGCGCGGCATCAAGTTCCTGCCGCGCGAGGGACGCCACAGCTGGACGGTATCGTGCCTGCGCCTGCCCGACGGGAAGCACTCGAAGGAAGTGGTCGCCGCGTTGAAGCAGCAGGGGTGGACGATCGGCGCGGGCTACGGCGCGCTGAAAGATTCGACGATCCGCATCGGCCACATGGGCGATCACACCGTTGACGCCCTGAACGAGCTGTTGCCGTTGATCGAGCAGGCCTTGAAGTGACCGCGACCTGGCGCGTGGTCGTGGCCGACCGCGTGGCGAAGAGCGGTCTCGACCTCCTGTCCCACACCCCCGAAATCGAAGTCATCGACGTCGCGGGCAAGCCGGCGGAGCTCGACAAGGCGATCGCCGGCGCGCACGCGCTCATCGTGCGCAGCGAAACGCGGGTGACGGCGGCCCTCATGGCGCGCGCGCCGAACCTGCGCGTCGTGGCGCGCGCCGGGACCGGTGTCGATACGATCGACGTCCCCGCCGCCACTCGGCGCGGCATCGCCGTGATGAACACGCCCGGCGCGAACACCGTGAGCGCGGGCGAGCATGCGCTCGGCCTCCTGCTCGCGCTGGTGCGCCGCATCTCCGACGCCGCGGCGGCGATGAATCGCGGTGAATGGGATCGCAAGCGCTTCGAGGGCACCGAGCTGCGCGGCAAGACGATCGGCATCATCGGGCTGGGCCGGATCGGCGCGCACGTCGCGCAGCTGGCCCGCGCCTTCGGGATGCAGGTGGTGGGCCACGATCCCTATCTGCCGCCCGAGCGCGCGACGGAGCTGCACGTGCGGCTGCTCACGGTCGAGCAGCTGCTGCGCGCAGCCGATGTCGTGTCGCTCCATGTCGCGCTGACCGATCAGACGCATCATTTGATCGACGCCGATCGGCTGAAGCTGATGAAGCCGACCGCGGTCCTGATCAACACGGCGCGCGGCGAGCTCGTCGATGAAAACGCGCTGGCGGAAGCGGTCAAAGAGAAGCGCATCGGCGGCGCGGCGATCGACGTGTTCGCCACCGAGCCGCTCCCCGCCGAGTCGCCGCTGCGCGGGCTCGACCGCGTGATCCTCACGCCGCACCTCGCGGCATCGACGGCCGAGGCGCAGGAGCGCGTCGCGACGGAGATCTGCGTGGCAGTGCGCGAGGCGCTGGTGGCCGGCGATCTCTCGATGGCGCTCAACGTGCCCGGGATGGGCGGCGACCTGCTGCGCAAGCTCGCGCCGCTGCTCGATCTGGCCCGACGCCTGGGCCGGCTCGCGCTCGCGCTTGCCGAAGGACCCGTGAAGGCCGTCGAGGTCGCCTACGGCGGCCGCGAAGAGGGCGCGCAGCGGCCGGTGCTGGTCTCGGCGCTGGAGGGACTGCTCACGGCGATGAACGCGGGGCCCGTGAGTCTCGTGAACGCGCAGGTGCTTGCGGAAGAGAAGGGAATTCAGCTCGCGATGCGCCAGGGCGCGCCCGAAGCGGGATTCGAGACGTCGATCGGCGTCAAGGTCGATACGGCCAGAGGACGCGTGCGCGTCTCCGGCGCGCTGATCGGCGACAGCCACGGGCGCGTGATTCGCATCGACGACTATCACGTCGACATCACCCCCATGGGTTGGATGCTCGTGGTGCGCAACCGCGACGTGCCCGGGGTGATCGGGAACGTCGGCACCGCGCTCGGCAAGGCGGGCATCAACATCGCGAGCTATCACCAGGCGCGGCGCGCGCCGGGTGCGGTCAACGCGCCGAGCGACGCGCTCGCCGCGATCAACGTCGATCAGGCGCTCACCAACGGGGTGCTCGACAAGCTGCAGGCGCTTCCCGACGTGTTGGAGGTTCGGCTGGCGAACTTCGGAGACTAATCCATGCGACCCTCGGTCACGCTGACCATCTCCTCGCTGCTGTCGATCATCCTGTTTTCATTTCACTGGGCGGACGAAATCTCCCGCGGTATGGAGTCCGGACGGATGGACTCGATTGGAGGAATCGTCATCCTCGTCGTCTGGCTGGTCGGAACGGTGGTGCTCGCCGAGCGCCGTTCTGGTTACATCATCACGCTGCTGGGCGGGATTCTGGGTGTGGGTGTACTCATCCTGCACATGCAGGGCGCCGGACTGGTGAGTCGCCGGATTGCCGACACCCCTGGAATCTTCTTTTGGGTCTGGACGCTCATCACGCTCGGCGTCACGTCGGCGTTGTCGCTCATTCTCTCGGTGTTGGCATTGTGGAGGGAATTGCGCGCGAAGCGCGTGTGATCGTTATCCTCGAAGCATTTCATGCAAGTCCGATGAATCCCAACAACGGCCTGGTGTTCGTGCCGCTCACGTAGGAGCCACTCTCGATGAAGTCTTTGCTTGGTCTGCTCGCTTTGTTCATCGCGGTCCCCGCGGCTGCGCAGATGCCGGATACGGTCAGCGCCATGATGCGCCGCATCTTCGCCTCGGCCGAATTCGCGCCGCAGCGCTTCGGGCCGGCCCGCTGGATCGAAAACGGCGCCGCCTATACGACGGTGGAGAACTCCGAGATCGTACGTTACGAGACCGCGACCGGCAGTCGCAGCATCTTGGTCTCCGCCCGCCAGCTGGTGCCCGCCGGCGCGAGCGAGGCCCTGGATTTCGACGACTACGCCTGGTCCAGCGACGGCAACCTGCTGCTGCTGTTCACCAACACCGCGCGCGTCTGGCGGCAGAATACGCGCGGCGATTACTGGGTGCTGGATCGCAAGAGCGGCGCGCTGAAGAAACTCGGCGGGGCGAACGGCCCGCCGTCCACGATGATGTACGCCAAGTTCTCGCCGTCGGGCGACCGCGTCGCCTACGTGCGGCAGGGCAACATCTACGTGGAGCGGCTTCGGGACGGTGTGATCACCGCGCTCACCAACGATGCCGACTCGCTGCACGTGAACGGCATGACCGACTGGGTCTACGAAGAGGAGTTCAGCCTACGCGACGCGTTCCGCTGGTCGCCCGACGGCGCGAAGATCGCGTATTGGCGCTTCGACATGACCGGCGTCGGGACCTTCAGCCTGATCAACGACACCGACTCGCTCTATCCCAAGATCACTCCGATTCAGTATCCGAAGGCCGGGACGAAGAACTCGGCCGTGACCGCTGGAGTGGTGAGCGCGAGCGGTGGGCCGACGACTTGGCTCAAGATCCCGGATGATCCGCGCGAGAATTATCTGCCGTGGATGGAATGGGCGGGATCAAACGAGCTGATGGTGCAGCGCATGAACCGGCTCCAGAATACGGACCGCGTCATGCTGGCCGATGCGGCCACGGGAGCGACGCGAGATGTCCTCACCGAGCGTGACAGCGCCTGGATCGACTTGGTAGACGACGTCCAGTGGCTCGCAAAGGGCACCGAGTTCCTGTGGCCAAGTGAGCGCGACGGCTGGCTGCACATCTATCGGGTGAGTCGCGACGGCAAGCGTGTCATGAATATCACGCCAGGCAACTTCGACGTCGTTTCCGTTGCGGGCGTGGATGAGTCCGGTGGCTGGCTCTATTACATCGCCTCACCCGACAACGCGACGCAGCGCTATCTGTACCGCGCCAAGCTGAACGGGAAAGGGCGCGCCGAGCGGGTGTCACCCGCCGCGGCGGCTGGGACGCACTCGTACCGGATCTCCCCGGACGCACGCTGGGCGTTTCATACCTACTCGAGTTTCAATAGCGCGTCGGTGATTGAGCTGGTGCAGCTGCCGGAGCACCACGTCGTCCGGACGCTCGTCGACAACGCCGGCCAGCGCGCGGCGGTGGCGCCGTTCACGCGGCGTCCCGGCGAATTCTTCAAGGTCCCCGTGTCGGACGGCGTCACACTCGACGGCTGGATGATCAAGCCGACGAATTTCGATTCCACCAAAGCGTATCCGCTGCTGATGTACGTATACGGCGAGCCCGCGGGGCAGACGGCGCAGGACTCCTGGGGCGGCGGCCATCTGTGGGAGCACACGATCGCGGATCAGGGCTACGTCGTCGCGACCGTCGACAACCGCGGCACGCCCGCGCCGCGCGGCCGAGCGTGGCGCAAGGTGGTGTACGGGGCGATCGGTGTGCTGTCGAGCAAAGAGCAGGCGGACGCGGTCCGCGCGCTCACCGGCTCGCGGCGCTATCTCGACCCGACGCGGGTCGCGATTTGGGGCTGGAGCGGGGGCGGCTCGAGCACGCTGCAGGCGATGTTCCGCTATCCCGAGGTCTATCAGGTCGGGATGGCGGTGGCGCCGGTGCCGGACGAGCGGCTGTACGACACGATCTACCAGGAGCGCTACATGGGCCTGTTGAACGGCCCCGCGGACAGCGCGCGCTA
>DATMZX010000265.1:0-3864 GCA_035573235.1 Gemmatimonadales bacterium
ACTTGATTCTTGAGTCCTGTCACTTGGAGCTTGGGCTCCACACTGCAGTGTGAAAGTGCTCCGACCTCGGCGCCAGCTTTCCCTTCCCGGCGCTGAAGCTCTTCCAACTCACCGGCGGATAGTCATTCGGAACCTGGCGCATCGTAATGCACTCCTGAACCGGGCATACCGCCGCGCACAGATTGCACCCGACGCATGCTTCTTCAATAATCTCGACCACCGGGCCTCCGTTATCGCGCGGCAGTCTTCGGATTGCCTGGTGCGCGCCGTCCTCGCACGCCGTCCAGCACAGCTCGCACTTGATGCACTTCTCCTGATCGATGTGCGCCAGCAGGTGATAATTGAGGTCCAGCTCTTCCCATTTCGTCACCCGGGGGAGCGCGCGCCCTCGAATGTCGTCGAGTGAGCGGAATCCCCGCTCGTCCATCCAGTTCGACAGTCCATCGATCAGATCCTCGACGATCCGGAAGCCGTAGTGCATCACCGCCGTGCACACCTGCAGCGTGCCGGCGCCGAGGGTGATGAATTCGGCCGCGTCGTGCCAGGTGGCGATGCCGCCGATCCCGCTGATCGGAATCTTCACGCTCGGATCGCCCGCGACTGCCGCGACGAGGTGCAGCGCGATTGGCTTCACCGCGGGACCGCAGTACCCGCCATGGCTCGACTTGCCCGCGACGGAGGGCTGCGGCTCGAAGGTCGTGAGGTCGACTCCGACGATCGAGTTGATGGTGTTGATCAGACTCAGGGCATCGGCGCCGCCCTTCACGGCCGCGCGCGCGATGTAGGTGATATCGGTGACGTTGGGCGTGAGCTTCACGATGACCGGAATCTTCGCGACTTCCTTGACCCATTCGACGATCTGGCAGGTATAGTCCGGCACTTGTCCCACCGCGCTGCCCATGCCGCGCTCGCTCATCCCGTGCGGGCACCCGAAGTTCAGCTCGATCCCGTCCGCGCCGGTGTCTTCCGTCTGCTTCACGATCTGATGCCACGCTTCGCGCTTTGACTCGACCATGAGCGAAGCGATGATGCCGTGCCGCGGATAATTGCGCTTGACCTCGGCGATTTCCTTGAGGTTCTCGGCGATAGGCCGATCGCTGATCAGCTCGATGTTGTTGAATCCCATCATGCGATTCTGGCCGAGATCGACCGAACCGTAGCGCGAGAAGACGTTGATGATCGGCTCGCCGATCGTCTTCCACACGGCGCCGCCCCAGCCCTCGTCGAACGCCTTGGCGACCTGGCCGTACGTGTTGGTTGGCGGCCCGGAGGCGAGCCAGAAGGGATTCGGGCTTTCGATGCCGGCGAAGTTCGTCCGAAGATCAGCCATTGGTCAGCCTTTCATGAATCTTCTTCGCCGCGGCCACGCCTTCCGCGGCGGCATTCACGATTTCGGCGCCGCCGTTGGCGCAATCGCCGCCGGTGAACACGCGCGGATCGGCGGGGACGCTGAGCTCGGCGCGCGCGCCCTGGCCGATCGCCACGATCACCATGTCGCAGGGAATCGTTTCGCCGCTGCTCAACTCGAGCCCGGCGACCGCGCCGTTGCCCACGATGCGCCGCGGCGCGGCGTTGAAGCGGAATCCACAGCCGTCTTTCTTGGCGAGCTCGTACTCATAGTGATAGGCAGACATGTCGGCTTCGCCGCGGCGGTACACGATCGTCGACGACGTTGCGCCAAGCCGTTTGGCCTGCGTGACCGCATCGATGGCGGTGTTGCCGGCGCCGATGACGACGACGTTCCGGCCGACCGGCGTCTGATTGTAGGGGTGTGTCTTGAGATGCTCGATGAACGTGAGCGCGTCGATGACGCCGGGCAGCTCCTCACCGGGAATACCGAGTCGCTTCGTGCTGCCCAGTCCGACTCCCACGAACACGGCGTCGTATTCTTTCAGGAAGGGCTCGATCGCTGTGACCATCACGCCCAGCTTCAGCTCGACGCCGAGATCCAGAATGTCCTGGACCTCCGCGAGCGCGACGTCGGCCTTCAGCTTGTACTCGGCGATCCCGTAGGTATTGAGGCCGCCGGGCTGGGGCTTCGCCTCGAACACCGTGACCGCATGACCATATCGCCGGAGATCGCGCGCGCACGCGAGGCCGGCCGGTCCGGCCCCGATGATCGCGACGCGTTTTCCCGTTGGCGTTCCCGCCTCGAACAGCTTCCACTTGTGCTCCAGCACCCGGTCGGTCGCGTGGCGCTGCAACAGCGCGATCTTGATCGGCGCTTCGTCGCGATCGTTGAGCACGCACGCGCCTTCACACAGCACCTCGACCGGGCACGCGCGCGCGCACGAATGGCCGAACGGATTGGCGTCCAGGATCACGCGCGCCGAGCCGCGCAGATTCCCGCTCGCGATTTTCTTAATGAAGGCGGGCACGTCGATGTGGGTGGGGCAGGCGATGGTGCACGGCGCGTCGTGGCAGAACAGGCACTGGTTCGCCTCGAGCAGCGCCGCGTCGTTGGTCAGCGGCGGCGCGATGTCCGCGAAATTCGCCGCGAGCTCCGCGTCAGACAAATACGCCAACGGGCTTCTTTCTTCCTGCCTTCATGCCAACCAGATAGACGGCGCCGGAGATGAAAAAGCCCGCGAACCAGGCCCAGTTGTAGAACGCGCCGAACAACCCGCTCGCCTCCGCCGACGTCCCTTGCAGCGCCCAGATGAATCCGGGGAGACTCGGCGCAATGCCGATTCCCAGCGCGCCGATCGCGATCCAGTTGAAGCCGCGTGAATACTCGTACGCGCCGTGGCGCTTGTAGAGATCGTTGAGCGTGAGATGGCCGCGCCGCACCAGGAAGTAGTCCGTGATCATGATCCCGGCGACGGGGCCGAGCAGCGCGCCGTACCCGATGAGCCAGGTGAAGATGTAAGCCGCGGCGTCGTTGTAGAGTCTCCAGGGCATCATGAGAATGCCGATGACGGCCGTGATCATCGCGCCTTGCTTGAACGTGATCTTGTGCGGCGCGAGGTTCGAGAACGCGTTGGCCGGCGCGACGATATTCGCGGCGATGTTCGTGGTGAGCGTCGCCACGATGAGACCCGCCATCGACAGCATGATCATGAACGGCCCGCCGATGCGCGCGAGCAACGCCACGGGATCCGCGATGCGCGTGCCGAAGATCACGACCGTGGCGTTGGTGACCGCCGCGCCGATGAACGCGAACAGCGCCATCGTCGCCGGGAGTCCCACGGCCTGGCCGATCACTTGGTCACGCTGCGTCCTTGCGTATCGCGAGAAATCGGGGATCGAGAGCGCCATCGTTCCCCAGAATGCGACGGCCGACGTCAGGCCGGCGCCGAAGACGCCGCCCACGGCCGGCCGGCCGGACGGCCCGACGGTCGGATTGGCCAGCATGGGGCCGAGGCCACCTGCCCGAACCCACGCCCAGATGAGCAACGCGACGCCCACCGCGAGCAGAAACGGAGAGCCCCACGTTTCCAGGAGCTTGATCGAGTCCATCCCGCGCAGCACGATCCACACGTTCATCGCCCAGAAAATCATGAAGCAGACGAACTCGCCCGTGTTCAGGCCGACGAACGCCGGCAGGATCTGCGGCAGCGTGGCGATGCCGGGCCAGAGAACCTCGACGAGCTTGTAGATGGCCCAGCCCCCGATCCACGTCTGGATCCCGAACCATCCGCACGCTACCAGCCCCCGCAACAACGCCGGAATGTTGGCGCCGAGCACCCCGAAGGACGAGCGCGCGAGCACAGGGAAGGGGATGCCGTAGCGCGTCCCCGCGTGTGAATTCAGGGCGATCGGCACCAGCACGACGAGGTTGCCGAGGATGACGGCCCCGACCGCGGCCTGCCAGGTCCAGCCCTGATCGATCAGTCCCGAGGCGAGGGTGTATGTGGGGATACA
>DATMZX010000266.1:0-3923 GCA_035573235.1 Gemmatimonadales bacterium
TTCAACATGAAGGGCGAGGTCGTCGGGATCGTCAGCCGCATCATGACGCAGTCGGGCGGCTTCGAAGGAATCGGCTTTGCGATCTCATCCAACGTCGCGTCGCGCGTGCTGCTCACGGCAAAATCATTCTGGACGGGAATCGACGGCGTGCTGCTGCAGGATACGCTCGCGGCGATCTTCAACGTGCCGCAATCGGCCGGCTTTCTCGTCCAGCAAGTCGCCGCGCGCTCGCCGGCGGCACTGCTCGGACTCCAGGCGGGAACGGTGCGCGCGAGAATCGGGTCGGAGGAAATGCTCGTCGGTGGTGACATCGTGCTCGGCGTCGGCGGAGTTCCGATCGCGCCGAACAACGCGTCGCTCGAGCAGATTCAGAACAGCCTCAGCGCGCTGCGGGTCGGCGATACGCTCCGGGTCAGCGTGCTCCGGGGCGGTCGGGTCGTACGCCTGTTCGCCGTACGACCCAGAACGCCCTAGCTAGCGTCCGCTGAAAAACTCCTGCAGCGGCGCCAGTGCGGCGTCGGGCTTCTCGTACAACACGAAATGCCCGACGCCGGGAAGGCTCACGAGCTTCGCGCCGGGAATCGCAGACGCCCACGCCTTGGCTCCCGCTGGATTCACGAAGTAGTCGCGCTCCGCCTGGACGACGAGGGTCGGGGCTTTGATCGAGCGCACCTTTGCCGTGATATCCCACGATCCAGCGGCGTTGCTGAGGTAGCCAAGCCACATGAGTGTCGCATCAACCGTCTCATTCGGCGCGGCGCACCACGTCGGATCGATTCGCGCGCTCGCCGATGCGTCGCCGACGAACCAGCCACTGTTCGCTTTCCAGGCCTGACGACAGATCGCCTCGCGACTCCCGTTCGTCGCGCGCAGCTGCATCACTTCCTTGAACGCGGCTGAATCGGTGCGAGACGCGCGCTCGGGTGGCCGATACGACGTTTGCGCACCGGCCGTCAGCGCGATGGGATTGACCAGCGCGAGTCGGGAGACCCGATCCGGGTACCTGGCCGCGTAGCCGGCGGCCACGAGGCTGCTCACCGAAACACCGACAAGTCCGATCCGCTGCGCATTGAAGTGCTGCCGCAGCGCCTCGAGATCGCTGACGATCGAATCCATGACGATGCGCGCGGGGCCGGCGGTGTCGGACCGTCCCCGGCCGAGCAGATCATAGAAGATCACGGTGTGATGTTGCGCGAGCGGCGCCAGCGGGCTGGACCAGTAGGCGGCACCAGGAACGACGATGGTGTCCCCGCTCCCGCCTGCCACCTCGTAGTACAAGCGCCCGCCTGAAGGCAGGGTGACGAAGCCCGTGCCCGGGGTGGCTGTAGTTGCAGCCGCGTTCGGTTCGGCTTGCTTCTTCCCGGAGCATGCAGTGCCCAGCGTAATGAGCAGGACGATGAGTAATGAACGGCGCATGTGTGTTCCTCCCGAGGGGGAAGCTTTGCGGCCTGGCCGCTTCGGGGCATTGGGCTTTGGGGCTACTGGGGCGTCTCCAGCGGCTTCTTGCTGCGTTCATAGAACTCGTTCTGCAGACGCAGGCTCTGGGAATCGGCTTTCACGGCGCGAATCGCTTCGACCAGGCCGTTGATCCAGTTCTTGGCCTCGAACTCGCCCAATTCCTTCGACGCCACCGCCCCTTCCCCGGCATAGTGATTCGGGAACCGGGCGTACCACCAGATGCCCGTGTAGACGCCGTCGGGCAGCTTCACGCGGCCCTGATCGGCACCGGATTCCTGAGCCGCTCGGTCGAGGTGGACCAGGTCGGGCCTTGCGACCATGCTCAGCGACGTTTCGCCCTCGCCCGCATGCATGTCGGTGGCGGGATCCGATTTATGCTTCGGACCTCCCTCCCCGCTGCGCATGATTCCGACGGTGTACACGACGTAGTCGTGCGGTGACTCGAGCTGTGATTGGGCGAAAAAAGGCAGCAGGCTGTTATTGCCGCCGTGCCCGTTCACGATGATCACCTTCTTACAGCCGTTGCGCGCCATCTCGTCGGTCGTTTCCTGAAGCAGCTGGAGCTGCAGGCTGCGGCTGTAGGCGACGGTGCCGGGCTCGTGCTTGGCTTCGAAAATCTGGCCGAAGTAATAGGCGGGAAAGACGACGGCGTATTCCTGCTGGGCGGCGTTCAGGGCGACGTAGCGCACATTGAGCAGATCGTTGCCCAGTGGCAGATGCGGACCATGCTTCTCCATGATACCGAACGGCAGCAGGCAGGTACCCTGGGAGCGCGCGATCGCGTCGCGGAATTCAGCGGCCGACAGCTCTTCCCATTGAGCCGACAATTTGCTCTGCGGCGCCGAGGACGGGGGCCGGGCAGGCGTCTGCCCCCCCAGGGCCGTCACGAAGAGTACGTTGAAGGACAGCAGCAATGACTTGTGCACGAATCGCTCCGGTGAAAGGGGATCGCAATTGCGCATCGGGATTTTGGGCTCTGGATTGATGGGAGGCAAGCTCGGCACGATCTTCGCGCGCGCCGGCCACGATGTCGTGTTCAGTTACGCCCGCAGCGCGCGGAAGCTCGAGCGACTCGCCCGTGCCGCAAAAGGCAAGGCGCGCGCCGGAACACCCGCCGAAGCGGCGCGGGCATCGGAGGTGCTCCTGCTCGCGGTGCACTGGTCGCGTCTCGAGGATGTGCTGCAGCAGGCGGGCGATGTCACGGGCAAGATCATCATCACGTGCTCGCTGCCGATGAACGAAGACGACACGGGCCTCGTGATCGCCCATACGTCGTCGGGCGCCGAAGCGCTGGCGCAGAAAGCGCCGACGGCCCGCGTCGTATCGGCGTTTGGGACGGTGCCGAGCGAGGTGCTGTTTGACGTGTTCGCCGCTCGCCGCAAGAAAACACGGCCCAGCCTGGTCTATCTGGGAGACGAGGCGCGTAGCAAGAAGGTGGTGGCCGCCCTCATTCGCGAGGTGGGATTCGACCCGGTGGACGCCGGTCCGCTACGCATGGCGCGATACACAGAGCCCTTCACGCTGCTCGTCGCGCAACTGGCGTACGAGGGCGCGAAGGGCCCGGAGCTCGCCTATCGCTTCGAGTGGCTCTAGGGATTCGGGTTCACCGTAATCGTCGCGGTGGCGTTGTGCGATTCGTTGGTCGCGGTGATCGTCGCGCTTCCGGCGGCCATCCCGCGGATCTGACCCGTGGCGAGCACAGTCACGACCCCGTTGTCGCTCGAGGTCCAGGTGATCGGCCGGCCCACGAGGACCGCCCCCGTCGAATCGGTCAGCGTCGCGCGCAGTCTCGAGGTATCCCCGACGACAAACGTGACGTTGTTGGGCGAGACGGCGACACCACTGACGGGCACAATCGTGTTCGTCACCGTGAAGCTCGCGGTGTCGGCGGGCGCGCCCGTGGCGGTCGTGACGATGAGCAGATAGGTGCCTGGGGTCCCGGGTGCTTGGTAGGTGATTTTCCGGACATTGCCGATAATGGCGTTGCTGCTGATCACACCACCGGTCGTCGTCCAGACCAGTTGCTCCGCCCCGGCAGCGTCACCCCGCGACGTCCTGACCGTGATCTCGAGCTCCGCCGCTTGGGCGGTCAGCAGCGTGAATCGAGGGGGCGTGACATCGATCCCATCGATGCGCACGATTTCTGGCCCCGCGCTCCCGATACCGCACCCGAGGAGGAGCAGCGTTCCGGCGATTAGACCAGCCTTGAATGTGAAGTTCATGGTCTCTCCGGTCCCCAAAAAAAGAAAAAGCCGCCAGCGTGATGCGCTGGCGGCCCGGCGAGCATGGCGGAAATCCGCCGAAGCCCCGTAGCTCTGCGTCGCCGCCTTTCGACGGCTTTGCTCTGAGCAGCAGAGCCCAAAATGAAGGCCGGTACCAGACGGTGGCGTGATAAGGGCCACTAATTCTGGGTTATTTGACAAAAACGAACGTTCGTACTATTCTGGCGCATGCTCAAAGGCGCA
>DATMZX010000267.1:0-5432 GCA_035573235.1 Gemmatimonadales bacterium
CGCATGCTCAAAGGCGCACGCACCAAGAGCGCGATCCTCGATCGCGCCACGGGCCTGGCCAGCCAGGTCGGCCTCACCGGTCTCACGATCGGCGTCCTCGCCGATGATCTCAATCTCTCCAAAAGCGGCTTGTTCGCGCACTTCCACTCCAAAGAAGCGCTGCAAATCGACGTGCTCAATCATGCGGCCGAGCGCTTCCGCGACATCGTCGTGCGCCCTGCCCTGCGCGAGCCGCGCGGGGCGCCACGCGTTCGCGCGCTGTTCGAGCGCTGGATGACCTGGGCCACCGAGGCGGAGCTCCCCGGCGGCTGCCTGTTCGTCGCGGCGAACGCCGAGCTCGACGACCGCCCGGGCCCCGTGCGCGATCGGCTCGTCGAGCTGCAGCGCGACTGGCTGAATACGATGTCGCTCTCGTTCGCCAAAGGCGCCGAAGCCGGGCTGTTCCGCTCCGACATCGAGCCGGTGCAGCTCGCGCAGGATCTCTACGGAATCATGCTGTCGTGTCACCTGCACACCCGCCTGCTGCACGACGCGGGCGCCGAGGCGCGGGCGCGCCGGGCGTTTGACCGTTTGCTCGAGGACATCGAGGTATGAGCCTGATCCGCTGGATCTTCCGCGTGCTGCAGCCCATTTCTCCCGCCGCCGCCGCGTGGCTCGCCGAGCGCCTGTTCTTCACGGCGCGGCGCAGCCCGCTCTCCTCCGATGCGCGCGCGTTTCTCGCGACAGGCCGCCGCTTTACGCTCGAGGTCGAAGGTCGTCGCCTGGTCGGCTGGCGCTGGGGATTCACCGACAAGCCGCTCGCCTACCTCGTCCATGGCTGGGGCAGTCGCGGCGCGCGCCTCGCGGCGTTCGTCGAGCCACTCCTGGCCGCGGGCTATGGCGTCGTCACGTACGACGCCGTTGGACAGGGCCAGTCAGGACGCGGCATGACCTCGATGCCGGAATTCGCCCGCTCCCTCGCGGCGGTCGTGCGGCAGCACGGAGCGCCGCGCGCCATCGTCGCGCATTCGATGGGATGCGCGGGCACGACGCTCGCGATCTCGTGGGGGCTGGAAGTCGCTCGCGTCGTCTTCCTCGCACCCGCGGCCGATCCGCCGGCCTGGGTCGCCCCCTTCGCACGCGCGTTCGGCCTGACGCCGCAGGTCATGGATCTCGTGCGCGCGCGCAGCGAGCGCCGCCTGCGCGTCCGCTGGTCCGATCTCAACGTGTGCGATCTCGCGCGCGCACTGCCCCCCCCCGTGCGACCCGAGCTCCTGATCGTGCACGACGAAGCAGACGAGACGGTGCGCTGGCAGGACGGCGCGGCGATCGCGGCGGCGTGGTCCGGGGCGCGACTCGTCACGACGCAGGGCCTCGGCCATCGCGGGGTGACGAGCAACTCCGGGATCGTGCGCCAGGCGGTCGAGTTCGTGACCAGCTCCGCTCCGCGCGCCAGTGAGGATGCGGCGCTGGAACGCGAGCTGTTTTATCGCGAGGAGCGGATCAACGATTGACGACCTGCCGCGGCATGGTCAGCACCAGCAGGCTGCCGCTGGCCATGACCGCGGCGAGCAGGTAGACCCCCAAGTCGGTCGATCCCGTGCGATCGACGAGCCAGCCGATCGTCAGCGGCCCGAGAAAGCCCGCGAGATTGCCGATCGAATTGATGAGGGCAATGCCGGTCGCGGCCGCGGCACCGGCGAGCACCGCGGTCGGCAGGCACCAGAACTGCGACAGCGACGTCGTGACCCCGGCCATCGCGAGGGACATTCCGGACACGGCGATGGCGGTGTCGGTCCCGTACCGGACGGTGATCACCCAGCCGGCGGCCCCGATCAACGCGGGAGTGACGAGGTGCCAGCGCCGCTCACGCGTGCGGTCCGAGCGACGACTGATCACGACCATCGCGACCGCCGCCACGGCGTTGGGGAGAACGGTGAGGATGCCGATCGCGAGCGGACTCTCGACGCCGGTGCGTTTGATCAGCGTCGGCAGCCAGAATCCGGCGCCGTACAGCCCCGCGATGAGGCAGAAATAGACGGCCGCCAGGAGCCAGACGCGGCTGCTCGTCAGGCCGTCGCGCAGCGAGTGGGACGTCAGGTGCTGCCCATCGTCGGCGAGGCCCCGCGCGAGCAGCGCTCGCTCCGCTTCGGTCAACCAGCGCGCGCCGGCAATCCCGTTATCGAGGTAGCGCAACACCGCCACGCCGAGCAGGAACGAGGGAAGCGCCTCGATCAAGAACAGCCACTGCCAGCCGGCGAGCCCCTGCACGCCCGTCATGTTTTTTAGAATCCAGCCGGAGATCGGCCCGCCGATGAGTCCGGCAACGGGAATCCCGGTCATGAACAGGGCGATGATCCTGCCCCGCCGCGCGGACGGAAACCAGTAGGTCAGATACAGAATCACGCCCGGAAAAAAGCCCGCCTCCGCGACGCCCAGGAGAAAGCGCAGGACGTAAAACCCCGTCGCCGAGCGGACAAACACCATCGCGGCTGAAACTACCGCCCACGTCAGCATGACACGCGCAATCCAGAGCCGCGCTCCGACTTTGTGGAGGATGATGTTGCTGGGGATCTCGAACAGGAAATAACCGATGAAAAAGATTCCGGCCCCGAGGCCGTAGACCGTCTCACTGAACCGCAGATCGCTCAGCATCTGCAGTCTCGCGAAGCTGACGTTGACGCGATCGAGATAGGCCGCGACGTAGCAGGAAAACAGCAGCGGGATCAGATGCCGGGTCACGCGAGCGTACACGGCTGACTCCGCCTGCAGCCCCTCGTTATACTCGTGCATGTCCCGCGCTTTCATCAAGGAAGACGCCGGCGGTCCTGAGCGACGTTTCAACCTGCCTCCCCGCAGCGATCCTGGCTACGACGCGGCCGCCGCCCTGGCGCTCCTGGAAGGGGCCAACGTCGGTGACTCCTACAGCGCCGAGCTGGCGACGGGGTATCGGTGGGGCGAGCTGAAGCTCAAACCGCACGTGGAGCGGATTCTCGAGCAGGCGACCAAAGAAAAAAACGAACGACTCGAGCAATTAGCGCAACGGTTTCTGCGGGCGCTGGCTCATTGAGCCTCCTTTCACTTTTTTCTCAAGTACGCGTCCGTTTTGTTGAGCCAGTCCTCCCGCGGCGGATAGAACACGTCGACATCGAGCGTGTCCTCCACCGCAAAGGCTTCATGCGGCAGGTTGCCGGGGAGATGCAGCACCTCACCCGCATGCACCACGATTTCCTGAGCCTCATCGCCCACGAGAAAGCGCAGCGCGCCTTCGAGGACGTACGTGAATTGTTCGTTGTGATGGGAGTGCTTCGGGACGTGGCAGCCTTTCTTCAGATACACGTGCGTGAGCATCATCTTGTCGCCGGTGATCAGGCGGCGCGCGAGCTTGTCGTGCAGCACCTCGCGCTCCATGTCGTCCCAGCGATACCAGGTCGCTCCTGCGACTCGAGTGGGTGTCGTCATGCGGGGAACGTACGCCGCGGAGTGAAGCACCGGAAGATTCTTGTGCTCCAGATTGACGCGTCGCTGTAACCCCGTAGAATTTCGTCGCTGTGAACGCCACGGCGACGATCGTGCTGCTGGGACTCGCGTGCGCGATTGCCGATCGGGCGGCCGCACAAGGCGATCGGCGGCTGCTCGCGACGGGCGCCCTCACCGTCACCAACAAAGGCATCTCGACGCTCCCGGCGCTGACGCTGGGCAAACCCGCCGGAATCGTGGACGTGGCGATCGGGCGCAACGGCTGGAGCTTCGCGCCGCAGTTCCGCTGGGCGCTCGAAGGGAAACCGTGGTCCTTCATCTTCTGGGGCCGCTATCGCGTGCCGACGCACGGCCGATGGCATCTCGCCGTCGGGGCCCATCCCGCGGTCGTCTTCAAGACGATCGACAGTGTGATCGTGGCGCGGCGCTACTTCGCGGGTGAGATCGGACCGGGCTACACCGTCACGCGGCACCTGGACGTCGTGCTCTATTATTTCTACTCGAAGGGCATCGACAAGGAATCGATTCAGAATACCCATATGGGCGCCGCGCGCTTCTTCGTGAACACCGGCCCATTCGCCGGCAACTATGTGCTCCAGTTTGCCCCGCAGCTCTACTACCTGACGATGGACGGCGACGATGGTGTGTACCTGGCCTCGACGTTGACGATGGGTCACCGCACGGTCCCGCTCGCGATCTCCACGTTCGTCAACGAACCGCTGCGGAGCGACCTCGCCGGCGGCCAGGAGTTCATCTGGAACGTCAGCCTCATTTACACCTTCCGATGAACCGCCCGGTTGCGACGGTCGTCGTTTTCCTGTGCCTCGGGGCGGCATTCCAGACTGCGCTCGGTGTGTTCACCGGCCAGACGGACGTCGGCAGCGTGCGCTATCCCGGATCCGCGTCCTATGACCGGCAACACGGGGAGTACCTGGTCACGGGCTCCGGACAGAACATGTGGGGCGAGCGCGATGATTTTCATTTCGTCTGGAAGCGGCTGCGCGGCAATTTTGTAGTGTCGGCGCGCGCGCGGTTCCTGGGCAAAGGCGTAGAGGAGCATCGGAAGATCGGCTGGACGATTCGGCCGTCGCTCGAGCCCGGCAGCGCGCACGTGACCGCGGCGTTGCACGGCAACGGCTTGATGTCGCTGCAATTCCGGCGCGCCACGGGCGCGATGACCGAAGAAGAAAAGTCGGCGGACAGCCTGCCCGACGCCGACGCGATCATCCGGCTGGAACGGCGCAACGGCGCCTACTTCATGGCCGTCGGTCGCTACGGCGATACGCTCGTTACGCAGCGGCTCACCGCCGCCATTGCACTGCCCGATACGGTCTACGTCGGACTCTTCGTCTGCGCGCACAACGACAGCGTGGTCGAGCGCGCCGTGTTCAGCGAGGTGCGCTACAGCAAGCCGTAGACGACCACCTTGTGGGACAGGGTGGGCAGATACACGTGCCCGTTCGCCACCGTCGGCGATGAGAACTTCGCGTACGTCCCCGCTCCGTCGCGATTCAGGTTCTGACGGTTGTTCCAGAGCTCGTGCGTCACGTCCGTGGCCGAGAACGCCCGCAGAATCCCCGGCGTGACGAAGCTCTCGGCATCACCGCTGTAGGCATACGCCGCCCACACAATCGCGGTCGAATCGTCAGAGCCGTTGGACGACACCGACAGCACCGCGCCGCTCTGCCCCGTGGGCCCGCTGGCGGTGAAATCGATCTCCCCCGCGACGTCGAACGTGCCTCCCGCGCGATTGAACGGGATCGCGCGCAGCGGATCGTTCTCCGACCACACGTACATGTATTCCTTGGTGGCGCCGATGTAGTACGCCGCCTGGCAATGCATGTTGGCACTGGAGCTCGTGGGCACGACCTGCTGGACCAGATTGGCGGACGCGTTGAATCCGCCCATGTTGTCCTTGTCGAGCAAATAGATGTTGCCGTCTTTGCCGCCGGTGATGAAGAAGTTGGAATTGG
>DATMZX010000268.1:0-8300 GCA_035573235.1 Gemmatimonadales bacterium
TGGCAGACGTCGAACTCGATTCGGACCGAGGACGGCCGCACGCTGGTCTTCTTCAATCCGTACTTCCAGGTCAATCGCCCCAGCCGGTTCTACGATCCCGCGATGCCGAATACCGTCGGCCGCCCGATCGATGTGTGTTACGAAACGACCGCCGCGGGCGATCAAGTGCGCGGCACCGGCGGCTCCTGCAACGCTTCGACCGCCAACGGCACAGTCCTCGGCATTCCGTTCGACGATCCGCGCTCGGTGTTCGACGGCGTGCGCCGCACGGTGGACGTCAACTCGAACTTTGTCGACAACAAGGAGGGTCCCGAGGTCTGGTACACCGATCCATTCGGGCACCACGGGCGCACTACGCCGTTCGCGGGATCGATTCGCCAGAAGATCGCGCGCATCAACAACGATCGTGGTGGATTGGAATTGGCGGGACCGGGAATCGGTGGGGACCGCGACTACGGGTCACCGAGGCTGCACGCACCCAACTAGACGCACCGACGGTCTACTACTTCTTGCGCGCCACTGTCCCGATCGCGTTGATCAAGTCGCTTAAATCGTATGGTTTCGTCACCGACGGCTGTCCGCAATTCTCCAGGAAAGCTCTGGTTTCTCCCCGCGCCTGATCTCCCGTCACGAAGACGAAGCGTTTCGCGACGAGCGGCCGGCCAGTCACGAGCTGTTCATACATCGCGCGGCCGCCCAGCCGCGGCATCTGCAGATCGGTCACCACCGCGTCGAACGACTTGTCGTGATCGTCGAGCTGCAGCATCGCCTCGACGCCGTTCTCGACCGCGGTCACCTGGTGTCCTTCCCGCTCGAGCAGCATCACCATGGCTTGTCGGTTCACCGCATCGTCATCCACGACCAGGATCCGCATGCGCGGCAGATTCTCCGCCGGCGCGGCGAGCGGCGGCTGCGCGCCGAGCAGACTGCGGGGCAGGGTGATGACGACCTCGGCGCCGCTGCCGCCGCCGCGCGGCCGCAGCCGCAAGCTGCCCCCCGCCGACTGGGCGAGCGCGCGCGCCAGCGCGAACTCCACCTCGCCGCCGCCACCTGACTGCGTGAACCGGAACGGCGACACGAGCCGCTGCTCGGCTTCGACCGACAACGGCGAGCCCGAATCCCAGAGCGAGATCACGATCGAGGGACCGGTCGCAATCGCCTCGAGCCGCAGCTCGCGCGGCGGCTGCGACGCACGGAGGCGGCGCAGGGCGAAGTCGACGAGCTTGGTGAATATCTCGCTGAGCTGCGCCATGGGGCACGCCACCATGGGGAGAGCACTCGCCACCTGACGGTGCACCTTGACCCCGAGCTCGCGGATCGTGGATTCGCGCTCGGCGAGCACGCCGTTGATGACGACGGACGCATCGCATGGCTCCGCGGCCCCCGCCGGGTGCGCCGCGAGATCGAGGAAATGACTCGTGATTTCCGCCGCGCGCCGCACTTCGCCATGTAACAGCACCAGCGCGCGGGCACGCTCGGGATCGAGCGGGCTGCCGTGCAGCAAATCGGCGAGGGCGCCAATCGCGGCGAGACGATTGTTGAGCGCGTTCAGGACGTTGGCGGACCCTTCGTCGAGCACGACATGCTTGAGATCAGGCGGGAGCGAAATCTTCGACGGTGGAGGCTGTGCAGGTGGTGCCGGAGTAGGTCGAACGCGCGCGACGGCAGCAGGTACCTCTCGCCGACGGCCGAGCAGGTACCCGACGAGCGCGCCGACTGCCGCGCCAAACCCGAACGCGACCCATAGCTCCATGCGGGAAAGCTATGCACCGCGCTGATTTGCGCGAGCGTTCCGGCGTCACGCGGTCGCGGGGACCCTCGTCACCCGTTACGGCAGCGCGTACACGACGACGCGCGCCGGCCCGCCTTTGACGGGCCAAATCGGCGAGTTGAGCCCGACCGCCACGGCAATTCGTTCTTTGGGGCCCGCCTGGTAGGCGATGACGCCGCCGCCAATCGCGCCGCCCGCCGATTTGCGCCACAGCACCTTACCCGAGTTCGCGTCGTACGCCGTGACCTGGCCATCGAGGTCGCCGGTGAACACGAGACCGCCGGCGGTCGCCGTAATCGCCGCAACCATCGGCTTGGGCGTCTGGACTTTCCAACGGACCGTACCGTCTTCGGCGTTGATCGCGGTGACCCAGCCCTTCCACCTCGACGGCGGGTCCATTTTTCCAAACGCCATCTGCTCGTCGTCCATCCCGGTCCACGGCTTGCCTGGCGCGCCCCGCAGCGTGTCGAGTCGCTGCAGCTTGATCGAGGTGCACCAGTCGATCGAATTCACGAAGATCGTGCCGGACGCGCGATGATACGCGGGGCCGTTCCACTCGATGCCGCCCTGCGAGCCGGGACAGAAGCGCGTGAATTTCTCCGACGAGAGCGGAGTGTTGACGTTCTCGCGCGTCGTGGTCGCGGTCGCATACCTCACGCCCAGCGCGAGCGCATCGGAGGCGCGCGCATCACCGGTTGGCCGGGCGGTCCTGCCACGCTCGATGCCATACACCATCCCATTCTTGGCCGCGGCGATGAGGAGCGGGGTCCCGCCCTTGGTCGTGAGCAACGCGGGCGCAGCCGAGACATCCCAGTCGTGGAAATCGCCTCTGATCGGCTGCAGGTATCCCTGGAGCTGGCCCGTGCGCGCGTCGAGCGCGAGCACCGAGTTGGTATAGAGATTCTCGCCCGGTCTGAGCTCGATCACGAAGTCGGGCGCGGGGTTTCCCGTGGTGACGTACAGCGTGCCGGTCACTTCGTCGAGCGCGTAGGAGGTCCACGTCGCTCCACCGGTCGGCGGGTTCTCCGGCGATGCTTTGGGCCACGTCGCGCGCGCGGGTCCCGAGTCGGGCACGACATTGAATTGCCATACCGTTTTTCCCGAGGCGGCATCGAGCCCATAGACGCGCCCCGTCACGCCGAACACGTCGCCGCCGGCGTTGCCCACGAACACCAGGTCGTTCCAGACGAGCGGCGCCATCGGCACCGTTTCGCCTTTGCTCGGGTCGGCGATCGCGACGTCCCAGCGCAGCTGGCCCGTGTTCGCGTCGATGGCGAGCACGTGGCCGTCCGCGGTTCCGCGGAACAGCAGCCCGCCGCCGAAGGCGACGCCGCGATTGACATTGAGAGGACTCTTGGGCTCGGGTCGCGTGAACTTCCACTTCTGCTGGCAGGTCGCGCCATCCACGGCGTACGTCGTATTGAACGCCGTGAAGTAAAGCGTCCCAGCGACGGCGACGAGGCCCGACTGAAAGCTGACGGTGTCCTGAGTTTCGAACGCGCACGTCTGCTCGAGCCGCGCGACGTTACCGGTGGTGATCTGATTCAGCGTGGAGTAGCGCTCACCGCTCAGGGAGCCGTTGTAGAAGGTCCAGTCGCCCGCACCCGCGAGCGGCCGTACGGAGGAGGGAGGCTGCTGCTGCCGGGAGCTGCACGCCGCGAGGATGAGAAGGACTGCTACCTGCCTGTACATCATGAGGGAACCTCTCTATTTTTCTTCGCCCGCCCTGGTGGTGGAACTGGTAGACACGCTGTCTTGAGGGGGCAGTGCCGCGAGGCGTCTCGGTTCGAATCCGAGCCAGGGCATAACCGTAGCCTAGCCCGTGTGGCAGGCGCGATGTAGTCGCTGGAGGCGTTAACTCAATGGATTGAGTTTGAGCCGGGGCAGGTCTTTGCGACCTGCCAGCTCGACGGCCCAGATGCAGAGCGCCAGCCAGGCGGCCCCGACCGCGTAACCCCCTATAACATCACTGAGATAGTGTACCCCCAGGTACACTCGGCTCACGCCAATGAGCGCGATGACGGCCGTCGCCGCCGCCCAGGCCACGAGCCGTGTCGGGCGAGTGGCCTCGGCAAACCGCAGCAGCACGTAGGTGAGCATCCCAACGCCGACCAGCGCTCCCATGGCGTGACCGCTCGGGAAGCTCCAGCTGTGGATGACTGCCCTTGCATAGGGAGGACGGGGGCGATGCACCACGAGCTTGAGCCAGCGGTCCAGAATGCTCGCGCCGCCGAATGCCGCGATCCAGCCACCGAGGACCACCCATTCTTCGAATGCCGCGAGGACCAACGCGCCCGCGATCGCAAGGAACGTCATGGTCAGGGGAGACCCGACGCGGCTGATGGCAATGCAAACCGCCATGCCGCTCGGCGAGGCATGGCGGTGCATCCACTCGAGCACCGACGTGTCGAGGCTACCCAAAACGCTTCGCAGACCGTTCACGAGCTTTCCGCGCTTCCACGTCGCGGTTCTTGGGTGGCGCGTTGATCGTCAATGAATCGATGAGGCGTCGCGCGACGCGTGTGACGTCGTCGACGGCGGCGTTGAAAACCGCCTCGTTCGCGTGCGAGGGATTGGTCGCGCCGCTGAGCTTGCGCACAAACTGCAACGCCGACGCCCGGATCTCATCGTCCGTGGCGGGCGGCTCAAAGTTGGCGAGCGTCTTGATGTTCCTGCACATATCGGCTCCTCGGTGTCATTGCACAACGCGTGCCCGGACCGGTGGGCCGGGCTTAGTCGTAAATGGGCCTACCACAATGATATTCGAATATGTCGATTTCGCGGAGCCCCATTCGTCGCCTGGATGAGAGCGACTGCACCGATCCACTACAACCGGAAAGCGAGACGAAGATGCGATTCGTTGTGATGGTGAAGGCCACGAAGGACTCCGAAGCCGGCATCCTGCCGACGACCGAGGAGTTCGCCGAGATGGAGAAGTTCAACGACGAGCTGGTGAAGGCCGGGATCATGCTGGCGGGCGAGGGGCTGAAGGATTCATCCAAGGGCGTCCGGATCAAGTTCGACGGCAAGAAGCGCACGGTGCGGGACGGGCCGTTCGCCGAAACCAAAGAGCTGGTCGCCGGCTTCTGGATCTGGCAGGTGAAGTCGAAGCAGGAGGCGCTCGAGTGGGCCAAGCGGATCCCGTTCGAGAAGGGCGAAGAAGTCGAGATCCGGCAGATCTTCGAGGCCGAGGATTTCGGCGCCGCCTTCACGCCCGAGCTACGCGCGCAGGAAGAGCGGCAGCGCGCGGCGATCGCGAAGAACCAACGGGGAGGGAAGTGACCATGCGCTTCATGACGATCGTCAAAACGCGCGAGACCAACATCCAGCCGTCCCCGGAGCTGATCGAGCGGATCAACCAGGTGGCCGCGGACGCGTCGGGCCAGGGGAAGTTTGTGGGCATGGGCGGGCTCGGCACGACGGCACAGGGCGCGCGGGCGCGGCTGTCGAAAGGGAAGATCACCGTGACCGACGGGCCGTTCACGGAGGCGAAGGAAGTCATCGGCGGCTACGCAATCTTCGATGTGGCTTCGAAAAAGGAAGCGCTCGAGTGGACGCGCCGTTTTCTGGAAGCGCACATCGGGCTGTGGGAGCAGGATCTCGAAGTCGAAGTCCGTCAGATGATGGATGACCCCTCCCAGGGCTGCTGACGCCATCGATGCGGTCTGGCGGATCGAATCCGCCAGGCTCATCGCGGGACTCGCGCGGATCGTGGGCGATGTCGGGCTCGCGGAGGACCTCGCTCAGGACGCGCTGGTCATCGCGCTCGAGCAATGGCCGGACGCGGGGATTCCCGACAACCCGGGCGCGTGGCTCATGGCCACCGCGAAGCATCGCGCGATCGATCACGTTCGCAGGCGCAAGATGCAGGACACGAAGCACGAGCATCTCGGCCGGGAAATGGACGAGCGCCAGCTGAATCCCGAGGACGCGCTCGCTGAATCGCTCGACGATGAAGTCGGCGACAACCTGCTGAGCCTGATCTTCACCGCGTGTCATCCCGTGCTCACGACCGAAGCGCGCGTCGCGTTGACCCTGCGCCTGCTCGGCGGTCTCACGACCGACGAAATCGCGCGTGGGTTCCTCGTGCCCAAGGCGACGATCCAGCAGCGGATCGTGCGCGCCAAGCGCACGCTCGCGGCGGCGCACGTGCCGTTCGACGTGCCGCGCGGCACCGCGCTCGCGGCCCGGCTCGAGTCGGTGTTGGAAGTCATTTATCTCATTTTCAACGAGGGCTATTCGGCGACGGCGGGGCAGGACTGGGTGCGGCCGGCGTTGTGCGACGACGCGCTGCGGCTGGGCCGGATTCTGGCCGAGCTGGCGGCCGACCAGCCCGAAGTGCACGGCCTCGTGGCGCTGATGGAGCTGCAGGCGTCGCGCATCCGGGCGCGCGTGACTCCGAGCGGCGAGCCGATTCTGCTGCTGCAACAGGATCGCGGGAGGTGGGACCATCTCCTGATCGGCCGTGGTCTGGCGGCGCTGCAGCGCGCGGAAGCGCCCGGCGGCGGCTACGGTCCCTACGGTTTGCAGGCCGCCATCGCCGCCTGCCACGCGCGGGCTCGCACAGCCGAAGAAACCGATTGGACGCAAATCGTGGCGCTGTATGACGCTCTGGCGCAGCTGACGTCGTCCCCGGTGGTGGAGCTGAACCGGGCGGTGGCGCTCGGCATGGCGTTCGGCCCGGCGGCGGGGCTCGAGCTGGTGGATTCCCTGAAGGACGAGCCGGCGCTCGCGGGTTATCATCTCCTGCCCAGTGTGCGCGGGGATCTTCTCGCCAAGCTGGGCCGTTTCGAGGAGGCCCGCGCGGAGTTCGCGCGCGCGGCCGCGATGACGCAAAATGCCCGCGAACGTGCGCTCCTAGAAAAGAAAGGGGAGTCTTTGTGAAGAGGGAATGGTCGCCGGAGCTGCTCAGCGTTCTCAGAATCATCGTCGCATTTCTGTTCATCACGCATGGCACAACGAAATGGTTCGCGTTTCCCGGCGCGGTCATGCCGGGGGGTGGCGTCGCGCCGATGGGATCGCTGCCCTGGGTGGCGGCGGTCATCGAAACGATCGGAGGCGCCTTGATTTTGGTCGGGTTATTCACGCGGGTCGTCGCTTTTATCCTGGCGGGCGAGATGGCGGTGGCGTACTTCTACGGCCATGCACCGCACGGGTTCTGGCCCGTCCTCAATATGGGCGAGCTGGCGGTGCTGTTCTGCTTCATCTTCCTCTATATGGCTGCCGCGGGTCCCGGCCCCTGGAGTGTCGACGCGCTGCGCGCGCGCCGGCGTACGTCCACGATTCCGGCCAGCTGAGTGACTGAAGTCGCTTCGCCGGCGAACCCGTCGCGGTACGACCGGTCCATCGTCGAAGGACCGCTGCGCGCCGCGGTCTGGAAGATTGCGTGGCCCACGCTGCTGGCGAACATCGTGGGCGGCCTGCAGGGAATAGTCGACCACGTGCTCGTGGGTCGCCTCGTCGGCTCTCAGGCCAACGCGGCGATCGGCGTCAGCTGGCAGATCTTCCTCGTCGTGATCGTGTTCATCTCGTCGCTGTTCACCGGCATGAGCGTGCTGGTGGCGCGGTTCGCGGGCGCGGGCGAGTCGGACAAGGTCGATCGCGTGGTGTACCAGGCGTTTCTCACGGCGATCGGGCTTTCCGTCGGGGTGATGGCGCCGCTCGGATATTTCGCGTCGCCGTGGCTGCTCGGTCTCGTGAAAGCCGCACCGGCGGTGCAGGCCGAGGCGCTGCCGTTCCTGCGCATCATGTTCGTGTTCTCGAGCGGCATGCTCGTGTTCTTCATGCTGGCCGGGGCGCTGCGGTCGGCGGGCGACGCGCGCACCCCGATGGTGCTCGGCGTCGCGATGACCGTCCTGAACCTCGTGCTCAACATCGTGCTGATCAGCGGCGTCGGACCGGTTCCGAGGTTCGGCACGCGCGGCTCGGCCATGGGGACCTGCATTACCGCCGGAATCATCGCGATCTACTCGCTCTGGAAGCTGTGGAGCGGCGACTGGGTCGTCCGGTTTCCGCGCGCGCACGGCTTTGCGCCCGATTGGAGCATCATCAAGTCGTTGTTCCGATTCGGGCTGCCGACGGGATTTCAGGGCATTGCGATGAACATCGGCGGCGTGTTCATGTTGTCGTTCATCGGATCGCTGGGGCTCACCCAAGGCGCGGCGGCACAGGCCGTGTTCGCGGTAGGGTATAACGAGCTGTTCTCGCTGATCACCTGGACGTCGGTGGGGTTGATGGGGGCCGCGGCGGCGGTCGCCGGTCAGAACCTCGGCGCCGGCCATCCCGACCGCTCGCAACAGGCCGTGCAGATCGCGTCGCGCTACGGACTCTCGGTCGCCGCGTTCGTGGGAGTGCTGTTTCTGTTCCTGCCGGCGCAGCTGCTCGCCATCTTCGGCATGACCGAGCCGGCGACCGTGGCCGTGGGAACGCAGCTGCTGCGCGTGCTCAGCGTCTCGGGGCTGTTCATTACGACGGCGCTCGCGTACACCGGTGGGCTGCAGGGGACGGGCGACACCAAGAGCCCGCTCTA
>DATMZX010000269.1:0-6911 GCA_035573235.1 Gemmatimonadales bacterium
CCGGCCGTTCATCGGCGATTACAACGGCATCGTCTCACTATCGGGGCGCGCGGCGATGGTGTGGACCGGGCCGGGCAAGACATTCGGCACCTACCCCACGAATCTCGAAGTCTACTTCGCGAGTGTGACGCCCTGAGAACAAGGATCGTCAAGATGCGCTAGAACGCCTCTCCCACCGAGAAGTACAACAAGCCGCCATCGCGGCCCCACGCATAATCGAGTCGCATGTGCATGGGATATTTCTGGGTCAGCTGGTATCGCAAACCCAGTCCGCCTGCCGGTAGCAGCGGGGCATCGAAGATGTCCTTCCCCGATTCCGCCACCTGCCCCACCCCGGCGAAGACCACCGCCCCGCCGCGACCGCGGTGCCCGCGCAGCTCGGCCTGGAACACGTTGCCGTAATGGTCGCGATACCGGCCCTGCGTGTAGCCGCGCATGTTGTAGCGCCCGTTGCCCAGCATGCACAGTCCGTAGAACGGAGCGTCGCCGGGAGCCGCGCACGCGTTGATGTTCGTCGCGAGCACGAGGTCCCGTCCCTTCAAGCCGTTGTACCACGACCACGCCACCTGATAGCGCTGGAACGAGCCCGACGTGCCCGAAGTTGTAGAGAAAAATCGCGCCTTGAGCTCGGCCAGCGATCCGCTCGACGGCCAGTAGTCGTTGTCACGAGTGTCGAACTCACCCTGGATCCCCGGCGCGAGCAGCTGCGCCTGAGACTCGTCGGGGATCCCCAGCGTGTCCGGCAGATCGACCGTGGTCTCCAGGTAGATCATCGATGCGCCGAGGTATACGTTCGCGACGACCCGCCGCATCAACACCCCGGCCGTCATGAAGAACGTCTGATCGAGTGGGACGGACTTTCCGCTCTCCCCCGCAGCGATGCCGATCCCGTAAAAGTCGTAGTGCAGGTCCAGATAGTTGACCATGCCGCGCGCGCGCCACGCGTCCTGCTTGAATCGCGCGACCTCGATCGCCATGACGCCCCAGGTTCCGTTTTCGCTCGCCATGACTCCCACCGCGCCGGTCGAGGGCTTCAGCGTCGTGTCGGGATCGAAACGGTGAATCAGACCGAGCATCAGCACACCACCCCAGCCGATCTGCGAGTTGTGAAACGGGATCGGCGCGATCAACGGCGTGACCCGCTTCCCGCCCGTCTTTCGGCTGCTCCCGGGCACCCCCTCAGCGGTCTGATCGAGCGAGGGGACATCGGCAATGGTCGGATCGATCACCGCGGGGGACGATCCCTGCGCGGCGATGAGCGCCAATGAGAAGAGTGAAATAATCACGGGGCCCCGATACTAGGGGGCCCCGGGAATCAAAACAGGTAGACCTTCGTGCTACGGATTATTGGCTGCCGGCGGCCGCCTCCCACTGCTGCCGCGTCGGCACCGCGATCGGCTCGAGCTTCTTGCCGCGCAAGGAATTGTTGATCCCCGCGAGATCGCGCGTGGCCCAGGCCTCGAAGTCGCGCGACACATCCGCCAGCTCGCGCGCGAGCGCGTCGGCCCGGCTGGTCTGATCCTGTGTCGGACCGCCGTCCCAGAAGATGAGGTTGCCGTACAGCTCCGTCAGATTCTCGCGCAGCCGCTCCTCGCCCGTGATCATCCCGCCCTCTTTGGTGGCGACGATCTTCTTGCGCAGCGAGTCGACCGTGGCCGAGGCCGCGCGCAGCCGGCGCGCCACGGCATCGTTCGCGGGCAGCTTCCCGGCGCGGTCCTCCAGCGCCTGCCGCGTCGCGTTCATCCGCTCCACGGCAAACGTCATGTCGGTGAGCGTCCCCGACATCTTGAGCGCGAGGTCGAACGCCGCGCGCCGCTCCGCGTCCGTGTGCGTGCCGCGCGGATCGGGCACGAGCGTGAGCTGCGTCGAGTACGTCGCCGTGTCCTTGGTCATCTTGATCGTATAGGTGCCGGGCAGGACCCTGGGCCCGTAGGCCGCGCCGAAGGCCGCACTCGCCGCGGGAGGCACGCGCGGTGCCGCGAGCCGCATCGACCACGTCGCGCGGTTCAGACCCCGGCGCTTGCTGGTCGGCAACGTGCCGAGCAGCTTGCCGCTCGCATCGTACACCTCGAGCTTCATGTCGCCGAAGATGTGGCGACGCCGCTGGTAATACGTGATCACCGCGTCACTCGGCGGGTTCGCGCCCACGAACATCGCGTCGCCGTTCGCCCAGCCGCCGCCCGCCTGCAGCCGCTGCACCGTCGGCCGGCCCGTCAAGAACGCGACGGGACTGGCGAGCACGTCCGGGGTGAGGGCGCGCAGCGGCGAGATGTCGTCCACGATCCAGATGCCGCGCCCGTGCGTCGCGATCACGAGATCGTGATCGCGGGGATGAATCGCCAGGTCGCGCACCGCCACGCTCGGCAGATCGCCGCCCTTGTAGTGCGCCCACTGCTTGCCGCCGTCCACCGACACCCACAAGCCGAGCTCGGTGCCGAGGAACAGCAGGTTGGGATTGACGAGATCTTCCTTGATCACGTGGGCGTAGCCGCGCACCGGGCTGTCCGGGGCAACCAGCGCCGTCCACGTCGCGCCGTAGTCGGTGGACTTGTAGGCGTAGGGCCGCATGTCGCCGAAGGTGTGCAGATCGAACGTCGCGTAGATCGTCCCGGCATCGAAATGCCCCGGCTCGACGCCCGTCACCCACGCGTTCTTGGGCAGCCCGACGATCTTGCCGACGACGTTCGTCCACGTTTTCCCGCCGTCGCGTGTGACCTGCAGGTTGCCGTCGTCGGTGCCGGCCCAGATCACATTCGGATCCTTGGGCGACTCGCCGATCGCGAAGATCGTCGTGTGCATTTCGGCCGAAGAGTTGTCGACCGTGACACCACCCGACTGCTCCTGGCGCTGCTTCGTCGGGTCGTTGGTGGTCAGATCAGGCGAGATGCGCTCCCAGGTCTGCCCAAAATCTTTCGAGCGGAACAGCACCTGCGCCCCGAGATAGACCGTGCCCTTTTGCGCGCCACTGATGTGGATCGGCGTATTCCAGTTGAAGCGCAGCTTTTTTTCCTGATAGCGCGGCAACGGCTGAATGCTGCGCGCCTCGTGCGTGCGGCGGTTGATGCGGCCGATATAGCCGCCCTGCGACTCGGCGTACACGTAATCGGGATCGGAGGGATCGGCGAACATCCAGAACCCGTCGCCGCCGTACAGGTTTTCCCACTGGTGATTCGTGATCCCGCCCGGAAACTCCGACGGGCCGACCCACGAGCTGTTGTCCTGGAGCCCGCCGTACACGTTGTAGGGTCGCGCCATGTCGACGCTGACGTGATAGAACTGCGAGACCGGCAGGTTCTCGTTCTTCACCCAGCGGTTGCCGGCGTCGTAGGAGAACCACAGGCCGCCGTCATCGCCGGTGATCAGGTTGTCGGTGTTCTTGGGATCCACCCAGACGTCGTGGAAGTCGCCGTGCGCCCCGCCCGCGATCCCGCTGAAGCTCTGGCCGCCGTCGGTCGAGACGATCAGCCCGCCGTCGGGCTTGTAGACGCGATCGGGATTGGCGGGATCGACGATGAGATTGGCGAAGTAGAACGGCCGCCAGATCATATTCTGGCTGCGGTCGAGCATCTGCCACGTCTTGCCGGCGTCGTTGGAGCGGTACAGCGCGTTCAGCGGCGGCACCGCTTCGATGAAGGCGTAGACCACTGCGGGCTTCGAAGGCGCCACCGCAACCGCGACGCGCCCCCACGGCTTGGGCGGGAGACCCGCCGTGCCCGCCGCGAGCTCGGTCCACGTCGCGCCGCCATCGGTGCTCTTGAACAGACCGGACGCGCTGGGCGCCGTCGCGCTGTCGCCGCCCGAGCGGAACGTCCAACCCTTGCGGCGGAAATCCCACATGCCGGCGTAGAGCGTTTTGGAATTCGACGGGTCCATCGACAGCATCGAGCAGCCGGTCGACAGGTTGCCGCCCTTGAGCGCCTTGGTCCACGTCTTGCCGCCGTCGGTCGTCTTGTAGACGCCGCGCTCGTCCGAGTCGCTCCACAGTTTCCCCGGCACGCAGACGTAGACCGTGTTCGTCGCGGTGGGATCGACGATGATCTTGACGATGTGCTCGGAGTTCCTGAGCCCCATGTTCGTCCAGTTGTCGCCGCCATCCTCCGACCGGTAGATGCCATCGCCGATCGAGACGCTGTTGCGCATCCACGATTCGCCCGAGCCGACCCAGACGACCTTGGGATTCTTCGGATCGATCGTGACCGCGCCGATCGACTGCACCGGCTGTTTGTCGAACACCGGCTTGAACGTCGTGCCGCCGTTCGTGGACTTCCACACGCCGCCACTCGCCGAGCCGACGTAGATCGTGAGCCGTGCGCCCTCATGCACCGCGTCGATCGCGGCAATGCGGCCGCTCATCGCGGCCGAGCCGATGTTGCGCGCGCCGAGGCCGGAAATCGTTTCCGAATCGACTTTGACGGTCGCAGCGGTTGCCGCAGGCTGTTGCTGGGCGATCAGGAGAAGAAGCAGGAGATTCATGTCAGCGCCCTCCCGGCCGCTTGAACCGCGTATCGTCGAGCGGAACGTTGGCTTCGATTTTGTCGAACGTGACTTTGCCGCGATCGGCGCTGCTCGAGCCTTTCGGCCCCGACTCGGATGAGAACGGCATGTAGACGCCGTTGACCTGTTTGTAGTCGCCGAGCGACGTCTCGGATTCCTGTGGCGCGCCGCGGATCATGCGTTGCGTGTCGATGCGGATCGGCAAGTAGTACTCGGTGTCGAGATAGAAAAAGCTCACGTCGCCGTTCGGACGCGTGACCTTCAGCTTGTAGGCGTCGCTGCCTTCGATCTGCTCCACGCCTTGATACTCGACGTGATTGCCTTTCGCCTGATAGTTGACGAGCGGTCCGTCGAAATCGGCGTCGTCGAGGATGCCGTGCATCTCGTCCTCGCCCAGCGACTCGGGATCGCGCTTGCCGTTCCACGGCTCGATCTTCCAGCCGTCCTTGCCATCGTACGCGTTGATCCCGACCATCCCCTGGATCTGGAATTCATTGCGGACGCTGCCGGGCCGCTTGTTCTCCTGCATGATCACGGCCTCGAACCCGCCGCCGCCGCTGTATTTGCCGGTGCGGCGCAGCGACTGAATCGCCTGGATGCGCTCCATGCCGCCCGATGCGCGAATGTATCTGGCGATGAGGCTGTCGACCGAGGGTGCGGGAGCCTGGTTCGCCTGGGCGAGAGCGAGAACCGTCACGAGAGCGAGCAGCATACAGCCTTCCTGGAAGCGGGGGGATGAGAAAGCTATCGGCCGGTCGCGGGGTCGCAACCGGACGCGTAGCTTCTCCCGTCATGGCACGCGCTGCCGCCTCCCCCGAATTGCCGAATCTCACCGTCCTGTCGCACCCGTTGATTCAGCACAAGCTCACGATCCTGCGCGACAAGCGGACCAGCACGCGCGACTTCAAGCTGCTCGTGAACGAAATCGCGATGCTCATGGCCTACGAAGTGACCAAGGACCTGCCGCTCGAACCCGTCGACATCGAAACACCCCTCGAAAAAACATCCGGCAGCCAGGTGGCGGGCAAAAAGCTCACGCTCGTCCCGATCCTGCGCGCCGGCCTGGGCATGGTCGAAGGCATCTCCCAGCTCATCCCCTCGGCGCGCGTGGGACATATCGGACTCTACCGCAATCACGACACGCTCCAGCCGGTGGACTACTACTTCAAGATCCCTTCGGGCGAAGCCGATCGGTCGTTCTTCCTGCTCGACCCGATGCTCGCCACGGGCGGGTCCGCCGTCGCCGCGGTGAGCGCCCTGACGCGGGCAGGCGCCCCCGTCCAGCGCATCCGTTTCTTGTGCCTGGTCTCCGCCCCCGCAGGGGTCAAGGCGATGCTGGACGCCCACCCCAAAGTGCCCATCTATACCGCCTCACTGGATCGGGAGCTGAACGCGAAGGGGTATATCCTGCCAGGCCTGGGAGATGCCGGCGACCGGCTGTTTGGCACCAGGTAGGCCCTCCCGACGTAACCCTTTTGTCCTCCCCCGTGTCCCATCAGTAGTTACGAGCCCAGTCCGTCACCTCGGAGCGCCGTGGACGAAACACAGCTTATTGCCCGCGTCCGCGCCGGGGATAGCGCAGCAGAGCGCGCGCTGTACGACGCGCATGTCGATCGCGTGTATCGCCTGGCGTTCCGGCTCTCGGGTGACGATACCCTCGCGCAGGACTTCACCCAGGAAGCGTTCATCCGGGCGTTCGACAAGCTGAGCTCGTTCCGCGGCGAGTCGGCGTTTTCGACCTGGCTGCACACGATCACGACGACCGTCGTGCTGAATGGGCTGCGCAAGGTGAAGCGGTTCCGGCAACGCGAAGCGGACATCGACGATGCGCAGGAAATCGGATCGACGCATCGACACGCTGAGCCGGACCTGAAGCTGCGATTGAAGAAAGCGATTGACGAGCTGCCGGAGGGATATCGCACGGTGTTCCTGATGCACGACGTCGAAGGCTATACGCACGAAGAGATCGGCGCCGCGCTGGGAGTCGAAACGGGAACATCGAAAGCACAACTGTCGCGCGCGCGGGCAAAGTTGCGCGTCGCATTGGCGGATTTCGCAGGGGAGTGGATCGCATGATGGACCAGCACGAAGACCCGCAGTTCGATCAGTGGCTCAAGGACGTGGCTCGCACCACGTACCACGCACCACGCACGCCACCCCGTGATGAAATGTGGAAGCGCATCGAGGCGGCGCGCCGGCACAAACAGGTCGTCGTGATCCGTCCGTGGCTGCGCTGGGCGCTGGCGGCCGCTGCCGTGCTCGTGCTTGGGATCGGTATCGGTCGTGTGTCCGTGGTGAAGGAGCAGCATATCGCGAAAGCCCCGGCCCAGGCAGTACAGGACACCATCGATGCCCTCGCCAATCAGGCTTATCAGATCGCCGCGACGCAGTACCTCTCGCGCACCGAAACGTTTCTC
>DATMZX010000270.1:0-2771 GCA_035573235.1 Gemmatimonadales bacterium
GAGCGGTGCCGGCGCAGGGTCGCGCCGCTCGAATACGATCGGGACCGCCGCGGCGACCGCGAAGGCCAGAATGAACCAGAACTGCTTGTTGGTAATCGGATTGCCGCTCATCGCGCCGAGCACGGAGAACACCAGCAGGGCCATCGGTGTGATCCCGTGCGGGCCGTGCCGGGCGCGCCACCCCGCGCCCACCATCAAGCCCAGGGCGATGAAGAAGGGAATCGCGCCGACGATACCCGTGGTGGTGAGCACCTCGAGCACGAGGTTATGCGAGTCGCGCGTCAGTCGGTTCTGCTCCGCGATGCGCTGCGCCAGCTCGAACTGATTGTTGACCTGGCCCCAGCCGGTCCACGGCTTCTCGAGGAACATGCCCCACAGCGTGGGGAACAGAACCTCGCGGCCGGCCATCGAGCCCGTTTCGCGCGTGTCCTCGAACCGGTTTCTCATCAGCTCGGAGCGCATGGCGGCGCCCCCGAGGAAGATGAGGGCCGCGATGCCGATGAACGCGTTGCGCACGACCATCCAGGGATTCCGTCCCTGCTGGCCGCCCGGCGCGAACGCGAAGGTCATGAGCCCCAGCGCGAGCGCCAGGAGGCCGCCCCGCGAGCCGGTGTCGACGATCGCGACGCCCAACCCGCCGATCGCCCCGATCGCCAGCCACCGCAGCTTCTTCGGCGCGCGCGGATGCACGAACATCAGGCCGACGAGGACGATCGTCCCCATGGCCAGCAGCTTCGCGCTCCAGTTGGCGTTCTGGCCGAACGCCGTGATCCGCTCGCCGCCGGTCCACACCGCTTCGCCGGTTCGTCCGACGCCGACAAAGGGCAATGCCGCGCGCACCAGGCACGCGATCACGAACGACCAGAGCGCCGCGCGCGCGACGCCGTCGAAGCGCAGCAGATTCGCGCAGGCCCAGAAGAACATGATCGCCTGAATGAACAGCAGGACTTCCTGCGCGGTATCGGCGAGCGAGACCCAGCCGTTCACGGCCAGCGCGAGCGCTTGCGTATACATGTAGGCGGCGATCCACCAGATGGCGCTGGGGATGTAGTTCAAGTAGCAGGTGCGCGGCCAAAACAGCGTCGAAAGCAGGAACAGCGACGTGGTCATCGTCGGGATTTCCCAGCGGAACGTGCGCTCGGGAAACTCGAACGGGAACGACGCGAGGCACAGACAGAGCGTGAAGATCAGGACGGGGCTCACCGTCGGCATCGGGGCAGTGCCCTCGCGGCTAACCACGCGACACGCTCCTGCCGACTGCCGAGCGGATCCGGCCGGCGGTGGCCTGCCGAGCGGCGGCGGGCAATCCCAGCACAAACGCCAGGGCGGCCGCGATCACCGTCGTCAGTGCCACGCCGGGCACCCACAGGATCCACGCCGCCGTCGTGTTGCGCTCTCCCAGGAACGCCGCCACGGCGAACAGGCCGGCCATCACGAGAATCGGACGGACCAAACCGGGCAGGGGCGTCAGTGCCGCGCGGCCCCCAACCGCCAGCATCTTCCGGACGATCGCCGGATAGGCGACGGTCTGCAGCAGGCGCCCCGCCACCACGCCGATGCACAGTCCGAGCAGTCCCATCGTTCGTGTCAGCAGCACACAAACGGCGATCGTGACGACGGCCGTAACCGCACCGACAGTCACGCGCAAGCGTGGCCGCAACGCGGCATCGAGGATGTACGAGTCGCAGCGGATGAACGCGGTTTGCACCGTCGCAACGACGAGCAACACGTTGGGGAGCAGGCCGGCATACTGCTCCGAGCCGACCCAGAGTCCCACGAAGCTCTTGTTCCACGCCAGCATCGCGACGCCGAGCACGGTCGAGGCCAGCCACGTGAGCCACAGCAGCTCGGTGCGCAGTGCGGCGGCGCGCTCGTGCTGTCCCTGTCCCATGACGCCACCCAGGCCCGGCATCGCGCCCATCGTGCCGAGCACCAGAATGCCGAGCGCCGTCCGCGAAGCGTAGCCGGTGAGGACGTAGGGCGTCGCGGCGGCGGGGGAAAGCACCGCGCCGAGAATGACGACATCGCTGGCGATGAGCAGCTTGGCGACCAGATCACCGATCGCGAGCCATCCGCTCGTCTTCACCATTCCTTTGATGTGCGACACCTGCGGTTTCGCAACGCCGAACCAGCTCACGTAGCGCTTGGCGAGAAGCCAGAAGCAGCCGGCCGTGACCGCGGCGAGCGCGACCTGCGCGAGACCCAGGCCGACGAGGCCCAAGCCGAGCACCACCGCGACGACGGAGAAGATCCCGCCGAGCACCTGGAGCGCTGACTGCAGCCCCATCCGCTTGTAGCCCAGATTGGAGCCACGCAGCACGGACTCCGGGACCGCGGAGAGGGTCGCGAGCACGAACTGCAGGAACAGCAGCGACGCCGTGAACCGCACGGCCGGCACGAGGCTCGGATCGACCTTCGTCAGCGACGGCGCGAGCCAGATGAGGACGCCACCCGCCACCAGCGCGATCGGCAGGAACAGCAGCCAGACCATGAGCGCGCTGCCGACATGGCGGCGCATCGTCGGTTCATCATCGAGCGACACGCGATTGGCGACCACGAGGCGCAGCGCATCGGTCGGACGGCCATCGGTCGCCGACAGGTAGCCAAGCAGCTGCCCCAGCACCTGCCAGATCCCGAACATCGATTGCCCGAGCCCGCGCACGAGAATCGGCGTGACGATCAGTCCCACCGCGAGCCGCGCGGTATAGTCGAGCAGCGCCTGCGCGGCGTTGAGTGACGCGCGGCGCGTGAGATTCGGCTGCGCGATCGGC
>DATMZX010000271.1:0-3016 GCA_035573235.1 Gemmatimonadales bacterium
GGGTGGATGGCGGCGCCTCCGCGAACAACCTGCTGATGCAATTCCAGTCGCACCTGCTGGGCGTTCCCGTGGTGCGGCCCAAAGTCACCGAGACCACGGCACTGGGGGCGGCGTATCTGGCGGGACTGGCGGTGGGCTACTGGAAGGATCAGAAGCAGATCGCGGCGCAGTGGCAGGTGGACCGCCGCTTCACGCCCGCGATGAAACCTCCACAGCGGAAACAGCTCGACGCCGGATGGCGCAAAGCGCTCGAGCGGTCGCGTCGCTGGGAAGCGGAGGGCTGAGGCGTGGAAGTCATCATTCAGCGGGACTACCAGCAGATGAGCCGGGTGGCGGCGCGGATCGTCGCCGAAGTGCTCAACACCAAACCGAATGCCGTACTCGGCATGGCGACCGGATCCACGCCCTTGGGCCTGTACCAGGAGCTGGTGCGACTCCATACACAGGAGCAGCTCGACTTCGCGCGCGTGACCACGTTCAATCTCGACGAGTACGTGGGCCTGACGTCGAATCACCCGCAGAGCTACCACTATTTCATGCACGAGCACTTCTTCCAGCACGTAAACATTCCCCGACACAACATCAATATTCCCTCGGGGACGACCAGCAACTACCCATCCTTCTGCAAATGGTATGAGGAGCGCATCACGGAGTGCGGCGGGATCGACCTGCAGATCCTGGGCATCGGCTCCGACGGCCACATCGCCTTCAACGAGCCGACGAGCTCGCTCAGCTCGCGCACGCGGCTCAAGACGCTGTCCAAGCAGACCATCGACGACAACGCGCGGTTCTTCGACGCCCGAGAAGACGTGCCGGTGTACGCCATCACCATGGGCGTCGGCACGATCCTCGATGCGCGCAAGCTGCTGCTGGTGGCGAGCGGCAAGACCAAGGCGAAGGCGATTGCCCAGGCGGTCGAAGGGCCGGTGACCAGCATGGTGACGGCCAGCGCGCTGCAGCTGCACCGCGACGCGGTGGTGATCGTGGACGAGGAAGCGGCGGCGGGGCTGACCATGCGCGACTACTACGAGTTCATCTACGCGGCCAAACCGGCGGCGCCGAGGGCGTGAGCAAGCTTCCGATCATTCGGGTCCAGCACGTCGTCAAATCGTTCGGGAAGATCACGGCCGTCAATGACGTCACGTTCGGCGTATGGGGCGGCGAGATCTTCGCCTTTCTCGGTCCGAACGGCGCCGGCAAGACCACCACCATCAAGATGCTCACCACCTTGCTCCGCCCCACGAGCGGGTCGCTCGAGCTGGACGGCCTCGACCCCGCGACGGACCAGACGGAAGTCCGCAAGCGGTTCGGTGTCGTGTTCCAGGATCCCAGTCTCGACAGCGATCTGACGGCGTGGGAGAACATGGATATCCACGGCGTCCTGTACCACGTCCCGCGTCAGGTTCGGCGGGAGCGGAGCGAGACCCTGCTCCGCATGTTCGAGCTGTGGGAGCGGCGCGATGATTTGGTGAAGACGTTCTCTGGTGGCATGAAGCGCCGGCTCGAGATCGCCCGCGGGTTGTTGCACACGCCCAAGGTGCTGTTCCTGGATGAGCCGACGCTCGGCCTCGATCCGCAGAGCCGCAATCAGATGTGGACCCACGTGCGGAACCTGAATCAGGCCGAGCGCGTGACGGTGTTCCTCACGACGCACTACATGGACGAGGCCGACCGCGTGGCGGATCGCATCGCGGTGATCGACCATGGGCGCATCGTCGCCATGGGTTCGTCCGGGGAGCTCAAGCAGCAAACCGGCACCGATTCGCTCGAAGCGGCCTTCCTCGCGCTCACCGGCACGACGATTCGCGACGAGAGCGCCACGGCCACCGATCAGATGCGGCAAGTGTCCCGCGTGTGGAGGCGATAGTCGCGTGAGCGTCGTCTATATCCTGTGGCTGCGGGAGGTGAAGAAGTACCTGCGGTCGCGCGTCCAGATCGTCGCGTCCCTGGGCTCTCCCCTCATGTACCTGGGCGTGCTCGGGTTCGGCCTGGGGCCCGTATTCCAACGCGCCGGCGAGGGCAAGTATCTCCAGTTCATGGCGCCCGGCGTGATCGGCATGACCGTGCTGTTCACCGCCATGTTCTCGGGGATCGCGATGCTGTGGGACCGCCAGTTCGGATTCCTGAAGGAGACGCTCGTCGCGCCGGTGCCGCGCCTGCTGATCATGATCGGCCGCACGCTGGGCGGTGCAACGGTCGCGGTGCTGCAGGGCACGCTGATTTTCGTGGTGACGCTCATCGCGGGCTTCCGCCCTGTGAGCCTCCTCGCCGTGCCGCTCGCGTTTCTCGTCATCGGGTTGATCGCCGTGATCTTCTCGGCGCTTGCGACCGCGATCGGCTCGAGCCTCAAGGAGATGCAGGGCTTTCAGATGGTGATGAACTTCCTCGTGATGCCGACCTTCTTTCTCTCCGGTGCGATCTATCCGCTCGAGGGACTCCCCCGAGTCCTGGGGGCGCTCACGCGGGTCGATCCGCTCACCTATGGGGTCGACGGGGTGCGCGGCCTGCTGACCGGGCGGACGCATTTCGGCGTCGCCTTGGACGTGGCGGTGCTGCTGGGCGTTGGGGTCCTGTTCGTGGTCTTCGGTGCGTGGCGGTTCTCAAAAATCGAGGCTTAGCATGACGCTTTTGCCTTTACTTCTGGTAGCGCAGATCGCGGGGAGGCAGGCGATCGTGTACACGACCGCCGAGAGCACCACCTTCCGGCTGACGGCCACCGACACCCTGACGTTCAGACCGTCCGAGCCGACGTCGGAAGGGAAGCTGTACGTCTTCGTCGATCCGCGGAAAACGTTCCAGCCGTTTCTGGGAATCGGCGGGGCCCTGACGGACGCCGCGGCGGAAACGTTTGCCAAACTCCCCGCGGCCCGTCAGGAAGAACTATTGGCGGCGTATTACAGCACCGACCGAGGGATCGGGTACACCCTGGGCCGGACCAACATCAACAGCTGCGACTTCTCGAGCGAGAGCTATACGTACGTCACGGAGGGTGATACGGACCTGCGCTCCTTCTCCA
>DATMZX010000272.1:0-3256 GCA_035573235.1 Gemmatimonadales bacterium
TGAAAACCGACGACTGATGACCGAACACTTCCCACATCTCCTCGGCGATATGCGGCGCATACGGGGCGAGCATGATCACGAGGGGCTCGACCATCTCCCGGCTCCCATCTCCCTTCTCCCTTAGTTCGTTCACGTATTCCATCATCGCCGCGATCGCCGTGTTGTAATGCAATGCCTCGGTGTCGGCGCTGACTCGCTGAATCGTGCGATGGAGCTTTTGCTGCACGGCGGACGTGGCGGCTAGTGACTGCCCCTGCGCCACGCCGGTCTGGACCAACCACCACACTTTCTCGAGGAACCGCCGGATCCCGACGATACCTTCGTCGCGGAAGTCGCCGCCTTCCTGGAAGGGGCCGAGGAACATGAGGTACATGCGGAACGTGTCGGCGCCCCACTGCTGGATGTAGGCGTCGGGCACCACGACGTTGCCGCGCGACTTCGACATCTTCGCGCCGTCTTTGACGATCAGCCCGTGCGCGCGGAACTTGGGATAGGGCGACTCGAACGGCACGTGCTTCAGATCCTGCAGCACGAGGTTGATAAAGCGCGCGTACAGGAGATGTAAGACGGCGTGCTCGTTGCCCCCGATGTAGCTCGAGACCGGCAGCCAGCGCTTGCTGCGCGCCGGATCGAACGGCCGGTCGGTGAACTCGGTCGACGGATAGCGCAGGTGATACCAGGCCGAATCGAGGAACGTGTCGGAGACGTCGGTCTCGCGGCGCGCGCGCTGGCCGCACTGCGGGCACGGCACGAAGTACCACTCTTCATGGCGCGCGAGCGGGCTGACGCCGGTGTCGTCGGGCCGGAAGTCCTCGATCAGCGGCAGCTCGACCGGCAGATCTTTCTCCGGTACCGGCACCACGCCGCACTGCTCGCAATAGATGATGGGGATTGGCGGGCCCCAATAGCGTTGGCGCGAGATGCACCAGTCGTGCAGCCGGTACTGCACGCGCGGCGTCGCGAGTTTCCGCTCGGCGAGCCAGGCGACGATCTTGCGCGCGCCTTCGAGACAGGACAGTCCGTCGAACGCTCCCGAGTTCATGAGCGTCCCGTCTTCTGTAATGATCGGGAGCGTCTCGCCGGGCATCGCGACCACCTGCAGGATCGGAAGCTTGAACTGCGTCGCGAACTCGAAGTCGCGCTTGTCGTGCGCCGGCACCGCCATGATGGCGCCGGTGCCGTACTCCATGAGCACGTAGTCGGCGATCCAGATCGGGACCGCCTCGCCGGTCGCGGGGTTGCGCGCGTACGATCCGATGAACACGCCGGTCTTCGTCTTGTCGCCGACGCGCCGCGTCACGATGTCCTTCGACTGCACTTCGCGCTGATAGGCTTTTACCGAGCTCCGCTGCTCGGCCGCAGTCAGCTCATCGACAAGCGGGTGCTCGGGCGCGAGCACCAGATAGGTCGCGCCGAACACCGTGTCGGGCCTGGTCGTGAACACGGTGATCTTCTGACCGCTCGGCGTCTCGAAGATCAGCTCGGCGCCTTCGCTGCGGCCGATCCAGTTGCGCTGCAGCAGCTTGGTGGAGTTGGACCAATCGATGCGATCGAGGTTCGCGAGCAGCCGCTCGGCAAAACTGGTGATCCGGAAGAACCACTGGTCGAGGAAGCGCTGCTCGACCGGCGTGTCACAGCGCTCGCAGCGCCCGTCGATCACCTGCTCGTTGGCGAGCACGGTCTTGTCTTTGGGACACCAGTTCACCGCCGCGCGCTTCTTGTACGCGAGCCCCGCGTTGTACAGCTGCAGGAAGATCCACTGCGTCCACTTGTAGTAGGACGGGTCGGTGGTCGAGAGCTCGTGGCGCCAGTCGAACATCCCGCCCATCTGGCGGAGCTGGCGCCGGAACGTGGCGATGTTCTGCGGGATCAGCTTGGCGGGATTGATGCCGCGTTGCAGCGCGTAGTTCTCGGAGTGGATGCCGAAGGCGTCGAATCCCATCGGCTCGAACACGTCGTAGCCCTGGAGCCGCTTGAAGCGCCCGTAGATGTCCGCGCCGGTGAACGCGAACATGTTGCCGACGTGGAGCCCTTCCGCCGACGGATACGGGAACATCATCAGGTTGTAGAACGGCCGCGCGGCCCGATCGAGATCGGGTTCGTTGGTATGTTGCTCAACCCAGCGACTCTGCCACTTTGCTTCGACGGAAGCCGGATCGTAGCTTGGGACGGGGGCGTCGCGCATGCGTGCGATAATTAAAACATGGCCATCAAGTCTCAACAACTGCGACAGAGCTTTCTCATCTCCGGGGCCGGCGCCGCGGTGCTGCTCGTCGTCTTCGTCGCCTGGCTCACCAGCAATCGCGCCGGCGCCGTGCTCGAACAGCAGGCCAATGTGCGCGGCCGGGACGTGGCCACCCGGGTCGCCGCGATCGTCACGCAGTACTTAAAGGAAAGACGCCGCGAGGTCGTCGCGCTGGCGAGCCAGCCGCAGATCATCGCCGCGGTGCGTGAAGCCGGCCAATCGGCCTCCGAGCGCGGCCTGACCCGGGCCTCGATCCCCGATCTCGAGCAGATGTTCAGCGGCACCCGCCAGCTGGGCGGCGATCCGGTGCTGCGGGATTACCTGCGCGCCTACACCACGATCTCCGATTTCGCCGAGATCATCGTGACCGAGAGCCACGGGTTCAACGTCCTGACGTCCGACAAGACGTCCGACTTCGTGCAGCGCGACGAGTCTTGGTGGCAGCGCGCCATGACGGACGGCTCATATGAGGGAGACGCTCGCTACGATTCGTCGTCGAATGCCGCGTCGCTCGAGTTCGACGTGGCGATCCGGCCGCCGCGGTCGCAGAACCCCATCGGGGTGCTCAAGGCGGTGTTCGCGCTCGAGCGCCTCACCGCCCTGCTCGGCACGACCCAGCTCGGGGGCAACGCCTATCTCGAGGTCGTGGATGGGCGCCGCACGGTGCTCGTGTCGCGGGAGCGCGCGCTGCTGCTGCAGTCGCTGCCCGACAGCGCGATCATCCCGTTCACGCCCGACGTCGCGACGGCGCGCGTGAACACGCGCGGCGCCGAGGAGCTGGTCGTGACGGTGCCGGCGAACCAGGGCGAATGGTGGGTGCTGTATCGCGAGCCCACGGCCACGGCGTTCGCGGCGGCGCGCAGCACGCAGCGTACCGTGTGGCTCGGCGCGCTGCTCGTGGCCGCGGTGGCGGTGGGCGCGCTGTTCTGGCTGTCGCAGCGGCTGGGCCGGCTCGTCACCGAGCCGGTGCGCGCGGCGGGCGCGATCGCGAGTCGCGTCGCCGGAGGCGAC
>DATMZX010000273.1:0-13375 GCA_035573235.1 Gemmatimonadales bacterium
TCCTTGGGCGCGGTGACCCCCTCGAGCGCGAGTGATCCCGCGGTGGTCGTCATCTTGTCGCCCGTCGCGATGTTGTCTTTCACGAGCACCGGAATGCCGTGGAGCGGCCCGCGCAGTCGTCCCGCCTTGCGCTCGGCGTCCAGCCGGTCGGCGATCGACGCCGCGTCGGGGTTGGTCTCGAGGACGGCATGCAGCTTCGGATCGAGCTCCGCGATGCGCGCGAGGTACGCCGCGCAGATCGAGCGTGCGGTGTGCCGGCCGGCACGCATCGCGTCCTGCAATCCCGCGATCGTCGCTTCTTCGAGCTCGAAATCCGCCGCGCGCGCTCGAGCGGGCGGGGCGGGTCGTGCCGATGCCGGACGCGCGACGAGCGGCGCGGTAAGCGCGGCCGCGCCCATATGAAGGAACGAGCGGCGGCTGAAACGGTCCGTCATCGGGGACTCCCGGTTGGGGGTGGTGTCTTCCATGATGTGATTCCACGCACGGTTACGCCACTACACTTGCAATAACGTAGTTCGCATGAATCTTGTGGGCACGGTGGAGAGGCATGGTTGGATCGCCAGCATCCGAACCAAGATGCTCATGTTCGGTGTCGTCGCGACGTTGATCCCGTCGCTGACGACCGTCTGGATTTCCTACATCGAAAACAAGCGCGCGCTGCAGGCCAAAGCGTCCGAGGAGCTCCTGGGGGTAAGCGCGCAGGCCGTCCGCGAAGTCGATCTCTGGACCAAAGAGCTGCGCTACGACCTCCGCGTCTTCTCCAGCTCGTACGCCGTCACCGAGAACCTCGACCGCATTCCGCTCGTCAACGGCGAGCCGCAGCACGCGGGGATCTATTTCCAGCGCCTCGCCGACTATCTGCACGCGGTGCGCGAGCGGTTCCCCGACTACTCCGAGCTGCTCGTACTCGACCAGCACGGACACGTCGTCGCCACGAGCGCCGCCAAGCCGTCGCACATTGCGCTCGCGCCCGGCTGGGCCGACGAGCTGACCAAGAACGAGTGGGCGCTGGGCGCGCCGTACTGGGACTCCACGGGCACGCACGCCGAGATGCTGGTCTCGGTGCCGATCATGTCGGAGCGCCGCACCGGCCGGGGCGCGGGCGGCGCGCATCTCGTCGGCGCGGTCGCTTCGCGGGTCAGCCTGCGCACGGTGGCCGACACCCTGCGCCGGTTCATCCCGGGAGATTCGGGGCAGATCTACCTGATCACGCGCTCGGGCCACCTGATCGTCGGCTCGCGGGGCAACTCGCGCGAGCTGATGCGGCAGGGCTACGCGCGCGAGGACGCGAACTGGCTGCTCGCGCGCGAGGGACGCGCGGTCCAGTTCTCGAGCTTCACCGGCGAGCGCGTGGTCGGCAGCACGCGCACCATCCCGGCACTCAACTGGCTCGTGGTCGCCGAGATCCCGGCGACCGAGGCGTTTCGCCAGGTGGCGCACCTGCGCAACGTGACGCTCGGCATCGTGCTGCTGCTGCTCGCGGTGCTGGGTGGGCTCGCCTACGTCCTCGGGATGCTGATCGTGCGGCCGCTCAATCGCCTGACCCAGGCGGCGGGGAAAGTGGCAAAGGGCGATCTCGAGGTCGGCCTTCCCGTGACGACGGGCAGCGAGGTCGGATATCTCACCGAGGTCTTCAACAACATGGTGGCGCGGCTGCGCGAGAGTCACACCGAGCTCGAGCGCTTGTCGGTCACCGATCCGCTGACCGGACTGTTCAACCGCCTGCGGATGATGGAATCGCTCGAGAACGAGGTCCGCCGCTCGCGCCGCCTGCATCACGAGTTCGCGGTGGTGATGGCCGATCTCGATCTCTTCAAGCGCTATAACGACGAATTCGGCCACCCCGCGGGGGACGTCGTGCTGAAGCGGGTCGCCGCCATCATGCGGGAAGCGAGCCGCGACGTGGACTTCGTCGCGCGCTATGGTGGTGAAGAGTTTCTGATCATGATGCCGGAGACCAGCATCGACGGTGCCGCGGAATTCGCCGAGCGGATCCGGAAAAAGATCGCCGCGGAGTCCCTGCCCGACGGGCAGATCACGCTGAGCCTGGGGGTGTCCCTGTTCCCGATGCACGGCGACGCGCCCGACCAGCTGATCGCCGAAGCGGATGCGGCGCTCTACCTCGCCAAACGCGCCGGCGGCGACCGGGTGGTCGCGGCCGCGAAACCGAAAGCTATTCGCGCCGGCCGATAAGCGTCTGGTGGACCCAGCCGGCCCGATCGTTGTCCGCCGTCACCCGCACCCACTGATCGACATACGAATACGCCGTGAGCGGCACCCCGCTCTCGAGCGTGAACAGCACTTTGGCGTTCGCGCTCGGGCCGTCGCGAACGTTGGCGCGTCCCGTGGTCTGAACGCGCAGCGGCAGCGCGTATGGCACCTCGCCTTTGCGAGGCGTGGCCCGGTCGTCGCTGGAAGCGCGGCGCTGCCCCGCCGCGGCGGCGTTCTTGGCTTCGGTCGCGAGATACAGCGCGCCGGCGTAGTTCTGCTGGTCGAACTCGGTGGTGGCGAGCTGCAGCAGCTGGTTGCCCTGCGCCCACTCCGGCGGCGCGCTCGAGTTGTTTCCGTTTGCAGCACGCAGTGCCTGCAAGGCGATCTCGGCTTCGGCCATTCCCGAGGCGGCCTCCGCGCGCGTCGCGAGCGACTGCAGCTTGGCCATGCCGCGGACCACTTCGCGACGCGCCTCGTCGAGACGCGTTTGGAGATCGCTGACCTGCGCTTCCTGTTCCAGCACGCGCAGCTCGAGGCGCGCCGCGCGCTGCTCGAGCGCCGTGTCGCGCACCGGCGCCGGCGCGCGTACGCGTGTCGTATCGCGCGGTGCGCGGACGGGGGGCGGATTGGAGTGGCGCTGCTGCTTGCTGCACGACGCCAGCAGCACCGCGATCACGAGAAGAAGGGGTCGCATGGGGACCCTAACTTGCAACGTCGCGCAGTTTCGTACAACCACGACGAGCCATTGACTTCACTTCGCACCCTTATGATCCTTCGGGCGAGCGAAGGGGTCATGGCATGGTGCCGTGACTGTACCAGTGGACTTGATCGAGGACCTGGGCTTCCGCCTTGGTCCTCGCGGTCTTTCTGGTCGGCTCTCGCCCGAACCGTACTAGATAGGGAGCACCACACAGATGGCACGCATCACCGGTACCGTGAAGTGGTTCAACGACGCGAAGGGCTTTGGGTTCATCACGCCCGAGAACGGCGGCAAGGACTGCTTCGTGCATCACACCGCGATTCAGGGAGAAGGGTTCAAGTCGCTGACCGAAGGCCAGCGCGTCGAGTTCGAAATCGTGCAGGCCCAGAAGGGCCCGGCGGCGCAGAACGTCGTGAAGCTCTAACCACTCTCGCGGCACCTTGCAGTGCGACACGGCGCCCCCTCGCGGGGCGCCGTGCCCGTTTTCAGACCCTTTCCTGCGAACGGTAATCAGGGGAAACTCCCGGCACGCCTTTTGAGGGATTAGATGATAAATTTGGCGTCTCATTCCAAAGGATGAGACGCTCGCGGGAACCTTATCGACCGGGATGACTAATACCTGTGAAAGCCCAACTTGCCTCGTCCCTAGAACGAGGGCCGTCAATGGCCATGAGCCCCAAGCGCATCCAGATTCTCGTCATCGAAGACAATCGCCTGCTGCGCGACGGCCTGGCCGCGCTGCTCGACTCGCAGGGCGAATTCAAAGTCGTCGCCTCGGCCGAAGGGGCCACCAGCGCGCTGCAGCGGCTGCAGGATCACAAGCCCAACGTCGTCCTCGTCGACGCCGCCCTGGGCCGCAACCGCAGCCAGCGCCTCGTCGAGAGTATTAAGGAAGCGGCGCCGCATGCCCGCATCATCATGATGGACATGCTGCCCGAAGAGGAAGACGTCATCGATTTCATCAAGCGCGGCGCCAACGGATTCATCGCGAAAGACGCGGCGCTGGAAGAGCTGACCCACACGATTCGCCAGGTCGCCAATGGCGGCGACGTCGTCCCGCCGCAGCTCACCGGCACCCTGCTCTCCCACATCGCGAAACAGGCGTCGGTGCTCCGCAATACCCCCATGATGGCGTCGGTGCGGATGACCAAACGCGAGCAGCAGATCACCGACCTCATCGCCGAGGGGCTCAGCAACAAGGAAATCGCGCAGCGGCTCAACATCGCCACGTACACGGTGAAGAGCCACGTGCACAACATCCTCGAGAAGCTCGCGCTGCACAGCCGGCTGCAGATCGCGGCGCATGCGCACAAGAAAACACCCCCGAAAGGAGACCGGCGGAAGTTCGTCCGGTAGAGCTAACTCCCTCGTGCGATTGCCCGGTCCCGTACGGGCAACGAGCCTATGGTCGTGCGACAACTCTGGGCATACGCGTACCGGGTGGTGCCGCCCCCGCCCGCCGCGGGTCTGGGCCGAATCCGCCGGCTGCTCGATTCGGAGAACGCTTCCGCGTTCGAGCACGCGCGCGCGTGGGCGGCGCAGCTCATCGTCGAGCAGCGCAGCACGCAGATCCTCGTGGTCTCCGATACGCCCAGTCGCAACGGTGCCGTGAATCACCGGCTCGAAGGCGAGCTACAGCGCCTCGAGGCGGCGTATCGCGTGACCGATCCCGTCGCGATTCAGCAGCGGCACTAAGCCCCTCTCTGGGATTAGCCCCCCATCATCCCGCTGACCGATGCCCCTCGCGCCTGCGGGACTGGAAATTTCCGGTGAGTCCCAAAACCGACCCCTGACCACGAGTGCCTCCCCATGAAATCCAGCTCGAAGAACCAGATCCGCGGCAAGGCGCGGCAGCTAAAGGGCAAAGTGAAGGAAAAAGCAGGTCGACTGGCCCGGAACACCCGGCTCGAAGGCGAAGGCCTGGACGACCAGGTCGCCGGAACGATTCAGAACCTGGGCGGCAAAATACAGAAAAAGCTGGAGGAGTAATGAGATTCGCCGCACTAGTACTCATTGCCGGGACGCTCGCGGGCTGCGCCCGCAACCCGGCCACGGGACACAACGAGCTGATGCTCGTCAGTGAATCGCAGGAGATCGCGATGGGCCAGCAGTACGACAGCCAGGTCGTCGCGACCATCGGCCTGTATCCCGATCCGGCGCTGCAGTCGTACATCCAGACACTCGGCAAGCGGCTCGCCGCGACGTCCGAGCGCCCCAACCTGCCATGGACGTTTCGCGTGGTCGATGATCCGGCGGTCAACGCGTTCGCGGTGCCGGGCGGCTTCGTCTACGTCACGCGCGGCATTCTCGCGCACATGAACAACGAGGCACAGCTCGCGACGGTCGTGGGCCATGAAATCGGCCACGTGACCGCGCGGCACACGGCGGCCGAGATGTCGAAAGAACAGGTCGCGACCCTCGGGCTCGTCGTCGGCAGCATCGCGAGCAAGCAGGTCGCGCAATACGCCGGCGTCGCCCAACAGGCGCTGGGCGTCCTGTTTCTGAAATTCTCCCGGGACAACGAGAATCAGGCGGACGAGCTTGGCGTGCGCTATTCGAGCCGCGCCAACTTCGATTCCCGCGAGATGGTGAACGTGATGAAGGTGCTCGACCGGCTGTCCGCGACGGAAGGCGGCCGCCTGCCCGAGTGGCTCTCGACGCACCCGAATCCCGGGAATCGCGTCGAGCACATCTCGTCGCTCATTTCGAAGCTGCAGACCGACTTCGCCGGCGCGACGATCAATCGCGAAGGCTACGAGCGCAAGCTGGACGGCATCATGTTCGGCGCGAACCCCCGCGAAGGGTTCTTCAAGAACGGCGTGTTCTATCACCCCGACCTGCGGTTCAGCCTCGCGTTCCCCAACGGCTGGCGGGTCATGAACAGCAAGCAGGCGGTGGCCGCCCAGAGCGCCCAGCAGGACGCCATCATCGAGCTGACGCTCACGCAGGGCTCGAGCGCGGACCAAGCGGCGCGCTCGTTCCTCTCGACCGAGGGGATCCAAGCCGGGACGCTCACCCGCGGCAATGTCCATGGGCTCACCGCCAGTACGGCGCCATTCGCGGCGACGACGGACCAGGGCACGCTGCGCGGGAGCGCGGTCTTCGTCGAATACAACAACCATGTGTACCGGCTGCTGGCGTACAGCCCGGAACAGAGCTGGGGCAATTACCAGTCGGTCGCGCAGCAAGCGCTGACCAGCTTCGGGCCGGTCAATGATCCCGCGATCCTCAACGTACAGCCGCAGCACGTCGCCCTCTTCACGCTCGATCGCCGCACGACGATCGCCGACCTCGCCCGCCAGCGCCCGTCACCGGCGCCCGTCGCGACGCTGGCTCTGATCAATCAAGTCGAGGAGAACGAGCAGCTGGAGCCGGGACGCATCATGAAGTGGGTCGTCGGTCAGCAACTGTCCGTTACCCCCTAGGAGAGAGAACGATATATGTGGACGCTCGCCATCATTCTCATCGTCTTATGGCTGCTGGGTTTCATTTCGTCGTATACGTTCGGCGGACTGATTCACCTGCTGCTCGTCATCGCCTTGGTCGTCATCGTCATCCGGCTCATTCAAGGACGACGAGTCGTATGACGCGAGTTCTTTCCGTGCTGGCCGCCGTCGCCTGTCTGGCGACGGCCCCAGCCGTCGCGCGGGCGCAGGCTCCGGCCGCGACGCAGGCCGTGCAGAGCTCCGGTCCGAGACTCGCGCCCGAGATCAAAAGCTTCCGCCCCAAGCTCTCGCAGGAGGAGGCGTCCGCAACGGCCTCGGCCGCGGCCGATAAGACCACCATCACCATCTCGACGCTGGGGCTGGTGCTGCTGATCGTGTTGTTGATCGTCCTGATCGCCTGACCGCATTCGCGGCGTCTCGAGCCCGGGACGCCACATGCGCAACCTGCCGCCGCGGGCAATATTGAGCGGTAGGAGGAACCGGTGAAGGTCAAGAACGACAAGATGCCGGTCGTCAAAAGCACGCAGGACGATCAGCGGTTTCTGTCGAACCTCGCCGAGGTACTCGCCTCGGCGCTGGACGAGCGCGCGATGCTGTCCGCGGTCGCGCGGCTGCTCGTCCCGCGCCTGGGTGATGTCTGCGTCGTCGATATGGTGGAAGACGACGGCTGGATCCAACGCGTCGACGAGACGCTCGGTGCGTGGCAGCTCTCGGCGACGCCGGCGCTGCGCTCCGGCGAAACCGTCCTGATCGCGGACCCGACCCCGAGCTCGCTCGCCTCCATCGCTCCCGATCCGGCTGGTCAGGCCGCGATTCGCAATGCCGGCATCCGGTCACTGGCGCTGCTGCCGCTGATCGGGCGCGGCCGCCTGCTTGGCGTGCTGACGCTGGCGCTGACGCGCCCCGATCGCCGCTTCGCCAAAGCCGATTTGCCGGCGCTCGAAGACGTCGCGCAACGCATCGCCTTGGGCGCCGACAACGCGCGTCTCTATCAGCAGGCCCGCCAGGCCAGCCGGGCGCGGGACGATACGTTGTCCGCGATTTCCCACGATCTCCGCAACGGGCTCAACACGGTGCTCACCGCGGCCAGCCTGCTGCTGCGCAGTCTGCCGCCGGATGGCGAAGGCCGGCGCGACCGCCGCCACGTGGAAGCGATCCGCCGCTCCGCCGAGCGCATGAACCGGCTGATCGGCGACCTGCTCGACGTCGCGAGCATCGAGTCGGGACGGTTGTTCGTCGAGCCGCGGCGCGAGCCGGTGCGATCGATCGTCGCCGAAGCGATTGCGGCGAGCCAGGACCAGGCCGTCGAGAAGTCGCTGCGGGTGGAACAGGCGCTTCCCAACGACCAGCTCGAGGCCGTCTGCGACCGCGATCGCGTACTGCAGGTTCTGGGCAACCTGATCGGCAACGCGATCAAGTTCACGCCGGAAGGCGGCAGGGTGAAAGTGAGCGCCGAGGCCTCCGAAGACGAAGTGCTGTTCACGGTGAAGGACACCGGGATCGGGGTGTCCCCCAAACAGCTGCCGCACGTGTTCGATCGCTTCTGGCAGGCGACGCCAAAGGCCCGCCTCGGCAGCGGGCTGGGTCTCACGATTGCGAAAGGAGTAGTGGAAGCGCTGGGCGGACGGATCTGGGTGGAGAGCCGACCCAACGAGGGCACAGCGTTCTACTTCACGCTACCGCTCGCACCGCCCATGGAAGTGCCTCAGGAGCAATAGCGCTTTATCGCGAACAGGATTTCGTCGATGTCGATCGGTTTGCGCACGACGTCGTTCACGCCGATCGTGGGCCGCTCATGCGGCTTCGCGTTGGTGACGAGGACGACCGGGACGGCCGCGAGCGCCGGATCGTCGTTGCGGAACCGCAGAAAATCGAAGCCGTCCATGACGGGCATCGAGACGTCCAGCAGAATCACGTTGGGCAGTGTGTCGCCACGCAGGGTCTCCAGCGCTTCAGCGCCGTTGGACAGCGCCACCACGCGGTACTGCTCTTCCTCGAGCAGCTCGCGCAGCATGTCGCGGAACTCGCGGTCGTCCTCGATGATCGCGACGAGACAACGCTTGGCGGCTTCCTCTTCCGAGACCGAAAGCTTGGTGCGCTCGCGTAGCGATGGCATAGTTGAAGTGTACCGCCCTCAGTGCGAGAAGTCGACCTTGGGAGCCTCGGCGGCACCCGGGGTCTGGAGCTCGAAGTACGCCCGCGGTTTCTTGCCCAGGACCTTCGCCGTCAGCACCTGCGGGAAGCGACGAATGTAGGCGTTGTAGGTGTTCACTGTCTCGTTGTAGTCCTGCCGCGCGGTCGAAATCCGGTTCTCGGTCCCCTCGAGCTGGTCCTGGAGCGCGCGGAAGTTCTCATTCGACTTGAGCTGCGGGTAGTTCTCGACGATCGCTAGTAATCTCCCCAGGCCCGCCGTCAGCTCCGTATTCGCCCGCGACATATCCTCGATGTTTCCGCCCTGTACCGCTCCGGCCAGTTTGGCACGCGCTTCCGCCACGGCCGTGAAAATCGTCTGCTCCTGCTTGGCGTAGGCCTTCACCGTTTCGACCAGGTTGGGAATGAGATCGGCACGCCGCTGGAGCTGCACCTTGATCTGGGATTCGGACGCGTTGATGCGCTCGTCGAGCGTCTGAATCTGGTTGTAGCCGCATCCCGCCACGAAGACGAGGGCCAACAGCAGAAGACGCTTCACGTAGGGTTCCTTTCCATGCGGTTCACGTACTCCGCCGTGCGCGTGACCGCATCGAGATACGCGGCCGGCTCGGCGCGGGTGAGTCCCTCCGACGCGAATCCTATCAGGCTCGCCGCCTCACGCACCAGAGCATCGGATGCCGGAGGCACCGGACGGCCCGCCAGCCGCAGCACCGCCCGCAGCATGGTCAGAAAGCCGGCGCGCGTCCCGCCAATCACTTCGGCGAGGCGCTTCCCATTGTTCCATTCCGCGGCATAGGCCTGCCGCAGATGGACCAGCTTGCCCATCAGCTCGTGCTCGAGCTGACGCCGCACGTGCTCGTGTTTTACGCGAATGCCGTGCCACGGGTCTCGGCCGGCGAGCACGCGGTGGCCGGCCCGAATGTCCTCATACTCGATCGGAAAGGCGTCGGCCGATTCCCCCCACTCGTGCTCGGTCAGGACGAGCGGCGGGGGGTGATTGGCGCCGATCCAGGCGCGCACCGGCGCAGCCAGTGCCGCGAACAGCGCCGGATCGACGCGATCGACGATCAGAAGCGTGTTGACGCCCTCCGGCTCCCGGCTCCCGGCTCCTGACTCCCGGGCCGCCGAGCCGTAGAGCAGCAGGCTCACGAGGCGCGTCCCGAGGGCCGCGCTCATCTGAGTCGCGAAGGCTTCAAGTGTCATGCGTGCCATCGGTCAGAATTTCCCTCCCGCCCCGCCGCCCGAAAAGCCGCCACCGCCACCGAACCCGCCGAAACCGCCACCGCCGCCGCCACCACCCCAGCCTCCTCCACCGCCGCCCAAGCCGCCCCAGCCGCCGCCGCCACCACCCCAGCCACCCGGAATCCACCAGATTCGCCGCCGCCGGCGGCGATTTCCACGATTCAGGCGGCTGAGGAGAATGATCATGATCACGACGGTGATGATCGGGCCGATCGGAATCTTCGGCAGGGGTGTCGCGACGGGCGCCTGGACGTGCTCGGCACTGTCGAGCGTGACGCCGAATTCTTTCGCAAAGGCCTGGGCGATGAGCTCCACGCCGACCGACAGGCCCTGCGCGTACTGCTCGCGCGCCAGATACGGGATCATCGCATCGCGAATGCGGCCCGACGCCGCATCGGTCAGGAAGCCTTCCGCGCCGCGTCCCGTCGAGATGAAGACCTGCCCGGTGCCGCGCTCGTGATTGCGCATCGGCACGAGCAGCACGACGACTCCCTGGTTTTTCGCCGGGTCGCCTGCCTCTCCCTTGGCCCCGACGCCCCACTGCCGGCCGATCTGCAGCGCGACTTCGCTCGCGGGCCGGTCGCCGATGTCGGGCAGCGTAACGACGGCGATCTCACCGCGTGTCTTGCTGCGCACCTCGGTGCTGACCGCTTCCATATGACGAATGGATTGCGAGTCGAGAACCCCGGCGAAGTCGTTGACGAAGCCGCGCGGCGCCGGGACGGCGACCTGTAGCAGCAGGACGAGACCGATCACCACGCGCGGCGGGTTTGGGAAATGTTCGCTCCTCCGTCTCAATAAGACCCCTCGACGAGAAACTCGTCAAGCGACTCGAGTGTAGGTTGTGGACGTGGACGCGCTTGCGATCGCGATTCTGTCGCTCGGCATCGTCGCCGGGCTCGTGCTGATTCCGCTTGGACTGCCCGGCCTGTGGGTCATGGTCGGGGCATTGCTGATCTACGGCTGGCTTACCGATTTCCGCTCGATCGGCCTGGCCGTGATCGTCATCGTGCTGGCGCTCGCGTTCGTCGGCGAAATCATCGAGAGCTGGCTCGGGTTTCGGTTCGCCCGGCGCTACGGCGGCTCGAGCCGCTCCGGCTGGGGCGCGCTCCTCGGCGGCATCGTCGGCGCCATCGTCGGCGTACCGGTCCCCGTGATCGGCAGCGTGATCGGCGCCTTCCTCGGCTCATTCGTGGGCGCCGCGCTGTTCGAATACACCGCGACGCGAAAGTTGCACCTCGCGACGCGCGTCGGCTGGGGATCGGTGGTCGGGCGCGCGGCCGCGGCCGCGGCGAAAATCGCGCTGGGCGTGATCATCGCCGTCATTGCGGCATTCGCCGCGCTCTAGAACGCTAGAACGACCCCCCGAGCCCAAAAGCTCAGGAGGTCGCTCTCAGGTTTTCCGGGACTACCGCGAAGAAACCGTGGTCGTCCGGCTGTTGAAGCGGCTCGGGAACTGCTTCATGATCCCTTCGCTCAGCATGTCGGCCATCTGCTGGGCCTGACGCATGCTTTCATCGAACGCCGCCACGCTGCCCGACCAGTCCTTCTTCAGCTGGGCCTGCGCTTCCTTCAGCAGTAGATCGATGTGCATGTGCAGCGCGCTCTGAATTGTCTGCAGCGCGAACCCACGCGGATTCGCCTTGTTCAGGAACGCCGCGATGCTGTCCGCATTCGCGTTCAACGCCGCCACGGCCTCGTTGACCTGCGTCGTGTCGACCTTGTTGGCCTGCTGGCCGGCCTGCATGCTGGTCTGGCCGTACGCGTTCGCCTGCGCCGTCGTGTCCTGACGAACCGTCCCCGCGTTGGGCTGCTTCGCCTTCGTGGTGTCGCCCGTGCGCTGGGTCGTATTGGGGTTCTGGGAGTTGATCTTCGCGGTATCGGTCTTCGAGCCGTACACCGTGTCGCGTCCCATCCGATTGGAGATGTAGGTGCTGGACGAGTCCTTCATGCTCATGTCGCTCATGGACGTCTGGGTCGACGTGCCCTTCGCGGCTACGAGCGCCTTCCCTGCCAGCTGAATATGATTGCGCAGCAACGACGCGAGCTGGGTGCCGGCGGCATCGCCGTAGTAAGGCTTGATCGCTTCACCGATCTCATCCTGGTTGCGGAGGAGTCGCTGGAGAACCTCGGCGGTGTCCGCGTTTCCGGCCGACGCGCTGACGATGAAGCTGCGCGTGTAGACGATGTGGTCGCCCCACAGTTCGCGCATTCGGTCATGGAATACCGTACGGCCGACCGCGGTCTGACTCGTTCCGCGCGGCGCGGTCGTCGTCGCGGTACGCTTCGCCGCAGTCGTGTCCTGTGTGGGCTTGGACGCAGGTTTGGACGTAGGCGGATTCTGGACCGCCAGCGCCGCAATGAGCAGTAGTGACAGCATGGTTTGACTCCTCGGGGGTTCGGGGTTCTGGCGAAGTGTATTCGTTGGGCGGAACGGTGTGGATCGCCCGTCGAGCGGAATGGGGTTAGCCCGTTGGAGGGAATTCAGGTATGCTGACGCCATGAAAGGCGCAGCCGCTGTACTCGCGTTGCAGCTCGCTGCCGTCAACGCGGCCGCCCAGGGCGACGGCGTGAAATGGTGGCAGCCGGTGCTCGTGGTCGGGGCCATCGCGACGGCGAGTCTCGCCGATCGCTCGGTGAACGACTGGATCCAGGATCGCCGCTCGCCGCAGAGCGACGACGTCGCGAACGTCTTTCGCTATGGCGGCGAACCGGTGACCGTCCTCGGCGTCAGCGGCGGGATCGTGCTGGCGGGGACGATCGCGGGTCGTGACGACGTGCAGCGCAGCGGCGGCCGGGTGCTGCTTTCGGTGGTGGCCGCCGAGGCGGCGACGATCGCGTTGAAAGTCAGCGCGGGGCGCTATCGCCCCGCGGAGACCGACAATCCCTACCTCTTCAAACCGTTTTCAGGCCACGACTCTTTTCCCTCGGGCCACACCACCATCGCGTTCGCGCTCGCGACATCGCTGTCCAATGAAATCCATAACGGCTGGGTCAGTGCGGCGCTGTTTACGTTCGCGACCGGCACCGCCTGGTCACGCTTGAACGACGAGCGTCACTGGTTCTCGGACGTGCTCGGCGGCGCGGTCGTCGGCATCACGGGCGCGACCATCGTGGACCGGCATCCGCCGAAATTCCTCGCGGAGCCGAACGGGAGAGGCGTACGCCTCGAGTGGCGCATGGCGTTTTGATCAGCTGACCGGGAACTCATTCTCGACCGAGCCGTCGGCACGGTGCACGATCACCTGACTCGGCGGCTTGCGTTGCGCTTTCGTGCGCGCGCGCTCGATCGCCTCGTCCTTCGTTTCGAACGAATCGAATTCCCCGTCAGGCGCGTCCGCACGCCTGACGACCCACTTGCCTTCGTGCATCGTAACGTGATAGACCGTGCGTGCGGTTTGAATGGTAGCCATGATCTAGCTACCCCGGAGACGGTAGGAGCGCTTGGACTAGGGCTTAAGCCTGTGCGGGACGACGGCGAGCTCCTGTACGAGCGCCACCAGCCGGTCGGCGAGCGCTTCGAGCTCGACAGCTTTCCTGGTGGTGGACCGGCGGTAAACGTAGCGCGCGGTTGCGTACGTCACCCCAAGCCAGATCGGCACGAACAGCACCGTGACCGGCCCCA
>DATMZX010000274.1:0-6439 GCA_035573235.1 Gemmatimonadales bacterium
GGGTCTTGAACAGGATCACCGCGTCCTTCGAACTGCTCTCGAAGGTCTGCTTGTCCTTGAACGGGAAGGGCGGCACCACGATCCGAACGCCCACCTGGAAGCCGCTGCGCGCGCGCACGCGGTCGATCGTGCCTTCCGCGAGCTTGACCAGGAACTCGCCGATCGGCGTGATCAGCCCCTCCTGCTGGATGCTGATCGTGGGGTAGCCGAAGCGCGCCGTGAACTCGAGCGGGTAGATGCCGTTGCTGTTGACGATGCAGTTGACGTCGATGTAGCCGACGTAGCGCTCCTCGCGCAGTTTAGGCTCCATCGGCTTGAGCGTGGCGTTGAAGATCTTGTTGGGCTCGCTCCAGAACATGGCGGTGCCCATCTCGCCCGTCGCGGGGCCGATGTCGCCCGGGAACAGCTTCTTGTGCTCGAAGTTCACGTTGACCGGCAGCACGAACTCCTTGCCGTTGAAGAAGCCGCCGGCGGCGACTTCCACGCCGACGATGCGGCGCTGCAGCTGGAACGCTTTGACGCGGTCGGCCCAGGCGCGCTGGTAGTCCTCGAGCACCTGGATCACGTCTTTGCCGTCTTCGTCCTCGCCCACGAACAAGAGCTGCTTGATGTTCTGTGCCTCGCCGCTCGGCTTGATGACGTAGCGGTGGGGATTGGCGCGCACGAAGGCGAGCGCGTCGTCGAACGAGTGGAAGTTCTCCTGCGGAATGATCGGGACGCCGGCTTTCTTGAGCTCCTGCTGGCCGAACGCGCGGTCGTCCTCGAGCATGTCGGTATACGGCGTCCCGCCGACGACGAGCTTGCCCGTTTGCCGCAGCTGCTGCGCCTTGGCGCCCTGGCCGAGCACGTCGTCGAACACGATCACGTCGGCCCACGGGACCTCGGCGGCCCAGTTGTCGGTCTTGGGGACGAAGCCGTCGCCGATCTCGCGCTCTTCCTTGTTGTCGGTGTAGAGCTTCACCTCGTGGCCTTCCTTCACCACCTGCCACGCGATGTCGGCGATGAGCCCGTCCAGGGACACGAACAGGAATTTCTTCTTGTCCATTGCTATTCCTTCATCAGGGCGTCGCGCCGCCGGCGCAACTGCCGTCGGCTGCGCGGACCGTCGGATAGGCGATGCCGAGCTGCTCGAGATACGTGGGATACTTGGATGGATCGTAGTACATGCGCCGCATGTCCGGACGATAGCGCGCCATGATGTCGCGGTTCAACTCGATCGCGGGCCGGTCCTGCGGGCGAATCAGCGGCTGATATTTGATGTCCTTGGTCTGCACGTTGCGAAAATAGTCCCACGCCTGGCTCACGAGCTCGGGCCGCAGCAACAGATCGAGCAGCGTCGTCGCCATCACTTTCGCGCCGGCCGTGGCGCCCTTGTGCGCGATCGGCGTCGCCATCGAAATCGCGTTGGCCCAGTTGTGGCCGGGCAGGCCCGGGATGTTCGACGGGAAGCGCAGCGTGACGGTCGGGACGTTCCACGATACGTCGCCGATGTCGTCCGAGCCGCCGCCGCGCCGCTCCTCGGGCTTCAGCGCGGGCCGCAGCGTGTCGAGCTTCACGGCCAGGCCCGAATCGGCCACGCCGAGCTCCTTCTGCAGCGCGCGGGCGAGGCGCTGGTCGGCGTCGGTCCACGGCGGGAGCCCCACCTGCTTGATGTTCTCGTACATCGCCTCGGCGACCACGCGATTGAAGTGGCCGGGCCAGGCCGACCCGAGGATGCGCGGCGGCAGCAGCGTGGTGCTGGTCATCGCCGCGGCGGCGCGCGCGATGGTGTCGGCGAGCGCGTACAGCTCCATGATGTGCGGATAGTCGAGCTCGCGCAGATAGTACCAGACCGAGGCGGTCGGCGGCACGACGTTGGGCTGATCGCCCCCATCCACGATGACGTAATGCGAGCGCTGCTGCAGCCGGAGATGCTCCCGCCGGTAATTCCAGCCGATGTCCATCAGCTCGACGGCGTCGAGCGCGCTGCGCCCGCGCCATGGCGCGCCGGCGGCGTGGGCGCTCCGTCCCTGGAACGTGTACTGCACCGACACCAGTCCATTGCCGGCGATGTCGCCCCAGGAGGTCGCCAGATTGTCGTCGACGTGCGAGAACAGCACGACATCGACGCCCGCAAAGAGCCCATCGCGCACGAAGTACGCCTTCGTTCCCACGAGCTCTTCGGCGACGCCCGGCCAGATCTGCAGCGTGCCCGGCAGGTGTTCGCGCTCCATGATTTTCTTCACCGCGAGCGCGGCGGTGATGTTCACCGCTTGCCCCGAGTTGTGGCCTTCGCCGTGCCCGGGCGCGCCCTCGATCAGCGGTGCGTGACAGGCCACGCCGGGCTTCTGCGACGCCTGCGGGATGTCGTCGATGTCGGAGCCGAGGGAGATGACCGGCTTTCCGGATCCCCACGTCGCCACCCAGGCGGTCGGAATCCCCGCCACCCCTTCGCGCACGGTGAAGCCGTTCTTGCGCAGCAGCGTGACGAGGTAGCGGGAGGTCTCGGTTTCCTGAAATCCCAGCTCACCAAAACTGAAGATCTGATCCACCATTTGCTGCGTGAACTGCGCGCGGCTCGCGACGTCGGTCATGGCCTCCTGCTTGAGTGCCGCCACGCGCGCCGGTTGTGCTGTCGCCGCCTGCAGTGCCAACAACGCCATCCCGATCATCGTGTCTCCCGAATCCGGCGTGCCCGAATGATACGCACCGCTTCAGCGATGCGCCGCTTTCGCGTCTCCGGCTTTCGCGCTGCGACGATCGCCTCGACGTACTCTTTCTGGTGCGACACACTGAGGTCGCGCCAGCGATCCCACGCGGGCGCCGCCGCCTTGAGCGCGCGGGCAAAGTCGGCGGGTGGCGTCACGACGCGTTTCTCGGTATCGAGTGCGATCTCGACATCGAGCGTCTCTCCGCCTTCCAATCCCGCGGCCTCGCGGTTGCTGCGCCGCAGCGGGATGCAGACGGTCCCGCCCATGGACGCGATCGTGCTCCGATACGTGTAGCCGTTGAGGGTGACGCGAACCGGCGCGCGGACCTTGCCGAACGCGAGCTTCGGGTCGAAGGGGACGGGGATGAAGCACATGCTGCCATCCCAGAAGATCTTGACCCGCACCGTCTTTGAGGTCACGCGAATGAAAGGTTACCACAGCAGGACGGCGCCGCCACCCCTTGCATGCCGCGACCGCGTGTGGTATATACTGAACCATATGGTTCAGTATATGACGACCCGATTTGATACTTCGTTCGCCGCGCTCTCGGACGCCACGCGGCGCGGCGTGCTGGAGCAGCTCGGACGAGCCGACGCGTCGATCACGGACCTTGCCGAGCGGTTCCAGATGACGCTCACGGGCATGAAGAAGCACGTCGGCGTGCTGGAGCAGGCGGGGCTCGTCAGCACGAAGAAAATCGGGCGCGTGCGGACGTGCCGGCTGGGCCCGCGCCGCTTGGAGGAAGAGACGGCGTGGCTCGAGCGGTACCGCCAGCGCTGGGACGAACGCTTCGACGCGTTGGACAAGGTTGTCGAGGAACTCACCCGAAAGGAGAAGGGCGATGAACGCAAGAATCGAAAGTGAGCCGGGCCCCGTGAAGAACCGCACCACGGTGGAACGGCAGTCGGACCGCGAGGTGGTGGTCACGCGGACCATCAACGGCCCGGCGCGCATCGTGTTCGAGGCCTTTACCAAGGCCGAGCTGCTCAGGCGGTGGTGGGTGCCCAAGTCGATGGGCATGAAACTGCTGTCCTGCGAGGTGGAGGCCCGGGTCGGCGGCAAGTACCGCTTGGTATTCGATTTCAAGCCCGAGCCCGTCGCGTTTTTCGGCACGTACGTCGAAGTGAAGCCGTACTCGCGCCTCGCGTGGACCAATGAGGAAGGTGGCGAGGGCGGGTCGGTCACCACGGTGACCTTCGAGGAAAAGGGCGGCAAGACGCTGGTGGTCCTGCGCGAGCGCTATCCTTCGAAGGAAGCGCTCGACGCGGCCGGGGGAGCATCCGATGCAATGTACGAGACGTTCGATCAGCTGGACGAGCTGCTCGTCGCGCTGGGTGAGAGCTCGGGACAGTAACAGCGACATGGATCTCGCGGTCGGTCGTCCGATAGTCCCGGCTCATACTGGCCGGGGCTATCGGGTCCCATCACGCGCGTGGTAGGCAGCGCTCCGGAAACCTACTGTGTGGTTACTTGCGCGATGAAGACAAGTGGATGGCCACCCGTTGAAATAGAGTCAGCGTGTGCGGCTACCCGCTGCGCGGATGGAGCAGCGAGTGCTCCCTGAAGGTCGGCCAATGACCCGAACTGCAACTCAGCAACTCGGTAAAACTGTGGCGAACCGCCATTGGGTGTGGCAACGATTCGTGATGCGATGAACCGCTGCAGACCTTTGAAATTCGCCGCGGTCACCATCGGCATGTGGTCGTGGGTATACACGGTCTCAAACGCGGTGGTATCGGCAGGACGTGGGTAAAGCACGATGAGAGCGGCTCCGCTGTGAGTCGGCTCCGCGGGACGGCAGGCCAGGGAACCCACGTGAAGAATGGCTATTGCCATTAATGGCAAGCGGTTCATAGATCTCCCGAGACCTCGAGTTGCGGCTGTCCGATTTACTTGCCTAGGATGATCAAAGCACCGGCGGCAATGGCCAGGACAGCCATGAGAGTGCTGAGTCCCGAAAAGCTAAGGTTGAGCAGAGGTATGAGTCCGGTCACGATGAGCCAGATACCCAACAACAACATCCCGAGGTTCTTGGTGAATTTCATCGAGAGACTCCTGTTGGGGGGGACTCCTGGGAGGTGAACAGCCGCTCGTTATCCATGCAACGGGGTAACTCGCTCATCAGTGAAGCTCATCGCGCGTGCCGTGATGTCGTAGCGCACCCGCAGTATGGCGTGGGTCCGCGTGTCCACCCACACCGTCGCCGGAGCGCCTGGAACCTCGACCGCGACGACCCAGACCTCGCGTGACCCGAGGGTTGCAAACGCGACCGTGGCGCGCTCGCGCACCGCTACAGGGATCGATACTCGCCCACCACGCTCATAGATGAAGAACGGCAGATCCGCTGTTAACCCTTGACGCAGTGGCAGCGCCGCAACAACCAGGTCGATCACGTTGGAATCGAAGATCGGCCCGCCGAGTGCCTGACGGACCCGGGTGATCGAGTCGCGCGCGCCACTGCGCGCAGAGACTGTACCTTCGACGTCGTTGCCTGAGAAGGTGAAGCGCATGACGCGTGTGGGCTGATGCGACCGGTGCGCCACCGCGCGCAGCGTCGTGAGTTCGGCCAGCGCCGTGTCCACGATCTCTCCGCCCCCACCAGGAAAGCGCTGCTCCACCTCGAGCAGCCGGGTGCGGCGCGTGCCGTCGATCACCCGGAGCACGACGGTGCGAGTGCCCGCGCTGCTGTCCAGGCCGGCGCGGGTGATCGAGCGCTGATAGACAATCGTGTCGGGTCCCGGGCTCTGGCCGAGGCGAACGGTGAGCCCTGGCACCACAGGCTGCACGTGGGCGCAGGCGGAGACAACCAGGCTCACGAAACATGACACCGACATGACACGAACCATGTGGTCTTCCTCGCTGTGGTCGCTGGTTAGTTGGACCGGCGCAGCCGCCAGGTGATCACTTCCGTACCGGTCACGCCGTTGGCCGCATCGGTGTTGGGATGCTCGTGTGCATCCTTTCCTTCCAACGTCGCGTAGTCCGCCGCGCGCTGATCGTAGGTCTCGATGCTCGGCGCGTCCTGCCGAGTGACGCGCTCTCCCGCCGCCTCTGGACACCAGACTTGGATCTTGAAGGCGCCCGAATTCATGTTCGAGCCGTGCTCCACGGCCAGCATCCCCGGTGCCTCGAATTCCGCAGTCTCGGGTGTCTTGACCCGGCAGGTCACTCGTCCCCCCGTCACCGTTGCGACCACGGACGACGTCTCCGTGCCGTTGGCGGTCTTGAGCTCAGAGGCCAGGCTGACGGTGCCGCTGTAGTATGGCGCGCAATTGTAGGTCGAGAGGGAGTCCGCCCGACATCCCGACCAGGCTGCGGATCCCTGGGCGGCGAGCACGGAAGGGATCAGCGCGAATGGGAGCAGGAGCTGTACCAATCGGCGGGCGTGGGTCGCCATGCGGGTGTCCTCGTAAGGGGATGCTCAAGCTGCAGGCGGTAACGCTGAGGAGCAAGCTGACGGGTTACTTGGGCGGTGTATCGGATCGACGTGGTGAGGATCGTCAGCAAATACATCGGGGAAACCAAAAAGAACTGGAGCCGGCCTAACGAGATGCGGCTGAGCTGCCCCTCAGATGAAGACGTGATTGCGGTATCAACGTGACTCCGATGATCGATGTGCTCCTCGTGCTGCTCGTCGTATTCATGATCTCCGTCCAGTTCCGCTCCATCCTGGCTGTGAACGTGCCACCGCCTGCGGACCCTTCCCGGCCCGGGTCAGCACAACCGCAGCTGGTTTTGGAGCTGCAAGA
>DATMZX010000275.1:0-4295 GCA_035573235.1 Gemmatimonadales bacterium
TTGTCGGCGGCGACGACGATGCCTTCAACTTCTTGCGCGCCGGGGCCCAACAAGTTGCTCATGGCGACGACACCGGTGTCGGTCACATCGGCCACGATGCGTTGGTTCGGCTGCGGTAACGGTGTTTCGAGCGGCAGCTGCCGGTAGCAGCCCGCGAGGACGAACAGCAGCCCTAACCCGAAACGTCGCGCGACGGTCATAGCTCCATTTTGCCTAGTTCGGTTGCAGAGACACAAGGGGACAACCGGTGACGCCGGTTGTCCCCCGTCATACCTGACCCTACGACACGCCTGCCCTACTATCAGGGACAGGCGTTCGGATCGTTCCAGTTCCGCACCGGCGATGATCCCGTCGTGCTCCCCGGGAAAGCCGAGGGCAGCGGAATGTTCGCGTTTGCGGTCCGTTCCGCCGAGCCGTACGGCAGGCGGCCGATGACTTCGGTCGCTCCACCATTCGGGACCAGCGTCGGGATGCAGGTGCGCTTGTAATCCGACCAGACATCGGGGTTCTGGTACATGGCGATGTACTTCTCGCTCATGACGTCCACGAACGTGGGCGCCGCGAGCGCGGGCAGACCGACGGCCGCACGCACCGCGTTCACATTGGCCGCGCCCCCGGCCGAATCACCCGTCATGTATTTCGCCTCCGCCAGGATCAGCTGATTCTCCGCCCAGGTAATGAGCGGCTGGCGGAACGTGAACACGCGACGCACCGATGTGTTGATAACGGACGCCGGACAGGTGCCCGTGGCCGGACATCCCGGTGGCGGCGGCCGGACAACCACGTTGTTCTGATCGTTACCGGCATACTTCTCGCCGGGTAGCGCACCGGGGTGGGCGATCGAAGTCGTGTCGAAATACCCCCGCAACCGAACGGTGTCGTTACGAGCCTTGAGCATCGCGACCAGGACGTTACCAGCCACGATGTCTTGGCGTGTGCTCAGGAACTCGGCCCAGATGTTGGCGTCGAAGTCCTGAATGGTCCCATGGAACGTCCGGAAGTCGCCCGGCGCCTGGCCATGGATCGCCTGCGTGGCGTTCGCCGGCGCCTCATTGATGCCGAGGTTGGCTTCCGCCAGCGCGCTCTGATACGCCGTCACACCCTGGCGCTCCACGAGGTGGAGATAGAACCGCGCCTTGAGCGTATGGGCCGCCCGAATCCAGCGCGCGACCTCCGTATTCCGAGCAACAGCGGTGCCACAGTAGATCAGGTCACCCTCGGACGGTGCGCAGTTCGTCGTGACACTGGGCACCAATGTCAGCGCCGCAATCCCTTCGTCCAAACGAGTCTGCACGTCGGCATATATCTGTTGCTGCGGATCGAGCGCCGGTGACGTGATGCCGTCCGTGACAGCTTCACGGTATGGCAGGTCGCCCCAGACGGACGTTGCGGTCCCAATCGCGAACCCTTCCCAAATCTTCGCGATGCCCAGCAGAAAGTTGTCGCCTGAAGCGGTGGCCAAGGCCTCAATATTCCGCAGCCCCTTCAAGCCGCCACCGGTATAGAAGCCGGACATCTGACCGGAGATGTCGCTCTCCGTGACACCATAGGCGGTGCAGAACGACAGCTGTTGATTGTTGCTGCCGATCAGCTGCTGCGTGAAGATGCCGGCGCACCGGGCGACCTGGCCTTCGAGTCTGGTCGCCATGTTCGACTGCACCGATATCAGCTGCTGCAGCGCCGTTCCGTTGGTCGGGTTGTTCGGATTTTCCGTCAACCCGGGTCCGCTCAGGAATTCACTGCACCCCGCACCAAGCACAGTCAGCGCGAGGACGGTTACGGCTTTGCGATACGTATTCATGGTCCGCTCCTCGCGTCCGTTAGTGGTAGAGGTTGAACTGCATGATCCACGCATGGGCCAGCGGCGCGTTGAACCAGTCGATACCGCGGTTCGCGTTCTGCGCGCCACCCAGGTTCACTTCGGGATCGTAGCCCGAGTATTTGGTCCACAACCCGAGATTCCGGCCTGACACCTTCAGATCGATCTGCCGGAACCCGGCCACGCGGCTCACCCAGCGGCCCCGGAAGGAGTAGCTGATCGAGATTTCACGCAGACGGGTGAACGTCGCGTCCTCGAGCCGTGTGCTGATCGGACCACCCGTCGCTCCCTGTCCACGGCCGTTTGGGTCCGCCGAATTGCTGAACCAGCCTTCGCCCAGCACGACGGGCACGTCTTTCCCTGGTCCCACCACCGGCCCGTTCAACACGTCGCAGTTCTTGTTCTGGCACAGCATGTTCTGACCGAACACCACCGTGTCACCACGCATGTCGGTATCGATATGGGTACCGTACTGGTACATCGACGCGCGCGTCATGTTGAGCACGTCGCCGCCATGGCGGTGATCCACGAACGCTGTGATCTGGAATCCCTTGTAGTTGACGGTTGCCGAAATCCCGGCGGTCCAGTCGGGCCAGGGATTACCGATCGCGCGCACCGTGGGATCCGTGATCGGGAAGCCGTTGGGCGCGAGGTACAGCGCGCCGTCCGGGGCGCCGGCGCATGCGGTGCCGACGTCGTACGTCGTGCCCCCGAACGAGACGTTGGTCAAACCGCGGCCGCAGCGCGCGAAGTCGATCGAGCGCCACACGCCGAGCGGGTAGCCGACCTGCGCGTGCGTGGTTTGCCCGGCGAATGATGAGCCGATGCCCGTCTCGCAGCGCGCGACCTTGGCTTCCGGACCGCAGTTTTCCGGCGTCGGCATCGGCACCAGGCCGTCCAGCTGGTCCTGGGTCGCGCCGAGGCTGGTCACGACGTTGCGGTTCTTGGCCCAGTTGAGTCCAAACGAGACGCTGAGCTCAGACTTCTGCACCGCCCGGATCTCACTCGTGAGCTCCCAGCCTTTGTTCTCGAGCGCGCCGGCGTTGATGTTCTGGCTCGTGAATCCGGTCGATGGTGGGAGCGGTACCGCGAAGATGACATCGTGGGACTTGGCGACGTACCGCGTCAGCGACAGATCCGCCCGGCCCCGCAGCACGCTCAGGTCGAACCCGCCTTCGAACTCCTTCACGCGCTCGGGCGAGATGTCGGGATTGCCCTTGGTCGCCGACGCGTACAGGCCACCAATGCCGTTGATCGTGGTGCCCTGGAGCGAGCCGGGATTGAAGTCGGCGAACGAGGCCGTCGTGAAGACATCCTGTGTTGCATAGAGCGGCGGCTGCTGGCCGCTCTCGCCGTACGCCATGCGCGCCTTGCCGTACGTGAGCCACTGCTCGGGCACGCTCACCGCCTTGGTGAAGCTCCACGCCACGCTGGCGCCAGGATACCAGGCGCGCTGGTGACCGACGCCGAAGGCAGAGTTGGCGTCGTTGCGGAGCCGGGCCTGGAGGAACACCTGATCATACAGGTCCAGGTTCGCCTGCCCGAAGTAGCCTTCGATGCGGCGGCGCTGCTCGGCATCGTTGGGCAGGGTGCGCGTCGTCGTGTTGGACAGCTTGTATGGCGTCGGCGCGAGCCAGACCTGGCCGGAGACGTCGATCTGCCGGAAATACGTCTCGTTCAGGTTCTGACCAAGGGTGAGCGACCCGTTGATGTTGGGATTGAACGTGTGCGAACCGGTCGCCGTCAGCGTGTGATCGAACGTGCGATCGTAGAACTGCCACCGCTCCATCGAGCCGCCGTTCGTGCCCGAGCTGGCCTGGCCATACGCGTAGGTGCGGTCGTCGCTGTTGTAGTCGCCGCCCAGCGTCCAGTTCACGGCGAGCCACAGCAGCGGCTTCCAGTTCACATTGATGTTGCCGAGATAGCGGCCGTTCTGGCCCTCGAGCTGATCGGTGTAGAGGGCGTAGAACGGATTGTCGAACCCGCGGTTCGTGATGAACGCCGTGGGACCGGGGTTCGGGAAGCGCCACGAACGATGCAGATTGTTCGGGCCGCCGAGATAGTTCCTGGCGTCGAAATCGGGCGGCTGGCGCAGCGCGCTGATGCCGATGCCGTTGATCGAATTGCCGCGATCCGAGCCGGTCGTCTTGGCCTGCACGACCGAAATGCTCGCGCTCACCACGAAGTTCTCGAACAGTGTGTGCGAGCCGCTGAACCGCGCGGTATAGCGCTCGTAGCGGTCGGTGTTCGCGACGATGAAGCCGTCCTGATTGTGCGTGCTCATCGAGAGGTAGAACGTGGTGCGGTCATTGCCGCCCGAAATCGACAGCGAGTTCTCCAGCGTCTTCCCGTTCTCGAACATCTCGGCGCCGTGATCGAACGTCGGCACGCTGTCCGGGATCCGCGGACCCCACGAGAAGAAGCCGTTTTGGATTTGGCAGTTGACCGTGAAGCAGTTGGTCGAAACACCGCCCGT
>DATMZX010000276.1:0-9997 GCA_035573235.1 Gemmatimonadales bacterium
GATCGCGATCGTGTCTTCGACCGACGGCTCGCCGACGTACACCGGCTGGAAGCGCCGCTCGAGCGCGGCGTCCTTCTCGATGTTCTTCCGGTATTCGTCGAGCGTCGTCGCACCGACGACGTGCAGCTCGCCGCGGGCCAGCGCCGGCTTGAGCATGTTCGACGCGTCCATCGAGCCTTCGGCCTTCCCCGCTCCCACCAGCGTATGCATCTCGTCGATGAACACGATGTACTTGCCCTCGGCGCCCGTGATCTCTTTCAGCACCGACTTGAGCCGCTCTTCGAATTCACCGCGGAACTTCGTGCCGGCAACGAGCGCGCCGATGTCGAGCGCGACGAGGTGCTTGTTCTTGAGCGAATCGGGCACGTCGCCGTTGACGATGCGCTGCGCCAGCCCTTCGACGATCGCCGTCTTGCCGACGCCGGCCTCGCCGATCAGCACGGGGTTGTTCTTGGTGCGCCGCGACAGCACCTGCATGACGCGCCGAATCTCCTCGTCGCGTCCGATGACGGGATCGAGCTTGCCTTTGCGCGCGACTTCGGTGAGATCGCGCGTGAAGCGCTGCAGCGACTGGTATTTGGTTTCGGGTTCCTGATCGGTGACGCGATGCGAGCCCCGCACGCCCTCGAGGGCCGCGAGCAGCTCCTTGCGCGTGACGCCGTTCGCCGAGAGCAGCTCGCGCGCGGTGGTGTTCTTCTCTTCCGCGAGCGCGAGCAGGAGATGCTCGGTCGAGACGTACGCGTCGCCGAGGGCCTTCGCGTCTTCGTCGGCGCGATCCAGGACGCGCGTCAGCTCGCGCGAGAACGTCGCGTCCGCGCCGCCCGACTGCTTGGGGAACCGCTCCATCTCGCGCTCCGTCTCGGCGGTGAGCTGCGAAACGTTGAGCCCGGCCTTCTGCAGGAGCGGAACGACAATGCCTTCATCTTGCTGCAGCAGCGCGTAAAACAGATGGGCATCGTTGACGACGGGGTTGCCTTTGGCGCGCGCGAGAGCCGCGGCTTGTTGAAGAGCCTCGGCAGCCTTTACGGTGAGACGATCTGGTTGGATCATGCGCTCTCCCCAAGCAACGCCTGTGCCCAAAAAAGATGCCAAAAAGACAGAGGGACGGTAGTAACCTACCGTCCCCTTACCGTCTACCGTCCTACCGTCCTACCGTCTATTTCATAATGATCATCTTCTTCGTAAATCGTTTCCCGTCCACAATCAGCTGGTAGATATAGACGCCGGAAGCAGCCTCACGATCGCTATTCAAAACTTTTCCATCCCAGTACGCCCAGAATTCGCACGGCGCGGTGGGATTCGAGCACGTGAGCTCGACGTCCGTCATCGCCTCGCCCGTGCCCTGGAGCAGTGGAATGGACACGAGCTGCGCCAGCACGTTGTAGATGCGCAGCGAGACCTTGGGACGATGACCGTCGGCAAACAGCGACCCGTTCAAGGTGAACGGGATCGTGGTCGCCGGGTTGAAGGGATTCGGATAGTTCTGCTTCAACTCGACCAGCGGAGGCGGAGTTGCTTGACCCGCCAGTAAGCCCCCTCCGAACCAGAGGGCCAATAGCACGACGTACAGCTTCATCTCACCGACTCCTGGCAAACGTAAAGATGCGTTAGACCGCTCTCCTTGTAGGTACAGGGCGCGTAAGGATTAACTCCAGACAAAACGTAGGAAGCGCGCCGAGCGTCTGTCAAGCACGTAAAACCCTGGTATCTCCCTGCCGACTGGTGATGCCGCGCCGGTCCGCCCACTCCAGCAGCGGAATCAGGTACTTGCGCGTCAGTCCCAGCCGATCGCGGAACTGCGCCGGCGTCGCGGCACCGAGCTCCCGCAACGTCTCTTCGACTGCCCGACGGAACTCCTCCAATGCCTGTTTCTGCGCATAGCGCTCTTGATCGACACGTTCTACCGAGCCTTCGCGCGCCAGATGCGCCAGCAGCGCCGGGACCGTCGGATCCGAGAACTCTTTCTCGAGCTCGGCCACCGTCGGGATCTGCCAACGGGCATCCGCCAAGCGCTGCGCCAGACGCCCGCCCGCTTCTCCCGCCCGGGCCTTGAGCGCCGCTTGCCAACCCGGCTTGCGGACCGCCGCGCCGCCTTCGGTCAGCTCCCACGCCTGCTTCTTTACACCGTGCTCTACCAACAGATCTAGTATTGGCGCGGGCGCGCTGACAGCGGCTCGTAATGCCCCTAAGGGTAATCCCGGATCGAGCGGGTGCTGTTCGTGATGCGCCGCAACGACTGCCGCCAACCGGTCGATCTCCTGTGCGATCACCTTCCGCGAGACCAGGGCTTCCCCTACAGAAAGGATGCCTTTCCCGGCCGATTCGATCGTTCGCGGCACGTCAGAGGTGGCGGTGCCAACCCTGACTCCCAGCTCCGAAATCCCAACGCCTCGCAAGCCGGCCTCTTCGACGAAGTGCGCCAACGTGAAGCCCCGTTCCGAGACGCGGGGGCGTTTGGGAGGAAACGGATCAAGAACGGTGCCGCCGCCAATCGTCGTCACCGGGGAAAAGCTGCGCACCACAAAGCGGTCTCCACCTCGCGCAACCAGCGGACGTTCCAGCAGCAGTCGAGCGCGCCCTGTCTCGCCGGGGGCGATGGACCGAACCTGCGCGACACGCGCCAGCACTTCGGCGGTGCCCAGATGCACGCGGATGCGAGTGCGCACGCTGAGCGGCTTTTTGACTTCGGGAAGCAGCTCGAGCGAGACGTCGAGTGTGTTCGTGGACGCCCACCCGGGACCGGTCACCGCCACATGGCCGCGCTCGAGCTCTTCTTTATCCACGCCGACCAGCGCGAGCGCTGTGCGCCGGCCTGGACCGGCCTGCTGCGCATCCTGGCTGTGCACCTGGATCGAGCGCACCCGGACGTCCCGATTGAGTGGCAGCAGTCGTACCGTGTCACCCGCTGCGACGGAGCCGCTCCACGTCGATCCAGTCACCACCGTTCCGGCGCCAGGGAGCGCAAAGACTCGATCGATCGGCAACCGGAAAAGGTCATCGGCGTGCCGAGCTGCGAGATCGGCGGCCACCTCCACCAACGCTTTTTTCAGATCCTCCAACCCCTCCGCCTTGAGCGCACTGACGGCAATCGGGGTGTGCCACTGGACTCGACTGCGCGAAAGACGTTTGACCACGTCGGCGCGAATCAGCGCCAGCCATTCGTCGTCGACCAGATCGCGCTTGGTGAGAACGGGGATCCCGCGTCGGATTCCCAGCAGCTCCACGATCGCGAGATGCTCTTCGGTCTGCGGCATGATCCCTTCGTCAGCCGCAATCACGAGCAGCGCGACATCGATTCCGGTCGCGCCCGCGAGCATGTTCTTGACGAAGCCTTCGTGGCCCGGCACGTCGACGACGCTGGCCTTGATGCCACCCGGCAGCGGCAGAGGCGCGAAGCCGAGATCGATGGTGATGCCGCGGCGTTTCTCTTCCTCCCAGCGATCGGTATCGACCCCGGTGAGGGCTTTCACTAATGCCGTCTTCCCGTGATCGATGTGGCCGGCGGTGCCGACTACGAAATCCACGAGCCTCGTTCCCAGATCTCGATCGCGCTGGCGCGCTCGTGCTTGCCGTTGCGCTGGCCTTCGATTTCGCCGAGGTGCTGGCGGATGAAGCGAGCGACGAGCCGCCGGTGGGCCGCGGCGTGCGCGGCATCCAGGGCGGGAATCTCAGCCGCTTCGTCGTTCAACGCGCGGAGATCGCTGTACGCTTTCGGCGGAAGCCGGGTCGGTGGCTTGAGCCCGGCACAATCGGCGCACAGCACACCGCCTTCGGCGGCGCTGAAGGCGACGGTGCCGGACACTTCGTTGCCGTCGCGCACACACGCGTCGAGCTGCGGCGCAAAGCCGAGCACGCCGACCAGCAGCCAGAGCCAGCGCGTGGCCACGGCATCGACCTGCTCCGCGCTCGCGCCGGCGAGCGCATCGAGCCCGAAGGTCAGCGCCTCGTATGCGGCGGGCAGCGGCGCGGGCGGCGCCATCTTCAGCATGACTTCCGACAGTGCGGCCGCGCCCGCGAACCGGCCGACGTTGCCGGCCAGACCTCGACGCAGCTGGGTGACGTCGAAGGCGGCGAGGATCTGGAGCTCGCGGGTCTCTTTGTGATAGAGCTGCGCCACGCCTTCACTCAACGTTTCGAGTGCCGCGCCGAACGGGCTCCTGGGCCGGAGCACGCCCTTCGCGATCGCGCTCTGCACACCGTAGTCGCGCGTCGCCAGGCGCACGATCTTCGACGTTTCGCTGTAGGGATAGGTGCGCAGCACGATCGCCGGCGTGGAGACGAGACTCACATCGGGAATATAGTCGCCGCGAGAATCTCCAGTCCGTCCACCACCCGGGGACCCGAGCGGCTGAAGTAGGACGATGCATCGAGGGTATGGACGACCCCGCCCACACGCCGCAACGCGGCGCGATGGAGATCGGCTTCACGGCGTGCCTGTTCGAGATTGAACCCACAAGGCATGACGAGGACGACATCGGGATCGAGCGCCTCGAGCTCCGGCCATTCCAACCGATACGACGGCCGGCCCGCGGTGCCGGCCACGAGCACGCCACCGGCCAGAGCCACGAGCTCGGGCACCCAGTGGCCCGGGACGTAAGGCGGATCGAGCCACTCGAGCGCGAGCACGCGCGGGCCTGGACGCGCGCGGACACGATCCTGAACGGCGCTGATCCGCCGCTGCATGCCGGCGATGTACGCCTCAGCCTGCTCACTCGCACCGGTCGCGCAGCCGACGTCCCGAATTCCCGCGACAATCGCGGCGAGATCGTGGGCGTCGAGCGTGAGCACTCGCGCCCCCAGGCTCGCGTCGATCACTTGGCTCCGTGGCACCGCACAGACGTCGCAGATCCCCTGCGTGAGAATGAGATCGGGCTCGAGTGCGCGGATCCCTTCAATGTCGATCTCGTACACACTCCCATGATCCCGCAGCGCCGCCCGCACTGCCGCGTCGATTTCGCCGCTCGACAGGCCGTCCAGCTGCGGCCGTGGTCTCGAGAGTCGCGGCCGATCGGTGATGGCGGGTGGGTAATCGCAGCTGTGCGAAATCCCGACGAGCCGTGCCTCGAGCCCCAACGCGCACACGATCTCCGTCGCGCTGGGGAGTAGCGAGACGATCCGCTCAGCGGCCAACGGTGACGCGTCCGCCGAGCATCACGGTGCGGCCCCGCGGCTCGAACCCCGAGATCTCGGGCGTCTGATCGTCGAAGGCGTTCTCGACTTTTCCAGTCAGCTGCAGCGAGCCGAGCGTGTATTCGGCCGCGATGTTGACGTGGGTGTAGGGATCGAGCGTAACGCGCTGGCTGCCCGAGGGCTTTGTGAAATCGCGATCGTCACGTTTTCCCACCCACCGCACGCCGACGACCAGCCGTCCGTGCGCGCCGAGCGTCATGCCGACTTCCGGCATCAGCGAGTGAGCCGGGCGGCGTAACAACGGCTTGCCCGGCACGAACAACGCGTCGGCACTCGAGTCGGCGCCGCCCTTCGTGACGGTGGTGTGCAGGAAGGTGTACCGCACCTCGACCACAAACGCGGGTGTCAGCACACCATTGGCGGCGAGCTCGACGCCGCGGCTGTCGGCGCCCGGGACGTTGAAGTATGTCGACCCGCTGAAATCGATCAGGTCACGAAACCGTTGATCGAAATAGGTCCCGGTCAACGTCCAGCGGCCCTGGGCCAGCGAGTGCTCCACGCCGGCTTCCCAGCTCGTCGAGCGCTCCGGCTCGAGATCTGGATTCCCGGTGACAAATCCCTTCGCGAAATTCTCGAAGAATGTCGGCTCCTTGAAGCCGTTTCCCAACGCCGCGTGCCCGTGTGTTCGGGCATGCGCGCCCAGAACCGCGCCGACGCGATATGTGCCGTGCGTGTCGAATTCCGAATTGTCGTCGAGGCGGCCCCCGGCGGTGATGGCCAGCAGCGAGAGATCGACCACCGCCTGCGCGTAATATCCAGTCGTCCAGCGCTGCACGTCGATCGAATCGGGGAACGGGGTGCCGCCGGAGACGAATACACTCCGACCGCGCTGGCTCTCGTCTTCGTAGTCGATGCCCGCCGTCAGGGACGCGCTCGAGCGCGGGCGCCACGTCAGTAACATCCCGCCCGCGGCCCGCCTGACCAGGTCGTCACTGGCGGAGGCGTCTTGACCGGGCGAATCTGGATCGTCGCTGAAGAGCTGCCTCGTCTCCCGAAACGCGGCATCGGCGCCAATTTCGACGTTGCCTACCGTGCGGCGCAGCGACAGACTCGCGAGCGGTCCGCGGTTTTCGCTGAACTGGTTGGAATCGGAGGGCGCGCCCACGAAATCGGTCGGGAAGTGATAGCGATCGTCGCCGTAGCGATACGAGAGGCTGGCTTCCGTCCGTTCGTCGGGCCGCAGCCGGAGGCGGCCGCTGGCGACGACATTCCGATAATCGTTGTTGAACGGATACAAACCGCTCGACCCAAAGCGGGACACGCTGGCCGAGTAGCCGACGGCGCGCGTGCCCCCTTCGACATCGGCACCAAATTGTGTGGTGCCATACGTACCCGCTTGCGCGGTGGCGGCGAGTTTCACGGCCCCATCCCCCGCGCGGGTAAAGATCTGCACTACCCCCGTGACGGCATCCGATCCGTAGAGCACGCTGACCGGGCCCCGCACGACCTCGATGCGCTCGACGTTGTCTGTCGTAAGATTCGCGAGATCCAACCCGCCACCCGGCTGATTGATCGGGACCCCGTCGACGAGGACCTTCACGTAGTCGTTCTCACCGCCGCGCAGGAACAACGACGTCTGGCCTCCATAGCTCCCGGTCTCGACGATGTGCGCGCCGGGCACGAGCTGGAGCGCCTGCGCGACGGTGCGAATGCCCCGCGCCTCGAGGTCGGCACCGCGCAGCACCGTCGTGGCCGCCGGAACGAGGGCGGCGGGGACGTCCACGCGCGAGGCCGTGACGACGACCGGCTTGAGCTGGATCGTGTCCTGGGCGAAAGTGAGAACGAGCAGCAAAGCGATCACACATTCTCCTTGGACTGGCGCAGAGGAACCATCTGCGGTCGGCCATCGATTGTTTGCATCGCGACAGGCCAGGCGAACACCGCTTCGACGACTTCCTGGGTCAACACGTCGCCCGGCGCGCCGGCCGCGATCGCGCGCCCTTCGTTCAGCAGCAGCAGCGAGTCGGCGAAGCGCGCCGCGAGATTCAGGTCGTGCGTGATCATCAGGACCCCAAGGCCGCGCGAATCGACGAGACTGCGCACGAGCTCGAACAAGCCCATTTCGTGCCTGAGATCGAGCGACACGCCGGGCTCATCGAGCACGAGCAGCTTCGGCTCCTGCGCGAGCGCGCGGGCGATGCGCACCCGCTGGTACTCGCCCCCCGAAAGGCTCCAGACCCACCGATCCGCGAGCTGCTCGGCGTCACACGCCGCCAGCGCGCGCTGCACGGCGGCATGGTCCTCGGCGCGCTCGCGGCCCCACATCGAGAGATGCGGATAACGGCCGAGCAGCACGGTCTCGCGGACGCGCTGCGGAAAGAGGTTGTCTTCGCGCTGCGGGACCACGCCGACGATCCGGGCGAGCTCCTGGCGCGTCCACTCGTGTACCGGCTTCTCACCGAGCGTGGCGGCCCCGGTCCGGGATCGCAGGGCGCCGAGGGCGATGCGAACGAGCGTCGTCTTCCCGCTTCCGTTTGGACCGAGCACGGCGACAAAACGGCCGGCGGAAACAGTCATGGACACGCCCGTCAACGCGTCGCGGGGCGCATTGGGATAGCGATAGGAAATGTCGTTCAGCTGCAGCGTCATGCGACGGTCCAACGTCGCAACAACAACGCGAATACCGGCACCCCGATCAGTGCAGTAACGACGCCGACCGGCAGCTCTCGCGGCGCAACCACCGTGCGAGCCAGCGTGTCGGCGATCGCCAGCAGCGCGCCGCCTCCGATGAAGGACGCCGGCAGCAATGCGCGATGGCGATGCCCCCACGTGCCGCGCGCGAGATGCGGCACGATGAGTCCGACGAAACCGATGACACCGGAAACCGCGACGGCGGCCGCGGTCAGCAGCGAAGCGGCGAGATACACGCGGCGTTTCACTTGCTCGACGTCGGCGCCGAGGTAACGCGCCGGTTCTTCGCCGAGCGCGAGCAGGTCGAGCGGGCGGGAGGCCCCCAGCAGGACCAGCAGGGGAATAGGTGCATATACACCTATCAGCAGCACGGCGTCCCAGGAGGCCGACGAGAGGCCGCCCCACAGCCAGAGAAACGCGTTGCGCAGCTCGGCGGCATCGGCCAAGGACACGATCGCGGTGGTGATCGCCGCCGCGAACGCACCCACCGCCACGCCGCCCAGCAGCAGGATGCGCGGATCCAGTACGCCCCCGCCGATCCGTCCCAGCCGGTAGACCAACACCAACGCCGCCAGGGCCCCGATGAACGCCGCGATCGGCAACGCCCAGGGCCCCGGGAGATGCAGCGCGATCGCCAGGACCGCGCCGAGCCCAGCCCCGCCCGACAGGCCAAGCAAGAAGGGATCGGCCAGCGGATTGCGCACGAGCGCCTGAAGCGACGCGCCCGCCGCGCCCAGCGAGCCTCCGACCAGGAACGCGAGCACCGTGCGGGGAGCGCGCAGGTTCCAGACAATGTCGGATTGGAGTCCGGCAGGTCCCACGAGCACGCTCGCAACCAGCGCCACGCCGGCAACGAGGAACAGCAGCGCCCACTTCATTGCGCGAGCAGCGCCTTCAGCTGCCGGACCGCTTCCGCCGAGCGCGGGCCGGGCCGACCGAACAGCGAGCCCGGAAGCATCAGGAACTGTCCTGCGCGCACCGCGGGGACTGCCCGCCATTCGCGCCGCTGCGCGAATGCCGGGGGCACCGCCGAATCCGCCAGCACCGCGATCCAGTGGGGATTGCGGGCCGCGATCGTTTCGAGCGACACCTGGGCCGATGGCGCCGTGATGTCGTCGAACACGTTGCGGGCCCCGGCGAGGGCGGCGAGTTGGGAGAGATAGCTGCCCGCGCCGATGATGATGGGCGGGTTGTCCCAGACGACAAAGGCGAGGTTGGTGGACGATGGTGGAGGCCGGTGGAGGACGAGGCTGTCCATGGCAGCCGCCAGCGATTCCGCGCGCTGCTCGAGTCCGGTCAGCTGCCCGAGCTTGCGCGTCGCGGGACCGAGGTCTTCGAGCCGGTTCAGGTCGAGCAACACCGTGCGAATGCCGATGCGCTCGAGCTGCTGCGCCGCGGTGACATTCGGACCGGAGTTGTACAGGACGACGAGATCGGGTTTGCGGGCGGCGACGGCTTCGATGTTCGGCGGGATCCCATCACCAACGCTGGCGACGTCGAGCGCGGCCGGTGGGTAATCACACCACGTCGTTCGACCTACGACCCGGTCACCCGCGCCGATCGCAAAGAGGATTTCGGTAAACGATGGAAGCAGTGAAACGATGCGTTGGGCCGACCGTCCGACCGTCCGACCGTCCGACCGACAGGCGCCAACGATGAGAACCGCAAACAGAAGACGTCGCAGCACCATCCCTCCCGCGAGGGAATTCACTGGTGGCGCGAACGAAGACGTCTCCTGGCTCCGGGCTTGCTCGGCTCGCCTTCCCGGGTCTCCCCAGTGGCGTTGAGCCGACTTCGACTGCCCGTTACAGTGGCGGGGCCGCGCCGGACTCTCACCGGCTTCCGTAATCCCCGTTCGCGAGAACGAACCTAGTCTAGGCTGGCGTCGGCCGCTTCCGCAAGGCCCACACGAGCGCGACCACCATGCCCGCGGCGAGCAGCGCGATCACGTACGGCAACAGCGCCTGCGCGCGGAATCCCGTCGACGGCAACACGATCTCGACGCGATCCCCCGGCGCGAGCGGCCCCGCGCGATACGCGGCGAACCGGCGCTGCTCGAGCTCCGAGACCCCGAGCGAGTCGAGCTTCGGCGCGTGCACCACCGCCGCCGTGTCCTCGATCAGCAGATTCAGCTCCGTCGTCGCTTGATCGATCGGAATCGCGAGCGTGCGCGTGC